>CABQLM010000003.1 GCA_902465105.1 uncultured Collinsella sp.
GCCCGCCGAGGACGCCCTGCAGTACATGAAGGACGCGGCTACCAAGTCTTACATGAAGAAGGGCCAGGCTATCGTCGACGCCAACCACAAGGCCATCGATGCCGGCGCTACCGCTTTCCGTAAGTTCGAGGTTCCGGCCGACTGGGCTACCGCCGAGGACGCCGCTCCCGTCGAGCTCTCCGAGGAGACCAAGTCCGCTATCGCCCAGCAGGTCAAGAACCTGCTCGAGCCCATCGATCGCATGGACGGCGACAGCCTGCCTGTTTCCGCCTTCGTCGATTGCGCCGACGGCCAGTTTGAGCTGGGCGCCTCCGCATACGAGAAGCGCGGCGTCGCCGTGGTCGTTCCCCACTGGGATGAGACCAAGTGCATCCAGTGCAACCAGTGCGCCTACGTGTGCCCGCATGCCACCATCCGTCCGTTCGCGATGACCGAGGACGAGGCTGCCGCCGCGCCCGAGGCTACCCGCACGCTCGACGCCATGGGCCCCAAGGCCAAGGGCATGAAGTTCACCATGGCTGTGTCCCCGCTCGACTGCATGGGTTGCACCAACTGCGTCAAGGTTTGCCCCAAGGGCGCCCTCGAGATGGTTCCCACCGAGCAGGAGATGGACCAGCAGCCCGTTTGGGACTACATGGTCGAGAACGTCTCCGAGAAGAAGGAGCTCATCGCGGCCAACGTCAAGGGCAGCCAGTTTAAGCAGCCCTACCTGGAGTTCTCCGGCTCCTGCGCCGGCTGCGCCGAGACCGCCTATGCACGTCTGGTGACCCAGGTCGCCGGCGACCGCATGTTCATTTCCAACGCCACCGGCTGCTCCTCCATTTGGGGCAACCCCGCTGCCACCGCTCCTTACTGCAAGGACAAGGACGGTCACGGCCCGGCGTGGAACAACTCCCTGTTCGAGGACAATGCCGAGCACGGTCTGGGCATGGCCGTAGGCTACGAGGCCGTTCAGAAGAAGCTGATTGCCGCTACCCAGGACATCATCGCCGCCGATGGTCCGTCCGATGAGCTCAAGGCTGCTGGCCAGGCTTGGATCGACTCCGTCAACGACGCCGAGGCCTCCAAGACCGCTGCCGCTGCCTACGTCGCCGAGCTCGAGAAGTGCGGCTGCGACGCTTCCAAGGCGATCCTCGCCGACAAGGCTTACCTCACCAAGAAGTCCTTCTGGATCTTCGGCGGCGACGGTTGGGCTTACGACATCGGCTTCGGTGGCCTGGACCACGTCCTGGCTTCCGGCCACAACGTCAACGTCTTCGTCTTCGACACCGAGGTCTACTCCAACACCGGCGGTCAGGCCTCCAAGGCTTCGAATCTGGGCCAGGTTGCTCAGTTCGCCGCTGCCGGCAAGGTGACCAAGAAGAAGTCCCTGGCCGAGATCGCTATGAGCTATGGCTACGTCTACGTTGCGCAGGTCGCCATGGGCGCCAACCCGGCTCAGACCCTCAAGGCCATCCACGAGGCCGAGGCCTACGACGGCCCGTCCCTCATCATCGGCTACAGCCCCTGCGAGATGCACTCCATCAAGAAGGGCGGCATGCAGAACTGCCAGGCCGAGATGAAGAAGGCTGTCGAGTGCGGTTACTGGAACCTCTTCCGCTTCAACCCCGAGGCCGCTGCCGGCAAGAAGTTCTCGCTCGATTCCAAGGAGCCCGCGGGCGGTTATCAGGAGTTCCTGATGAACGAGGCCCGTTACGCTTCGCTGACGCGTTCCTTCCCCGAGCGCGCCGAGGAGCTCTTCAAGGAGAACGAGCAGGCCGCTATGGACCGCTACGCTCACCTGCTGAAGCTCAAGACGGTGTACAACGAGGCCTAGGTCTCTCACCGCAGGATCTGAGGGCTGACCTTCGCGGACGTCCTCGGACATGAAAGAACCCCCGCTGCGCACTACGTGCGGCGGGGGTTCTTTCGTCCTGCGGAGTGTCCGCGAAGGTCAGCCCTCAGATCCTGCTACGACTACGTCCTCGGATTGTGTGGGCGGATGAAGGACGTGGTTGTGGGGGCCTTTTGTCCCCTTTCGCTGTTTCGCGGCTTTGCCGCGAAAGGCGCGCCACTTTGGGGATGGATAGGGGCGTGGTTGTTGCGGTGTCTAATCCCGGTGCTTTGGGGGCTGGGCACCTTTTTGGAGCTCTTCTTTATTCCTTATGATGGATGAAATGCCCCATGTTTTTGTCGGGGTGCATACTCGTCTTATTAGTGCATAGAATCTCGTATAGTGCGAGTAAGATATTGCGCTGTCCGTTTTGTGTTTAGCAAAGATATAGTTTGCATAATTCACTCTAATCCCTGCTGTATTTAAATAAAGTTGCACGTAAATGGCTTAGATGTGCCTGAGCTGGGGTTCTTTACGCTGAGCGGGTAAAATCGACCGTTCGCCGCTTAGCTATTTTAAAAATGAATAAAATGAGCGATAAAGAGAATATAAACCTTAATAAACTCGTGTATCGCACGGACGCGGGTTATTAATGGGTTGTAGGCCTTTTACAGAAAGGATTCCAGCAATGTCTAAGCCTCTTGGCAAGCCCGATCGTATTGTCGTCGCCCTCGGTGGCAACGCCCTCGGCAACAACCCCGTCGAGCAGATCGAGGCCGTGAGCAATACCGCCCACGCCCTCCTCGGCCTCATCGAGCAGGGTAACGAGATCATCATCACCCACGGCAACGGCCCGCAGGTCGGCATGATCCAGAACGCCTTCGCCGCCGCCCACGACGCCATCGGCACCCCCGAGATGCCGCTGCCCGAGTGCGGCGCCATGTCCCAGGGCTACATTGGCTATCACCTGCAGCAGGGCATCGGCCGCGAGATGCACAAGCGCTACAAGCGTTGGCACGCCGCCACCGTCGTCACCCAGATCGAGTGCGATCCGGACGACCCCGCGTTCAAGAACCCGACCAAGCCCATCGGCCCCTTCTATACCGAGGAGCAGGCCAAGGAGTTCATGGCCGAGGATCCCTCCAAGGTCTTCGTCGAGGATTCCGGCCGCGGTTGGCGTCGCGTCGTCGCCTCCCCCGATCCCAAGAAGATCGTCGAGGCTGACTCCATCCTCAATCTGCTCGACAACGAGTTCATCGTCATCGCCTGCGGTGGCGGCGGCATCCCCGTCGTCCGCGACTACGAGAACAAGGGCTGCTACAAGGGTGTTCCCGCTGTCATCGACAAGGACCTGGGCGGCGAGCTGCTGGCCGAGGACTGTGATGCCGACGTCCTGTTCCTGCTGACCGCCGTTGAGCATGTCGCCATCAACTTTGGCAAGCCCAACCAGGAGGAGCTCGAGGACCTCACCGCCGACGAGGCCGAGCGCCTGGCCGACGAGGGTCAGTTCGGCAAGGGTTCCATGGAGCCCAAGGTCCGCGCTGCTATCAAGTTCGCCCGTTCCCGCAAGGGCCGCACCTGCATCATCGGCGCTCTGGACAAGGCCGCCGAGACCATGGCTGGCCTCTCCGGTACCCGCATCCACGAGTAGTCTCTACTCTGTTGTATCTCTCGTGGGCGCCAGGCAAAGCGCCCACAAACTAGCCTCTCTTCATGAGCCCCGCAGTCCGCTCCGACTGCGGGGCTTTTGCTATTGAGGCGGCTGTTCATGAGGGGCGTTGCAGGCCGTGGGAGAGTGCATCCCAGAATGAGCGTCCAAAATGGGGCGCAGTTTCCTCTAAGGTCTTCAACCGGAAAATGCATCCCGGAATTTGGCCGAAAAGTGGTCCACAGTTTCCCAAACGGGCCACTAACGGAAAGCACATCCCATTAGCGAGCTCCAAAGTGGGACGCATTTTCCGTTAGCGGTAGTTTCCGGCAGTTCGGGACAGTCCTCTACGACCGTCCACGAATAGCGTTCGTAAGGCTGTCTCCAACAACTGGTCGTTTAAGAACGTCCCCGATGATTAGTAGTAGGCCCACATGACTTCGATTTCGTTGAGGACCTCTACGACGCCCCAGCGGCGAGCGCTGCGGCTTTGCGAGTTGGGATCGTAAACGCCTATCTGGTCGGCATCGTCAATGCCGTAAAGTACGATGTAGTGTCCTACGTTGGTGAAGGTACCCGGTCGCACGGACGCGATGACGGGTACGCCCGAACGCAGTGCCCGTGTGAGCGAGTTGCGTGTGTTGTAGAGCTGAGTTCCCGAAAGGTGGAGCCGTGCCGCACCGCTTATCATAAAGGACCACTCGGTGGCTCCGGTGGGGGCATAATTGCCAGATTCGGCGAGGGCACAGATGTCGACCGGTGTTTTGTCGGTGTTTCCGGTCTTAAAGATGTAGACCATGGTGAGGCAGGTGGGGCCACAGCCGTTTTGGCGGATTGTTCCTCCGGCGTAGGGCAGCTCCGACCATGCGGGGTCGATTTGGTAGATATGGGGCATGGTGCCGGCTTTCCATTGCGAACGCGGGGTGGAAAATGCAAATGTGTACCCGGGCTCGACGGGAGCGTTAAGCAATTTGCTCTCGACGGAGGGCTCGAGGCCTGCCGAGCCATGGGAGATGCAAGAACCTAAAAATACAAAGATGAGGCAGGTCATGACGGAGCAAAGTGCGATGCGCAAACGTCGAATCGGCAGTGAGGACTTCCCGGCACGCGATCTTTGACGTGCGCTATGCCCTGCGTTGGTGGTGCGTTGGCGAGACGAGATGGCAACATCGCCCCTGCTTGGCTCGGAAGGGTTTCTTGGCGTTGGTACGTTGCGCCCGGCAAGGCGCACGTTTCGTTGACGCCGCTCGCCGTCGTTGTATTCGTTGGTCATTCGAATCGCCTCGTCTCATGTGTAGATTCCTATCCTACATAAAAAGGCGCGCTTCAAATGGGGGCGTGCACCAAAAGCTTTGCGGGCGGCTCGAAAAGGGGGACGTGGGCCTCGGCGGCCGAAAGCCAAGCAGAATCGAGGCCGCACCAACCGTTTATCCGGGGCCAGTGAAATTGGCTGCCGTTCGTCCCAAAAACGGCGCCGCTCGTTTTGCAGTTCTGCCTTCGGTCGAGTCACAAGCGGCGTTGCTGTGCTGAGGCCGTATCTTAAAGCCACGAAATAAAAGCGCGCGGCAAAACAGGTCGTGCAAGGGGTGACGCCATGGGGCGTCAAAAAGGAAAGGAGGGGAACAATGGCGGACAAGAACGCAGAAGTTGCAGTCGAGGATAACGGCGGCATGAAGAAAACGCTTTCGCTCTGGAACTTCTTCACCATCGGTTTTGGTGCCATCATCGGTACCGGTTGGGTTCTGCAAGTCGGCGACTGGATGGTCGTGGGCGGCGGTCCCGTTCCCGCTATGATCGCATTCCTCTTGGGTGCAATCTTCCTCGTGCCCGTCGGAGCTGTTTTCGGTGAGCTTACGGCTGCTATCCCCATCTCGGGCGGCATCGTCGAGTATGTCGATCGTAGCTTTGGCCGTACGCTGAGCTACATCACCGGCTGGCTCCTGGCCTTGGGCAACGGCATCCTGTGCCCGTGGGAGGCCATTGCCATTTCGACCCTCGTGTCCGAGATGTTCGGTAGCCTGCCCGGTCTTGAGTGGCTGCGCGCCGTCAAGCTCTACACCATCTTGGGTGCCGACGTTTACCTGTTCCCGACGCTGATCGCGCTCGGCTTTGCAGTCTACGTCATCTTCCTCAACTTTCGCGGTGCCAGTTCGGCCGCCAAACTCCAAGCCTTTCTGACCAAGGCCCTGCTCTGCGGCATGCTGCTCGCCATGGGCGTCTCGCTGTTCACCGGCTCGCCGGACAACGCCATGCCTGTGTTCTCCCAGGTCGCCGGCGCTGGCGGCGGTAAGGCCGCCACCGAGGGCACCAGCCTGTTCGCCGGTATCGTGTCGGTCCTGGTACTGACCCCGTTCTTCTACGCCGGTTTCGACACCATTCCTCAGCAGGCTGAGGAAGCAGCCGAGGGCCTTAACTGGAACAAGTTCGGTAAGATCATCTCCCTGGCCCTGCTGGCCGCCGGCGGCTTCTACATGGTCTGCATTTACTCGTTTGGCACCATCCTCGACTGGCATGAGTTTGTTAAGAGCCCGGTTCCCGCGCTTGCCTGCCTCAAGGGCATCAACATGCTCCTGTACCTGGCCATGCTCGTCATCGCCACGCTTGGACCCATGGGGCCGATGAACTCCTTCTACGGCGCCACGAGCCGCATCATGCTCGCCATGGGTCGTAAAGGCCAGCTGCCCGAGAAATTCGCCGAGGTCGACCCCAAGTCCGGCGCTCCCAAGCTCGCCTGCGTCGTTCTGGGCGTCATCACCGTCATCGGTCCGTTCCTGGGCAAGAACATGCTCATTCCTCTGACCAACGTGTCGGCTCTCGCCTTCATCTTCTCCTGCGGTATGGTCGCCCTTGCCTGCCTGCGCATGCGCTTTACCGAGCCCGACCTGCCTCGTCCTTACGAGGTGCCCGGCGGCAAGTTTGGCATCGGCCTCGCTATCGCTGCCTGCGCCATCATCATCGGCCTGCTCGTGATTCCGTTCTCTCCCGCCTCCCTCAACATGGTGGAGTGGAGCATCGTGATCGGCTGGTTGGCTATTGGCCTGGCCCTTATGGCTTTCACCAATTCCCGCAAAAAGTAACGCCTAGCCGGGGCGGATCGGGTGCGCGGGACCCTCTCTCCCGTGCACCGAACCCGGCAACACTTGGGTAGCTTTGTGAGGCCTTAATCCAACACGGCCTCGCCCACTATATGGATCCATAAGGAGGAACCATGTCCACTAAGTATGCAATCGTTGGCGGCAAGCTCATCGACGGTACCGGTGCCGAGCCGGTCGAGAACTCCCTCGTTCTCGTCGATGAAAACGGCAAGATCGAGTACGCCGGTGTTATGCAGGACCTTCCTGAGGGCGTTGAGATTATCGACGCCGCCGGCAAGACCGTCCTTCCCGGCCTGATCGACACCCATCTGCACTTCTCGGGCAACCTGACCGACGATGACACCGATTGGGTCATGCAGCCGCTCCTCGAGAAGCAGGCCGTCGCCGTCAAGCAGGCCTACGACTGCCTCACCCACGGCCTCACCACCGTCTGCGAGATCGGCCGCTTTGGTATCCAGATTCGCGACTGCATCGACAAGGGCGTCTTTAAGGGCCCGCGCGTTCTGGCCACCGGCCTCGGCTTCTGCCGTGTTGCCGGTCACGGTGACTCCCACCACTGCACCCAGGAGCTCAACAAGGAATCCCACCCCTGGGGCGACCAGGTCGACGGTCCTTGGGATCTGCGCAAGGCCGTCCGTCGTCGCCTGCGCGAGAACCCCGATGCCATCAAGATCTGGGCTACCGGTGGCGGCATCTGGCGCTGGGACTCCGGTCGCGACCAGCACTACTGCTCCGAGGAGATCCAGGCCGTGGTCGAAGAGGCCAAGATGGTCGGTATCCCCGTGTGGAGCCACTGCTACAACAACCACGCTGCTGCCTACGATTCCGTCCGCTTTGGCTGCGAGCAGCTGATTCACGGTTTCGATATCGATGAGCGCACCATGGATCTCATGGCCGAGCAGGGCACCTTCTTCACCCCGACGATCGCCTTCCTGCCCACCTGGTACGCCACCTATCCGCCCGTCTACGTCCCCGAGCTGCACGACAAGTACGAGGGCACCCTGGTCGAGAAGGAGCTGCAGCGCAACTACGACTGCCTGCGTGAGGCTAAGAAGCGCGGCGTCGTCATGACGATCGGCTCCGACTCCTTCTCCTTCGTCACCCCGTACGGCACCTGCTCCATCGAGGAGATGTACGAGTTCGTCGACAAGATCGGCTTCACCCCGGTCGAGACCATCACCTGCGCCACCCTCAACGGTGCCAAGATGTGCCACATCGAGGACGAGACCGGTTCCATTGAGGCTGGCAAGTGCGCCGACCTGCTGGTCGTCAACGGTGACGTCGCCGCCGACATCCACGTGCTCAACACCGACAACATGGACGTCATCATGAAGGACGGCTGGATTGTCGAGGCCGGCACCTTCGGCGAGGCAAACAAGTACAGCGCCTAAGCTACCGTTCATCGATGGCTGGATGTAAAACACAGTATTTGATTGCATAATGCAATGGAGAGGGTCGCTTGCGGCCCTCTTTATTGCTATGGGTGCGTTAGATAGAAGGGGATGACGGTGGATTTAAACAGGCTGATCTTGGGCAAGAGCTATAACTCGACCAAGGTCTTTCGAACTGCTCAGCATGTGGTCCAAGCCATCTTGCTCGGCGTTGTCGTTCCGGCGCTTATCCTGCTGCTCATCTGGGATTTAACCGACAATCCCAATCCCGTTCCAGGCGTCGTCGTCATTGCCGGCCTGGTCATGCTGTGCTTCTTCTTCTCGTACGTCTTTGTGGTCCCCGACGACCTCACATCGAGCGCAACCGACCGTACGCTCGCCATCGCATCAAAAATATTTGCCTATACGTCGCGCGGTCTTACGCCCGAAGCGGCCCTGGGTGCCTCTAAAATCATCCTGTCCGAGACCATCGCTTCTGCCATCTGCTTTACCGACGGCAAGCAGGTGCTGGCAAGCTGGGGCGAGGATTCGGCAAAGTGCCCTGCCGGAACCCCGGTAGTGCTCAAGACCACGCTCAACGTGATTGAGACGGGCGAGCAGAGCGTTTTTTCGCGTGACGCCTCCAGTGAGACGGGCGGTTATTTTCCCCGCCTGCGCGCCGGCATTGTCGCGCCGCTTACCGTGCGCGGGCATTGCGTGGGCACGCTCGAGCTGTATTACCCGCGCCTGAGCAGCATCGATATGCGCCAGACGGCGCTTGCCTCGGGTTTTGCCGATCTAATTTCCACGCAGCTCGCCAGCTTTGAGCTCGAGCGCCAGGATGAACTCACGGCCCGCGTTGAACTCCGCGCTCTGCAGTCGCAGGTCGACCCGCATTTTCTATTCAATACCATTAGCACGATCGTGTCGCTCGTTCGAACCGAGCCCGACAAGGCGCGATCGCTGCTGATCGACTTTTCAAACTACTATCGTCAGACGCTTTCTGACTCCGATACGCTCACCACGCTCGAGCACGAGGTGGAACAGGGCACCCGTTATATCAATCTTATGCAGGCCCGGTATGGCGACGGCCGTCTGCGCGTTTCGGTCGACATCGACTTTGAGGTGCGCGACAGCCTGGTGCCGCCGTTTATCTTGCAGCCGCTGCTCGAAAACTGCATCAAGCATGCGCAGCGCGAGACCGAGCCGCTTTCTATTCGTGTTAGGGCTTTTGAGACCGATGACGGCTTGGAGATCATCGTTGAAGATGACGGCATCGGTATGAGCGAAGAAGTCTGCGCGCATCTGTTTGAGCAACATCGCCGAGAGGAGCCCGAGAGCATTACCGCCGACGGCTCCATCAAGCGAGGTTGCGGGCTGGCGCTCTTTAACGTGCTTCAGCGCATTCATTTCTTTTACGGAGAAGATTCTGGCATGCGCGTGAAGTCCCAGGAGGGCGTGGGAACGCAGGTCATCGTTGAGTTAAACGGCGAGCCGCATGAGCCGGCGCCGCTAACGGTGTAGCACGCGGTTGGATTGAGAAGAGAGGAAGCGCACATGTCCGAGGTCTGGAACATCTTGGTGGTTGATGACGAGCCTCCCATTAGGGCTGAGCTACGCTATCTGTTGGAAAAGGATGCACGTGTGGGTCAGATTGCCGAGGCGGGCAATGTCACCGAAGCCGTGGAGTCGATTCTGTCGAACAAGCCCGACGTGCTGTTTTTAGACATTACCATGCCCGGTCGCTCGGGAATTGAGCTTGCCGAGACGCTGCAGAACCTAAAGACGCCGCCGGTCGTGGTGTTTGTGACGGCATTTGCCGAGTATGCGGCGGACGCTTATAACCTCGATGCTGTCGATTACGTCGTCAAACCGGTCGAGGATGCCCGCTTATCAAAGGCGCTCGACAAGATCGAGACCGCCCTGGGTGCCCGTCGTGTTGTCCACGCTCCACGCCAGCCCCTGCGCCTGACGGTTGACCGTGGGGGCAAAAAGGTGTTCATTCCCGTCGCCGATGTCTGCTACTTTGAGGCACGCGCCGATTTTTGCAACGCTGTCTGTTCCGAGGGAACGTACCTGATTAATGAGTCTATCTCCTCGCTCGAGCGTCGTTTGGGCTCCGAGGGCTTTATTCGCGTCCATCGAAGCTATCTGGTCAATTTGGAAGACGTGCACAATGTCGAGATCGGCTCCACGGGTCTTATGGAGCTCAGGCTCGATCGCGTAACCTCGACGGTGCCCGTGTCCCGTCGTCGCGCTGCCGAGGTTAAGGCACGCCTGGGGCTTGCGTAACGGACTCTACTCGGCGTCACTTGGCATCGCGAGTTTGGCATGGGCGTGCGGTGGGCATAATGGGTGACATCGAATGAAATCGAAAGGATCATTATGCCTGCGCTTATTACGCATCATCTGTTCGGCGAGGAAAGCATCGACCGTCTTCCGCAGGGCGTTATTGCGTCTGACGAGGAGCGCATCGCCTTTATTTTGGGCAACCAGGGCCCCGACCCGTTTTTCTTCCACATGCTCACGCCGCGCATTTCCGATTGCACGTCGCTTGCTCAGGTCATGCACCGCTCACGCATGTCGCGCCAGTTCTCGTGCCTGCGCGACGGCGTGTCGCACCTGCAGCCGCGCGACGCCAATCTGGGTCGTGCCTTTGCGCTGGGCCTGCTGTCGCATTACGTACTTGACCGTAACGCCCACCCCTTTGTCTATGAGCAGCAGTTTGGCATTGTTGAGTCCGACGCCGAGCTCGAGGCTTCGGGCAGCCAGGTCCATGCCGTGCTCGAAAGCGACTTGGACGTGCTGATGCTGCAGCTCAAGCGTGATGGGGCCACGGTCGAGGACTATCCGCCGGCGGGCGAGATCGTCACCACCGATCGCATCAATCGCGTTGCCGGCGTGCTGATGAGCTATGTCGCCGGGCGCGTGTACGGTATCGACATCCCGACGGGGGAGTACGCCGGTGCCGTCTCGGACATGCAGATGCTCTATCGCGCCATTGAGCCTGCCGGTTCTGCCAAGACGCGCGCGATTGCCCTGGTTGAGGGCTTGGTGCACGACTATTCGCTGCTCGACGGCCTTGCGCATCGCGTAACGGCCGAGCCGCCCGAGCGCACCGGCAACTTGGGCCACCTGGCATGGAAGAATCCCTTTACCGGTGAGGTCTCGACCGAGAGCTTCCCCGAGGTCTTTGAGCGTGCGCTGGTCGATTACGAGCTCACCGTCGCCCGCTTTATCGAGACCGGCGACATGGGGGCCGTGACCGGCCATATCAACTACAGCGGCCGCGTACTCGACGCCGACGAGGAGTTCGACCGCGAGGAGTAGGGCCCGCGTGTGCCCCTTTGCCGAAACCTTACGGGCGTTTCTGGGCAAATGGGGTACGATAAACGGACTGCATATCGGGCGAATATGAAGGGGCCCCGTCCATGAAATACACCAAGCTCGAGCGTAACTGGGTTATGTACGATGTGGGCAACTCGGCCCTCGTGCTGCTCAACACCTCGGTGGTGCCCATCTACTTTAATGCCATCAACACTGGTGCCTCGTCGGCCGACTTGGTGGTTGCTTGGGGCAACGCGCAGACGATTGCCTCGCTGGTCATTGCCATGCTCATGCCCATTCTGGGCGCGCTTGCCGATTACGCCGGCAACAAGATTAAGTTCTTCTTGGGCTTCTTCCTCACGGGCCTGGTTCTTTGCCTGGCGCAGGCTATCCCAATGTCCGCCATGGCATTTTTGACCGTGTACGTGTTGTGCACGATCGGCCTTAACTCCTCCATGACGTTCTACGACGCCATGCTGCCCGACATTACCATCGACGAACGCATGGACGCCGTGTCCAGTTCGGGCTATGCCTGGGGCTACATCGGTTCCACCGTGCCGTTCATCATCTGCCTGGCGCTCATCATGGGTGGCCCCGCTCTTGGCGTCCCCACCATGCTGGCAACGCGTCTGTCGTTTATCATCACTGGTGCCTGGTGGCTCATCTTTACCCTGCCGCTCATTCGCACCTATAAGCAAAAGTACGGTCGCGAGCGCGGTCCCGAGGACACCATCGGCCACATCGTGGGTGGTGTGTTCTCCGAGGTCGCTCACACGATGCGTGAGATTGCCCACAACAAGACCGTGCTGGTCTACATGATCGCGTTCTTCTTCTATATCGACGGCGTGCACACGGTCATTTCCATGGCCACCAGCTACGGCTCGGCTTTGGGTATCGATTCGACGCAACTGGTCCTGGCGCTGCTGGTTACGCAATTCGTGGCGTTTCCTTCTGCCATCATTTACGGCAAGCTCGCCGGACGCGTGGGCACGCTCAACATGATTCTGGTGGCCGTCGCCGCCTACATGGGCATTGTGCTGTTCGCCGCGTTCTTCCTAAAGACCG
This sequence comes from uncultured Collinsella sp., assembly GCA_902465105.1. Taxonomy (GTDB): domain Bacteria; phylum Actinomycetota; class Coriobacteriia; order Coriobacteriales; family Coriobacteriaceae; genus Collinsella. The sequence goes on from CABQLM010000003.1 coordinate 12,319, forward strand.
CCTTTGAGTTCTGGGTGCTTGCCATTATGGTCGGCCTGTTCCAGGGCGGCGTGCAGGCGCTCAGCCGTAGCTACTTTGGCCGCATTATCCCTAAGGAAAAATCCAACGAGTACTACGGCTTCTTTGACATCTTTGGCCGTTATGCAAGCGTCATGGGCACCTTCCTAGTGTCGGTCGTCACCTCGTTGACCGGCAACCCGTCGCTGGGCGTCCTTTCCATTGGCGTGCTGCTGGTCGTTGGCTTTATGCTGCTGGTCCGCCTGTCCCGCATGACTCAGACGGCAGAACATGCCGCATAGAAGCGAGCGGCTATTGTGCCTGTCCACGATACTCTTTTGGGGTTATCCGCAATAAACATTGTGACTTGCGAGCAATGATTTGCCCAAGTGGGTATGATGGAACCAGCTAGGTCGCGGGGCGTCGCCTGTGTTTGGCGGCGCCCCGTTTTTTGTGCTGTAAGGAGGGTGAGGCATGAATGCTACAGTTGTGATTCCAACGTATTGGGCGGGCGATGACGCCCACGCGAACGCTCCCGGTGCCTATGATCATTCGACGCAACTTGACGCCACTCGTCCGGAACTTGATCGTTGTCTGGCCTCACTCGAGCAAGCGCGCGATATTCCGCGGATTATCCTTTTGGTGGTTTGCCCTGTCTCGGCTACGCCTGCCGTCTCAAGGCGCGTGCACGAAATCGTCGACATGCATCCTTCGCTCAAAGTCACCGTAGTCACCAATACCCAGGCATCGCGTATCGCCGACCGCGTGGCGCAGATTGCGCCCAAGGGTTCGGGCGAATGCGTGAGCCTGCGCGGCTATGGTGCCATCCGCAATATGGGACTTGCCTGTGCCGCCGTGCTGGGCCACGATGCCGTCATCTTTTTGGATGACGACGAGACCGTCATCGATGCCGACTTTATGAAACGTGCGACTTACGCGCTGGGGCAGCAGACGCGTCAGGGCTTGCCGATTCTCGTCAAGAGCGGCTATTTTTACGATCGCGATGGCTCGCCGCTGGCCCCTACAGACAAAGTTGGCATTTGCCATCGCTGGTGGACCAAGCGCATCGAGTTCAACCGCTGGATGAAAAAGGCGCTCTCGGGCACCCGTATCTCACGATCCAACTATGTGTGCGGCGGCTTGATGGCCCTGCATGCCCGCGCCTATACCCGCGTGGCCTTCGATCCGTTTATCACCCGTGGCGAGGACCTGGACTACCTCTTTAACATGCGGATGTTTGGCTATGACGTCTGGTTCGATAATGAGTGGACCGTGCGCCATCTTCCGCCCAAATCCGAAAAGCGCTCGCCGCGCTTTATGCAAGACGTGTACCGTTGGTACTACGAGCGGGCTAAGTTGGCGTTTGCGGCGCACCAGCAGGAGCTCATTCCCGTCACCGCCGCGTCACTCATGCCCTATCCGGGACCGTGGATTTCGCGCGAGCTTGATGACCGCGTGCGCAAGACTGCCATGGTTCGCAGCATGTTTACTCGTGAGCATGAAGGATACCTGCGTATCTGGCGTCGCGGCATCGACGAAGCTAAGACCTATGCGCGACAAAACGCCGCAAGCTATCTGCGGTTCCAGAGCTTTTGGCCCAAGATTATGGGCGAGCTCTGGCATGACGCCCAATTGATTAGCATCTTGGAGGGGGCTGAATGATCAATCGCCGCGCTGAGCGCGACAGCTCAATTTCTATATTTCGTATCGTCGCCGTGTTCTGCGCCATCTGTGTGATGGCCTACTTCGTTTTTGCCCTGGCCACCGGAATCGAGCCGATTGCGACGGTCGTTGCCTGCGCACTGCTCTGCATCTTCCTGTGCATTTTCATCTTCTTGACGCTCAATCCCGATTCGGTGCGTTCCCAGTACACCGAGGAAACGCTTTCGGTGGCATCCGCCATGCTCGAAGACATCAAGGGGGGCCTGACGCAGGAGTCTGCACATATGGTGTGTCGGCGTATTCTGCCCGAGACGCGCGCCATGACGGTTGCCGTAACCGATGAAAGTAACGTTTTGGCTTGTGCGGGCGAGCTCGAGGACAGGTTGCTGCCCGATTCTCCCATTCATACGTTTGCCACGCGCTATGTGATTGAGCACGGTATCGTGCAATCTTTTAACCGTGTGGTGGACGTGGTGGGTTCGGATGGCTCGCACAATCAGGTCCCCGCGGGCATCGTTGCCCCCATCAAGGTGGGTGATCGCACCGTCGGAACGCTCAAGTTCTACTACAAGTCGCCTCGCGCTGTCGATCGCACTCAGTATGCGCTTGCGTCGGGGTTTGCCGAGATTCTGTCAACACAGCTCGCCATCCACGAGCTCGAGGTTCAAAAGGAACTCACTGCTCGCGCCGAGGTGCGTGCCCTGCAGGCTCAGATCAATCCGCATTTTCTGTTCAATACGCTCAATACCATCGCGTCGTTTACGCGTACCGACCCGCTTCGCGCCCGCGAGCTGCTGCGCGAGTTCTCCTCGTTCTATCGCGCCACGCTCGACAATTCGGGCTCGCTGATTCCCGTTTCGCGCGAGGTCGCGCAGACCAAACGCTACCTGACGTTTGAGAAGGCACGTTTTGGCGAGGACCGCGTGCTGGCAACCTTTGACGTATCCGAGGGTGTTGAGGATGCGCTGGTGCCGGCATTTGTGATTCAGCCGATCGTTGAGAATGCCGTGCGCCACGGCATGGGTGATGCCGACGCACTGGAAATTGATGTGTCGGTGCGTGAGGATGGCGATGACGCCATTCTCGTTACCGTGGCAGACAACGGCGTGGGTATGGACGAACGCACTGCCGCCAAGCTGTTTGACGAGCGCTCTGCCCGTCCCGATACCAGTTCTCCGCAGGGGGGCGGTGCCGGTGTCGCCATGCACAATATCTCGGAGCGCATCCATCGCTTCTTTGGACCGCATTCCTACACGCGTGTTGACTCGGCACCGGGCAAAGGCACCAAAGTACTCCTGCATCTAGATTTGTCAGAGAGTATCTTTGATATTCAAGAGTAAAATAAAGGGCTACGGGTTTAACGCCGTACGGCGGTTGCCCGGCGTAGTTTGTTGACGAAAGGTTTTATCGCTATGCTGCGTGCGATGATTGTGGATGATGAGGCGCCGGCTCGTTCGGAACTTCGCTTCTTGCTCGAGCAGACGGGCAAGATCGGCACGATCACGGAGGCGTCGACCGTTCGCTCCGCCATCGAAATGCTTATGGAAAGTCGCGTCGATGTCGTGTTTCTGGACATTTCGATGCCTGGCGCGTCGGGTCTGCAGCTAGCCGAGGCTCTGCATAAGCTTAAGAACCCGCCGGCAATCGTGTTCGTGACCGCGTACAGCGACCATGCGGTCGAGGCGTTTGACGTCGATGCCGTTGACTATCTGATGAAGCCGGTCGAGGAGGCTCGCCTGGATCGTGCGATTGAGAAGGTCTTGCAGCGCACCAAGCCCGTCGCGGATAGCAAGGTGACCATCGAACGCATTCCGGTGGAAAAGGGCGGCCGCAAGGTACTCATTCCCGTGGACGACATCCGCTTCATCATGGCCAAGGATGACTATTCTTGCATCTATACCGTGGATGATCGCTTTCTTTCGACGACCTCGCTGGCGCAGTTCGAAGCCAAGCTCTGCGATTTTGGTTTCTTCCGCGTGCACCGTCGCTACATCGTTAACCTGGCGTGTGTCACCGATGTCGAGGCGGTTCCCTCGGGCGCCATCCAGTTGGGTATTACGGGCGTTGACGAGCGTGTTCCGGTCTCGCGCCGCCGTGTCGTGCCGCTCAAGAAGGCTCTGAGTCTCTAACACGCTGGCCCCGCAGTCCTGTAGACGTAAATCGTCTGCGGAGCTGTGGGGCCTTTTGCATGCGCATTTCAGCTTGGTTTTACGGAAGGGATCCCATGAACAGTGCAAACGCCAAGCGCATCGACATCATCTCGGACACCCACGGCTATCTTTCTCCTGCGCTTTTGGACGAGCTAGAGGGCGCAGATCTGATCATCCATGCGGGAGACCTAACGTCAGAGATGGACTATGAGCACCTGTGCACTATCGCCCCCGTGCGAGCCGTGCTGGGCAATAACGACTACTACCGCGATTACGGGCCCGATGTGGATCGATTGGCCCTCTTCACCTACGAAGGGCTTAAATTCGCCGTAGCCCACTACCGCGAAGACCTCCCGGTTGGATCTGTGGACGTAGCCATCAACGGCCACACGCACGTAACCAAAGAGGCCCAAGTGGGCCGCTGCTTGGTTCTCAACCCGGGCAGTGCCAGCTACCCTAGAGGCACCCGAGGCCCCACCATGGCCAGAATGCTCGTCAAGGACGGCAAGATCATAAGCACCAATTTTATTGACCTATAGTAAACGCAACAAAAACGGGGGATGCAGATTGCATCTCCCGTTTTTCTTTGAGCCAAAGGCCGAAGTTCAACAACAACCATCAGGCAACCCCGCCGAGGAGAACGGGGCCCCGGAGACCCTCCCGGAGGGCCCAAAAAATATTTTCAAAAAAGTTGTTGCGCACCGGACAGACTTCTGTGTATACTAATCCCCGCAGCGCACGCGAGCGGAAACAAACGCGAACGACTGCCTGGGGAGTTAGCTCAGTTTGGTTAGAGCGCCGGCCTGTCACGTCGGAGGTCGCGGGTTCGAGCCCCGTACTTCCCGCCAACGCAATTAAAGCCACGTCTTCGGACGTGGCTTTTTGCGTTTCATGGGGTATTTTCAGGCTTATAGGACAAAATGTGTGTCCATGTTGGGGGCATCGGCGCAGGTCGATGCCCCTTTTTCAGCCGTTTAAATCCCACGTCCGCTTTTAACCGCTCGGACAGAATGTGTGTCCGGTTGCCTATCGTTCCCGCCGGTAGATAACCTTTTCCGGAACCGTTAAATACCCTTTCGGAAGAGGAGCCCATGAAGGCCGTTTATCGCCCCTGCTGCGGCGGTCGGACCAAGCGCGCGAAGGCGGTGTTCCGGTGGCGCCACGCGCACTCGGGGGACACGAGGACGGAGGGCCGGAGTGGGGTGACAGGGCCGTGCGGGAGGACCTCCACCACAGGGGCCCGTACCCGTTCTGACTGGATTAATGGATGGAAACGGATGTTCTATTGGGACACACATTTTGTCCTATAAGTCCGTATTTCCAATTTGTGCGTGAAATCTTTCAAGTATACATGCGTAAACAGCGAGTTTGTTGCGCAACACTTGTTTAATGAGGTAGGGGGTTAGGTTATACTAAATACCAATGTCGGTCGGGGGGGGGTGATGCATTCCTCTAGGATCTCGGCCTTCAGTGGGTAACCGATTTTCGTCCGGTTGCCATGGTGGTCATTTGGCGTCTCGACGTGGGCTCGGCCCCGGAGCTCGTTCGAGCTGTTTCTATTCCTTGAAAGGGGAGTAATGGACATATCGAGGAAGACTGATTATGCCCTTCGCATGCTTGCGATGCTTGCCGAGGAGCCGGAGAGGTTGCTTTCTGTTCGCACCGCTGCCGAAGAGGTTAACGTTCCGTATTCGTTTGCTCGTTCGATTCAGCACGGCTTGGTCCAGGCTGGTATTGTGGAGAGTCTGCGCGGCGTTCACGGTGGTATGCGCTTAAAGGTCAATCCGAATGATGTCACCATTCGTCAGGTTGTCGAGGCCGTTCAGGGTCCTATGGTTATGAACGATTGCACTGCGCCTAATGGAGAGTGTGCGCGTATGGGTTCGTGCTGTTATCATCCCCTGTGGGCCGGTGCCCAGGCGCTGATGCGCGACTACCTCGATTCTATTTCGTTGGTCGATGTCGTCGCTCTCCGCCAGTTCCCGGCCGTCAATCCCAAATTCGCCGATCGCGATGCGTTTCCCGAGTATGCCGGCTGTGCGTGCGTTTGCCGGGAGGAATAGCGCTGCATAAGGAGTATAGCTATGATTCAGGACCCCTTTCGTTCGATGATTCGTTCGGAAGGGGTCCTGCGTTATCGCGACCTTCCGTGGCGTCGCACGCGCGACCCGTATATTATCTGGCTCTCCGAGGTCATGTTGCAGCAGACGCAGGTGCCGCGCGTGGAGACGCGCATGCCGGCGTGGCTCAGTCGCTTTCCGACCGTCCAAGCGCTCGCCCAGGCCGCCCCTTCCGATGTTTTGGATGCGTGGCAGGGGATGGGCTACAATCGCCGCGCCCTAGCGCTTCACAGGGCCGCGCAACAGCTTGTGGAAGACTGGGACGGGGAGTTTCCGCGCGAGACGCGCGATCTAGTTGCGCTGCCCGGCATTGGACCGGCTACGGCGCAGGGCATTCGTTCGTTTGCGTTCGATCTTCCGGGTGTGTATTTGGAGACTAACGTGCGCACGGTCTTTTTGCATCATTTCTTTCCCGATGTGCCGGCCGTTCCCGATCGCGAGCTGGTGCCGCTGATTCAAGCCGCCTGTCCGGCTGCCCCCGGCGCAGTGACGGACGAGATTGCCCCCTTCGCCGTGCCTCAAGACGGTGCTGACACGCCACGCGCGTGGTATTACGCGTTGCTGGATTACGGTGCGTATCTAAAAAAGACGCTGCCCAATCCGTCCAGGCGATCGGCGGGCTATAGCCGTCAGTCCAAGTTTGAGGGCTCGCGCCGTCAAAAGCGCGCCCATATTGTGCGCATGCTGCTGGCGGCGCGCGATGGGCAGCCAGAAGGCATTGCGCTCGATGAAGCTGTTGCGGGCGTTAACGAGATGGAGGCGGCTGCCGGTCGCGGGCCGGTCGAGCGCGACTTGATTACGAATATTTTGGCCGACTTGGAGCGCGAGGGTTTTTGTCGCTCTGAGGGCGATCGTTGGCTGAGCATATAGTCTGCTCAAATTTGAAGAACAGGATTGTAAGGTTTAGATTCTCGCCATGAGGGCATCCTAAATACAAGGCCGCTCAAAGCCCATGGGCGGCGTGTGTTGAAGGGAAGTACACCTATGGATTTTGAGAACTCCCAAACCAAGAAGAACCTCGAGACTGCTTTTGCCGGTGAGTCCCAGGCGCACACCAAGTATCGCTACTATGCGTCCAAGGCCAAGAAGGACGGTTACGTTCAGATCTCGAACATCTTTGCCGAGACGGCGGGCAATGAGTCCGAGCACGCCAAGCTGTGGTTTAAGTATCTGCACGACGGCGCTGTCCCGGATACGCTGGATAATCTGCGTGATGCCGCCGCCGGCGAGAACTACGAGTGGACCACGATGTATGACGAGTTTGCCAAGACCGCCGAGGAGGAGGGTTTTGTCGAGATCGCCGAGAGGTTCCGTGGCGTCGGCGCCGTCGAGAAGGCTCACGAGGAACGCTACAACAAGCTCGTTGAACGCATCGAATCGGGTGAGGTATTTGAGCGCGAGGGCGTAAAGGTGTGGAAGTGCCTGAACTGCGGTCACTTGCATGTTGGTGCCGAGGCGCCTGAGGTGTGCCCGGTTTGCAACCACCCCAAGGCGTACTTTGAGGAGCAGGTGGTGAACTACTAGCGCGTGGCGCTGGCCGCTGCGGAGCGCAGGGCGGGGAAATACCTTTCCCTCTCGCTCACGGCTCCGCAGGGTCGCGCGAGGCAAAGGTATTTCCCCGCCCTGCGCTCCGGCTTCGGGTCGTTGCGTGCTCGTTACAGAAAAGCTGATAAGAAGTTTGTGTGCCGCCCCTATCGGGGCGGCACGTTTTTGTATGGGGACTGGTTGGGACGGCACCGTTCATGGGTGGGGTACACTGGGTAGCGACTTTTAGTTTTTCTACTATCTGATGGGGTGTTTTTTATGGGTAAGAAGTCTCGGGCTCGGATCGCTGCGGCGGGAACTCGCAAGGATCCTGGTCGTCGGGTTGCCGAGGGCAAAAAGGCCGATCGTGCCGATAAGGAGAAGAAGGTTGGGGCGCATGCTCATCCTGAGTGGGCGCCGCATCTGAATTCTGCCAGTGAGGATTTGACTGCCAAGCTGTTCACTATGGTCGAGGTCATCTTGGGCGTGGTGCCTGTGGTGGTCATCGGCCTGTTCTTGGCCTCGAAGGATGCCGCGAGCGTCGATAAGCTCACCGAGGTCTTTTCGCAGGATCCCTCGATGGTTGTCACGTTTATCTCTGCGTGCCTACAGCCGTTTGTGGCATACATGCTGTACATGGTCTATCGCAAATACTGCGAGGGCGACGCTGGTTTTGCCGCCGGCAACCTGATCGGTCTTTTGTGCTCCGAGATCTTGCTGCTCAATATTCCGGGTGTCATCGGCATGGGCATCTTGCTGTGGCGCGTGTGGCGCAATGTCGCTCCGCACTTCGAGAGCTGGCTGTTCGAGCGGCGCCTTACGGGCGTGCTGGCCGACATTGCCGGTTCGCTCGTGATCCTGGCCCTGGCGTTTATGTGCGCTACCGCCGCTCGAGGTCTCGCGGGCATGTAACTCGTCTCGATTGAGAACGGCCGGGAGCGCCTTTGGCGCTCGAGGCCGTTTTTTTCCACGACGGCGGACAGTTAGTTCAGATTTGTATATTTCGGTCGGCTTGTTGGCTGCTTTATGCGCTCTTGAAGGCCTGCCGAGTGCTTTTAGATGGTGCGAAGTATCCGATTTGGCACTTTGGATGCCTGTTGCGGGGCCCATGGGCGCTCGACGGATGATTTTCAGGTTACTTCAGGGGGTTTGATTTATACAAATCTGAATTAACTGTCCAGGCGGCACCTTTCGGGGCCTCGAGCCTTGCTCGAGGCCCCTGTCTCCACAATTTCCGTCAAGTTTTGGCCAGCTTTTGGTCAGTTGGTGGGCTGGCGGAAGGGCGAAAGCTCATAATCGAAAAAAGCTCAAAGAAAGTGCTGGTAGGGGAGTTGTTGGGCTTTTCGACGGTTTTCCGTCAAAAGAAACTTTGTAGCTATTGCAGCGGTTTGCGTTGTCGCGGTCATGGCGGTGCGGGATGCTGGGCGTAAGCGTCAAATGCTTCGATTGAGGAGGCCGGCATGGACCTGTTTCTTGAGACCCCGCGGCAACAAGCCGAACGCATGTTGCGCCAGCAGCAACGGCTTATGGAGATGCAAATGCAAGGGGCGGCTGCCCAGGCTCCTGCGCAAAATGCCGCGCCTGCGGTTTCGCCTGCGGGTGGGGTGGCCTCAGAGAGCTATTCCGTACAGCAAGATTCATATGCGCAGGAGCTTGCGTTCGACAAGCGCCGTACCCGTCGACGTCGTTTGGGCCAACGCCTGCGCACACTGGCGATGATTGTGGTCATCCCGCTGGGGCTCGTGGCGATCTTCTTGGCTTCGTATGCCCTCACGTGCATCCTCAATGGCGCCTCTCCCGAAGAGGTGCTTCGGCATCTGGCGGCCCTTGGCCGGCGTTTGGGTGATGTTGCGACGGCTGTACGTGCTGGTTGGGGGAGCTAGCGTTTCGGCTCCCATAAAGTAGGGTCTATTCTTCTATATGGGGGCAAGCGCTTCTTGCGTGTGACGGGGTAAGATAATTCGCGGTTGATCGATACGGACTTTGTAGGGCGGAGCATATGTCTGCGGTGGATATTGCGCTTGTTGTAATTGCTTTGGTTGCGGCGGGAGTTGCCGTCACCTGCGCGGTGCAGCTCAAGAGCCTTCGTGTCGAACTGCGAGAGCGCAACGATAGCGGCGCCGAGACGCTGGCGGCACTCGAGCGGGCCAATAGCGCACTTGATGGCTTAAACGTCGTAATGACCGAAACCCAGCGCACGGCAAATGCCATTGCACAGCAGCAGGCGACCGATGGTGCCGTGGAACAGCAGCGTTACCTGACTATCGCACGCGAGTTCTCGCAGGCTGGCGACCGCATGGACGACCTACGTCGCGAGACGGCCCAGCAGCTGGGCGCCAACCGCGAAGGTATTGAACACCGTCTGGACAAAGTGCGCGAGACGGTCGATGTTCAGCTGGGCGCTATCCGCAAGGACAACAGCGTGCAGCTTGATCGGATGCGCGCTACGGTGGACGAGAAGCTTTCCCGTACGCTCAATGACCGTCTGTCGGCGTCGTTTAAGCAGGTGAGCGACCAGCTCGAGGCTGTGTACAAGGGACTGGGCGACATGCAATCCATTGCCACCGGCGTGGGCGACCTTAAGCGCGTGCTGGGCAACGTCAAGGCGCGCGGCATTTTGGGCGAGGTTCAGCTGGGCGCGATCCTGGCGGACATCCTCACGCCCGACCAGTATCTGGAAAACATCGCCACCAAGCCTGGTGCCTCGGAACGGGTTGAGTTTGCCGTCAAGCTGCCGGTGGACGAGGGTGCTCCCGTGCTCTTGCCGATCGATTCCAAGTTTCCGGGCGATGCGTACGAGCATCTGCTTGATGCGCAGGAGTCGGGCGACGCGGAGGCCGTTGCCGCCGCGCGCAAGACGCTTGATATGATGGTCAAGCGCGAGGCCAAAGACATCTGCGAAAAGTACCTGAGCGTGCCCGCGACGACCAACTTTGGCATTATGTTCGTTCCGTTTGAGGGCCTGTATGCCGAGGTCGTCAGTCGCCCCGGTCTTATCGAGACCCTGGGCCGCGACTATCACGTCAACGTTGCCGGCCCCAGCACCATGGCGGCCATCCTCAACAGCCTGCAAATGAGCTATCAGACGTTTAAGCTGCAGAAGCGTACCGACGACGTGCTGCGCGTGCTCTCCGCCGTCAAGGCCGAGTTGCCGCGCTATCAGGCGGCGCTGCGCCGCGCTCAGCAGCAGATTGAGACCGCGGGTAAAACGGTTGAGGGCATTATCACCACGCGTACCAACGTCATGGAGCGCAAGCTCAAGGATATCGATGCGCTGGAAGATGCCGAGGAAGCCGACGAGATCTTGGGACTCACATCTGCAGGTTTGCTTTCGGGCCAGGCAGACGAGGGCTAGTCGTAGAAGACGGCGGGGCGCGTGCGTAAGCACAGGCACCCCGCCGCTTTTCGTATCGCGCTTGTTTGGAGCGCGATTCAATGTGCAACAATGGCGTTTCGCCCTGCCAGATGCGAAAGGAAACCCATGTCTCAGAGAAGCACCAGCCCGCTCAAGCGCTCGACCGTGCGCCGTACGCTACGGCGTTTTTGGGATGTCACGCGCACACAGCCGCTGATTGTCTTTCTCTCGGTGTTCTCGTCGGCGGGCTATATCTTTTTGCTCACGTTTGCCAATACCTACGTGATGGCCCTCATCGTCGACCGCGTCCAAGCGGGCCCCGTGGCGGGCGATCAAGTATTCGAGGTCTTTGGCCCTTACATCATGGCGCTCGTGCTTGTGAACCTGGTGGGCCAGATTCTCTCCAAATTGCAGGACTACACCGTCTACAAGCTCGAGATCGCTGGTAACTACCACCTGGCGCGCCTGTGCTTTGACACGCTCTCCAACCAGTCCATGACGTTTCACACCAGCCGATTTGGCGGATCGCTCGTCAGTCAGACGAGCCGTTTTATGAGCGGATATACGGGCTTGGTGGACGTGACGGTGTATTCGCTCATTCCCACCATCACCTCGGTCATCTGCACGGTGGCGGCGCTCGCTCCGGTGGTGCCCACGTTTACCGTGATCCTGGTAGGTATCATGGTCGTCTACATCGCGTTTGTCTGGCTTATGTACAAGCGCATCATGCCGCTTTCGGCCGCGACGTCCGCGGCACAGAACAAGCTGTCGGGCGTGTTGTCCGATGCGGTCACGAATATCTTGGCCGTTAAGACCTGTGGGCGCGAGGACTTTGAGCGCGACCTGTTCGATGCCGCCGACCGCGCCGCGCGCGATGCCGAGACGGTTTCGATGCACGCCATGATGCAGCGCAACTTTACGACCTCGGGTCTCATCGTCATTACCATGGCCGTGGTGAGTGTGTTCGTGGCGGGCGGCAACGCGTGGTTTGGCATCTCGGCCGGTGCTCTCGTCATGATTTTTACTTATACGTACAACCTCACCATGCGTCTGAACTACGTAAGCTCCATGATGCAGCGCATTAACCGTGCGCTGGGCGACGCGGCCGAGATGACGCGCGTGCTGGACGAGCCGCGCCTGGTGGCAGACGACGAGGATGCGACCGAGCTTAAGGTGGGTGAGGGTGCGATCGATTTTGAGCACCTGAGCTTTGCATATCGCGATGCCGCGGCGGGCGAGAGCGTGTTCGATGACCTGACGCTTCATGTTGCAGCGGGTCAGCGAGTGGGCTTGGTGGGCAAATCGGGTTCGGGCAAGACGACACTCACCAAGCTGTTGCTGCGCCTGGACGACGTGCAAGGCGGCCGCGTGCTCGTGGACGGCCAGGACGTCTCGCGCTGCACGCAGCAGAGCCTGCGCCGCCAGGTTGCCTACGTGCCGCAGGAGGCGCTGCTGTTCCACCGCTCCATTCGCGAGAATATCGCCTACGGCCGCCCCGACGCTACCGACGAGCAGATTCGCGAGGCCGCGCGCTTGGCCAATGGCCTGGAGTTTATCGACCGCCTGCCCCGTGGCTTTGACACCATGGTGGGCGAGCGGGGCGTTAAGCTCTCGGGCGGCCAGCGCCAGCGCGTTGCCATTGCCCGCGCCATCCTCACCGACGCACCGATTCTGGTGCTCGACGAGGCGACATCTGCCCTGGACAGTGAGTCCGAGGCGCTGGTGCAGGAGGCGCTCGAGAACCTGATGCGTGGGCGCACTTCCATTGTGGTGGCGCACCGCCTGTCCACCGTGGCGGCGCTCGACCGCATCGTGGTGCTGGCGGACGGCGAGATTGTCGAGGACGGCACGCATGCGCAGCTCGTCGAGGCGGGTGGCGAGTATGCGAGCCTGTGGAGTCGCCAAACCGGCGCATTTTTGGAGGCGTAAAGACCCCATACGTGGGACAATCGTGCCCATAGGTTTGTTATGCCGCTGAGCCGAGGAGCCGTTATGCCACGCGAGACCAATGCCGCCAAACGCGAGCGCGCCATCGAGGTGTGCGAGCGCCTTAACCGTCGCTATGGCCCGGTCGAGTGCTTCTTGGACCATGAGAATCCGTTTAGACTGCTGATTGCCGTGTTACTCTCGGCACAAACGACCGATGCGCAGGTCAACAAGGTGACGCCGAAGCTGTTTTCCCGGTGGCCCACGCCCGAGGCCATGGCGGAGGCGAGCGTTGCCGATGTGGCCGATGCCATTAAGTCGCTCGGCTTTTATAAGAGTAAGGCCAAGCATGCCGTGGGGGCTGCACAGATGATTGTCGCCGACTATGGCGGTGAGGTGCCGGCCGATATGAAGGAACTCGTCAAGCTGCCGGGCGTGGGGCGCAAGACGGCGAACATCGTCCTCAACGTCGGGTTCGGCATCGTGGAGGGCATTGCGGTCGATACGCACGTCAACCGCATCGCGCACCGTCTGATGCTGAGTCCTAAGACGCATGCCAAGGAGCCGCTCAAGACCGAGCAGGACCTACTCAAGATTCTGCCGCATGAGTATTGGGAATCGGTCAACCACCAGTGGATTACCTTTGGTCGCGAGATCTGTGACGCCCGCAAACCCAAATGCGACGAGTGCCCGCTGGCAGACCTTTGCCCGAGCGTGCGCGTTTTGGGGTAGCTGTTCGGCGTGCGCCGGCGTGTCCATCCTATGCGTTACCATGACAATCAATATTTTTGACGTACGACCCGCCGAGCTTGCCCCGGCGGGCTTTTGGCGTTGCGATGCCGGAGGAACAGCATGCTCATTCACCGTATAGCCGCGCAGCTCTACACTGCCGAGGCTCTGCAGACCGTTGAGGCCGGGCTTGATGCCGGCGAGGACGTGACGCTGGCCGTGTCGCAGTCGGGCCGTACGCTTATGGCGGCCGCCCAGTTTGCGCGCCGTCCGCGCCCCACGGTCTACATCGTGAGCGGCGAGGATGCCGCCGACCGCGCCGCTCGCAGCTTGGCTGCGTATGTGGGCCTGGCGCATGTGTGCCGTTTTCCCGAGCGCAAGGACTATCCGTGGCGCGAGCAGGCGCCCGACGACGCCGTGGTTGCCCAGCGCTGCGAGGCCCTGGGTCGCATCGTGCGCGGCGACAACTGCATCATGGTCGCATCGGCTCGCGCGTTGCTGCGTTGCGTGCCGCCGGTTGAGAGTCGCTATTGGGAGTCCACCACCTTTGCGGTGGGCGAGGAGATTCCCTTTGACGAGGTTCCGCAGCGCCTGGTGGGCATGGGCTATACCAATGCCGGCGCCGCCGACGCGCCCGGTCTGTTCCGCGTACACGGTGACACCGTCGAGGTGTTCCCCGCGCAGGAAAAAGCGCCCGTGCGCATTGAGTTTTTTGGCGACGAGATCGACCGCATCCGTCGCATGGTGAGCTCAACGGGCCAAACCATCGGCAACGAGGACAGTATCGAGATCTTCCCCTGCCGCGAGCTGGCGCTCACCGACGAGGCCGTCCACAACATGCATGTGGCGCTCTATCGCGCCAGCCAGGACGACAGCAAACTGGCGGCGCTGCTCGAGATGGTGGATGCGCGCATCGTTACGCCCGAGCTCGATCGCTTTTTGCCGGTGATGTACGGCCAGACCGTGAGCCCGCTGTCGCACGTGAGCGGCAAGGCGCTCGTGGTGCTGTCCGAGCCGCGCTCACTGTTCGACGATTGCCTGCGCGCCTACGAGGATATCGAGGCCCGTGCCGGCGAGGCGGGGGTCGACCACCTGGATGGCCTGTACGTGCGTGCCCAGCAGCTCGATTTTGGTGCTCAGCAGCGCCTGAACTATGTGAGCCTGATTCGCGCCGGCGGTGCGGTGACGGCCGAGCTCAAGATTGAGCAGCCGGCCATCGCAGGCTCGGACAACCGCTTTATGACGCGCATCCAGGAAGTCGTGGGCAAGCGCTATGCCTGCGTGTTTGCCATTCCCGATCGCGGTGCGCGCGAGTCGATGGAGCTCACCTTTGGTGACGAGGGCATTACCTTTGAGGAGTCGCTGACGGCAGCGCCCGAAAACGCCGGCGTCATTGGCGAGCGCGTACGCGTGGCAGCGGCGGATTCTGCCGACCGTGCCGCCCGCCAGGATGCCCATGCTGCAATTCGCGAGCGTCACGCCGATGCACTTAACGCCCGCTCACTCGAGGCGGGTGCCGCCCAGGCTGCTGCTGGTGCCGCCGTGCCCACCATCTCGCGCGGACGCGTGACCTTTGTGGATGCCGCCCTGCCGCAGGGCGTGGTGGTGCCCGATGCCAACCTGGCCGTGTTCTCGATCGCCGACCTCAACGCCCGCATGGACGCCAACCGTGCGCGCAGCCGTCGCAAGGTGGACATTACGCAGATCACGTTTCCGTTTAAGCCGGGCGACTACGTGGTGCATGCCACCCATGGCATCGCGCTCTTTAGCGAGATCGCGCGCCAGGAAGTGGGCGGCAAGGAACGCGACTACTTTTTGCTGGAATATGCCGACGGCGACAAGCTCTACGTGCCGTTGGAGCAGGTCGACCGCATCACACGCTATGTTGGTCCCGACGGCGACAAGCCGCGCCTGACCAGGCTCAACACTGCAGACTGGACGCGCGCCACCAATAAGGCGCGCAAGAACGCCAAAAAGCTGGCGTTTGACTTGGTCGACCTGTATACACGCCGCTCGTCGATCACGGGCATTGCCTGTCCGCCCGATACGCCCGAGCAAATCGAGATGGAGGAGAGCTTCCCCTACGAGGAGACGCGCGATCAGCTGGAGGCCATCGCCGACATTAAGGCCGACATGGAGGCACCCAAGCCCATGGACCGCCTACTCTGCGGCGACGTGGGCTTTGGCAAGACCGAGGTCGCCCTGCGCGCGGCGTTTAAGTGCGTTGATTCCGGCCGCCAGGTCATGGTGCTCTGCCCTACGACCATTCTGGCCCAGCAGCACTACGAGACGTTCTTTGAGCGCTTTGCCCCGTTTGGCCTCGAGGTCGAGGTGCTCAGTCGCTTCCGCACGCCGGCGCAGCAAAAGCGCGCGCTCAAGGCGTTTGCCGAGGGCACGATCGATGTGCTCATCGGCACGCACCGTCTGCTTTCGGCCGATGTGAACCCCAAAAACTTGGGCCTGGTGATCATCGACGAGGAGCAGCGCTTTGGCGTGCAGCACAAGGAGCAGCTCAAGAATCTGCGCGAGCAGATTGACGTGCTAACGCTTTCGGCAACGCCTATCCCGCGTACCATGCAGATGGCCACGAGCGGCGTGCGCGATATGAGCCTAATCACCACGCCGCCGACGGGGCGTCGTCCCGTAATCGTGCACGTGGGGGAGTACGACCCCGACGTGGTGAGCGCGGCGATTCGCCTGGAGGTTGGTCGCGGCGGCCAGGTGTACTACGTGTCCAACCGCGTCAAGACTATCGACGATGCCGTAGCGCGCGTGCACGAGGCCGCGCCCGAGGCGCGCGTGGGCGTGGCGCACGGCAAGATGAGCCCGCGCGAGGTCGAGGACGTGATGATCGAGTTCGCGACCAAAAAGATCGACGTACTCATTGCCACGACCATCGTGGAGAGCGGTATCGACAACGCGACCGCCAACACGCTCATCATCGAGGACTCGCAGCGCCTGGGCCTGGCGCAGCTCTACCAGCTCAAGGGTCGTGTGGGCCGCTCGGCCACGCAGGCCTATGCGTACTTTATGTTCCCGGGCGAGCTGCCGCTCACCGAGGAGGCTACGGCGCGCCTGACTGCCCTTTCCGAGTTTCAGGACCTGGGCAGCGGCATGCGTATCGCCATGCGCGACCTGGAGATTCGTGGTGCCGGTTCGCTCATGGGCGCCGAGCAGCACGGTAACCTGTCGAGCGTGGGCTTTGACCTGTTTACGCAGATGCTGGGCCAGGCCGTGGCCGAGGCGCGCGGCGATGACGATGCCGGCGTGGAGGCGGCGAGCGTGGGCATTAACCTGCCGGCCGACTACTTCTTGTCCGAGGAATACCTGCCGGCGGTGGACCAGCGCGTACTCGTGTACCGCAAGCTTGCGGCGGCCGAGGACCTAGAGAGCATCGACGAGGTACAGGAGGAGACCGAGGCTGCACACGGCGAGCTGCCGTTGGCGGGGCTCAACCTGTTCAATCGCGCGCGAATCCGCATTCGCGGCGAGCGTCTGGGGCTCGAGAACGTCACGCTCAGCGGCGGTCGCATCACGTTTTTGGGTGTCGACGTGCCCAAGAAGGTGGCCTTTGAGCTTAAGACTCGCTATGGCGCGGTGAACTTCCCCAAGAGCCGCAAGCTGTCGGTGCCCTACAAGGCGGGCGCCGGTGCGGGCAGCGGCCTAGGCCGCGGTCTCGACGCTAACGACGGCACCGGCCCGGTGGCCGCGGCGCTCATGTTGCTGCAGCAGCTGGGCGCGAGCGACGATGACTAACGGGTCGACGCTGCAAACGCCCCATTTGGGCAATCTGACCCTCACTCGTCGGTCGCGTACGCAAGTACGCTTCCCTCTTCCTTCGGGCCACCTTGCCACAAATGGAACGTTTTCGCTTACTTATGCTCAACCTGTAAGGGTATTTTCGGGACAAAGCCATCTTCGTCTCACCCGCATCGCAGGTTGACCGCCCTTCGCCCGACCGAAAGGAAAGCATGTTCGGATACATCTATAAGAAAGATGTCGCCATCATCGCGGTTGTCCTTGCCCTTTGCCTGGGCGTGGGCAGTTTCTTCGATTATCAGATCTCGAGCGCGCTGTTCAACATCGGCAGCATGTACGGCCGCTTTATCGAGGCCGCCGGCGAGCTGCCGTTTGAGCTGACGGCGAGCGTTGCGGGCGTTATGCTCGTGCGCGCGGTGCGTCCCGACTCCGGGGGGAGCAAGTGGCTCGCCGTGCTCGGCATCCTCGTCAACGTTGGCCTGACCGGCTACGAGATTGTTTCGTCCCTGAGGGTTGGCGGCAAACTCATCGCGGCTCAGTTGGTGCTGACGTTTGTGCTGGTCATCGTCGCCAACCTTATCGTCTATCGCCTCACGCGCACGACCGAGCCCGACGAGCTCACACGCTGGGCGTTGATGGTGCTTGCCGTGTGGGTCGCTCAGGCCATCATCCTCAACGTGATCGTCAAACCGCTGTGGTCGCGCCCGCGTATGCGTGTAATCGAGGTGACGCAGGGGCTCGAGTTTCAGCCGTGGTGGGTGATCGGCAACCCCGACAAGTGGGCCTATATTGCCGCCGGTGTAGTCAAGGACGGCTTTAAATCGTTTGCGAGCGGACACACGGCGCACGCGGCGATCGGCCTCATGCTCGCCGGGCTTCCCGCGGTAGCCTTTAAGGAAAAGCCGTCGCGCCGTCGTGTGGTCTTTTGGACGGCGGCTGCGGTTGCGGCGCTCGTCGCGTTTGGCCGCATCGTGATCGGAGCGCACTTTTTGAGCGACGTGAGCTGCGGCTTTGCCCTGGTGCTGGCGCTTGAGTGCCTTGCCGCGCGCATTGCCTACCCCAACGGCGTACAATAGCCCCGTTTGAATCATCTGGCCGATACCCGGTAAGAGAGGATTGCCATGCTCGCGTTCAACAACGATTATTCCCACGGCGCACACCCGGCGGTGCTGCAGGCGCTCGTCGATACCAATATGGAGCCGCAGCCCGGCTACGGTACCGATGCGCATACCGAGCGCGCCAAGCAACTTATCCGCGAGGCCTGTCAGGCGCCTGACGCCGACGTGTTTTTCCTGGTGGGCGGCACGCAAGCCAACGCGACGGTGATCGACATGCTGCTCGCGCCGTACGAGGGCGTCGTTGCCGCCGAGACTGGCCACGTCGCCTGCCACGAGGCGGGCGCCATCGAGTTTGGCGGTCACAAGGTGCTCACCATCCCCGGCTACGAGGGCAAGATGCACGCCGAGGACCTCGAGAACTATATCCAGGTGTTCTACGAAAATGAGAGCTACGAGCACACGGTGTTCCCGGGCGCCGTGTACGTGAGCCTATCGACCGAGTACGGCACGCTGTACTCCAAGGCCGAGCTCGCGGCGATTCACGCGGTGTGCCAGAAGCGCGAGATTCCGCTGTTTGTGGACGGTGCTCGCTTGGCCTATGCACTGGCGGCCGATGAGTGCGACATTACCCTGCCCGAGCTGGCGCAGCTGTGCGACGTGTTCTACATCGGCGGCACCAAGTGCGGCGCGCTCTGCGGCGAGGCCGTGGTGTTCTGCGGCATGCACGCCCCGGCGCATCCCATTCCGCGCATTAAGCAGCATGGCGCACTGCTTGCCAAGGGCCGCCTGACGGGTGTGCAGTTCGAGGCTCTTTTTACCGATGGCCTGTATTTTGAGATTGGTCGCCAGGCGATTGAGACCGCTCAGGCGCTGCGTCGCGTGCTGCACGAACGCGGCTACCAGTTCTTTTTGGAGACGCCGACCAACCAGCAGTTTGTAATTCTGCCCAACGAGGACATGACCCGCATTCGCGAGCATGCGGCGATCGAGTACTGGGAAAAGCACGACGATACCCACACGGTGGTGCGTTTTTGCACCAGCTGGGCCACGACGCAGGAGGATATCGACGCGTTGGCGGCTGTCCTGTAGGTTGACGTGATGACGAGGGGCCGCCTTGCGCCTGGGTTTGGCGTGGGGCGGCCTTTGCTTTTGGGGAAGAAGGGCTGTATGACCGAGATGTCCGAGCCGAAGATCCGCCTGGCGACGCCCGAAGACGCGCCGGCGTTGCTTGCCATCTATGAGCCGTATGTGCGCCAGACGGCAATTACCTGCGAATACGAGGTGCCGAGTGTTGAGGAGTTCGCCGGGCGCATCGAGCGTACGCTCAAGCGCTATCCGTATTTGGTGATGGAGTTGGACGGGCGTCCGGTAGGCTATGCCTATGTGAGTCCGCTTAACAGCCGCGAAGCATACGACTGGTCGGTTGAGACATCGATCTACCTGGCGCGCGATGTGCGCCACGGCGGGCTGGGCCGCAAACTGCATGACGCGCTCAAGCAATGCCTGATCGCGATGGGCATCACCAACATGTGCGCGCTCATTGCCGTGCCGCACGACAAGGACGACGAGTACCTGACGCACAACAGTCAGGATTTCCATGCCCATATGGGATATCGCCTGGTGGGCGCCTTTGACCGCTGCGCCCAAAAGTTTGGCCGCTGGTATGACATGTGCTGGATGGAGCTGGTCCTAGCCGAGCGCACGCTCAACCAACCCAAGCCAACCTGGTTCCCCGACCTCCCCAAACCTACCATTTAGGAACCTACCATTTAGGGACAGGTTTATTTTGGCAGGTTTTATCTGGGCAAACGTGCAAGCCGCCGCGAAGGATACGGATACCTTCACGGCGGCTTTTGTTTTGGGTGTGTATGACCAAGGCGATTGGCCTGCGGATGTAGCGAAACCCCAGATAAAACCTGCCAAAATAAACCTGTCCCTTTTTGGCAGGTTAGCCGATGGGCTCGGTGTATTTGGCGCGGTCGGTGCGCTGGATGCGCTTGGAGACGTGGAGCGGACGGCCGTCGGTGTCGTAGACGTAGTCGGTGATCAGGATTAGCGCCTGCCCGCGTGCTACGTTGAGTAAAAACGCCTCGTTTTGCGACGCATAGCACACCTCAAAGGTCTTGTGTCCCTGAGCCGGCGCGCGATGGAACTCCTGACGCAACGTGGTATAGAGCGAACCGTCCATGTTGCGGTCTATGAGCGCTTCAAAGCTCGGCGGCAGATAGGTGGTCTCCAGGCATAGTGGCATATCGTCCAGATAACGCAGGCGGACGAGCTTGACGAGCTTGCTGCCCACGGTAGCATCGAAGAACTTGGCAATGCTGCCCGTTGCTTTGGCAAAACCCGAGTCCACCGTGCGTGTGGTAGGCTTCAAGCCCTGGCCTTCGATCTGCTTGGTATAACTCGAAAACACCAGGTTGTTCTCGTGCAGCGCCGGCGTGTCGGCCACAAAGGCACCGCGCCCACGCTCGGTGCGAACCAGGCCCTCGTCAACTAACACTTTAAGCGCGTGGCGCACAGTGCTGCGCGATAGCCCCGATTCGTTCATGAGCTCCATCTCGGACGGCAGCTTGTCTCCGCGTGCGTAGATGCCGGCGGCGATGCGATCGCGCAGCGTGCCCGCCAGACGCTCGTATTGGGTCAGGTTCTTTTTTGACGAAGTGCTCATTCGATCAACCTGTATCTAACTTGTATGCTTATCGAATCAAGCATGTATCCAACATGACAACAAAACCGCTGATAATGGATTGTCGAAAACCTTACCAGCAAAATTTCTAAGTCAAATATAGCATACAACTAGTCGACATAACCAAAACATGTATGTAACTTGTATGCCATCAAGAGCATCAAACGAGAAGAAAGGCTGATGCGCGATGACTACTCAGGAACAGGTTAAGGATGTCGTCTCCCAGGTTTTGGCCGACAAGGCAGACAAGGGCGGCATCAAGCGCGTCGTGTGGATTGGCGCCGGCGGATCCAACGGCGGCAACTATCCTGCTCAGTACTTTATGGAGCACGAGGCCACGCAGGTCGTGAGCTCCAGCTACACCAGCAACGAGTTCGTGCACGCCACCCCGGCCTACGTCAACGAGAACACCCTGGCCGTCGTCGTGTCCATGCGCGGCACCAAGGAGACCATTGTCGCTGCTCAGGTCGCCAAGGACCACGGCGCCAGCACCATCGCCATCTATGTTGACGAGTCCGGTCTCACCGAGGTCTGCGACTACAAGATCCAGTACGACAGCCTGGCCGTCGACGAGTCCTGCATGGGCCGCACCAACTCCGCCGTTGTGACCATGATCGCCATGGAACTCACGCAGCAGACCGAGGGCTATGCCGAGTACGAGACCGCTATGGCCGCGTTCGACTTGGTCGACCCCATCTATCGCAAGGCCGTCGAGTACACCCGTCCGCTCGCTGCCAAGTGGGCCGAGCAGAACGCCGACAAGCCCTGCATCAACGTCATGGCTCAGGGCCCGCTCTTTGGTGCCGCCTACGTCTTTAGCATCTGCAACGTTCAGGAGATGCTGCAGATCGACTCCTGCACCATCAACACCTGCGACTTCTTCCACGGCCCCTTCGAGATCCTGGACAAGCGCACCTCGCTGTTCCAGCTCATCAGCGTCGGCCGCAGCCGCTGCAATGATGAGCGCGGTATCCGCTTCGTCAACCAGTACGGTGGCGAGCGCGTCTACCAGCTCGACGCCAAGGAGCTCGGCCTCAACGACATCAAGGACAGCGTGAGCGAGTACTTCAACCACCTGATCTTTGCCCCGATTCTCAACAACGTCTACATGCGTGCGCTCTCCGCCGTCACCCACAAGGACTACATGACGCGCCGCTACATGTGGAAGCTTGATTATTAGTTACGGCGTTTTACCAAACGCCGTAATGGCTCGACGCTGCGCGGGCCGCATTTGGACAATCTGACGTTCAACTTCAAGGGCGCGACCAGAAGGTCAGCGCCCTTTCGTTTCACGTCCCCAATGACTACCCAATGAGTGTGTGGGCGAGCAGATTTTCCGCTCGCCGATTTGTGTCTTGAAAAATGTATATAACGACTATAACGTAGTGTGAAACATATTGGAAACAATACCGAGGAGGCTGCGTTGAAGAAAAGCAATCTGGGCTATGTGCTGGTGCTGATCGCCGCGCTTATGTGGGGCAGCATCGGAATCTTTGTAAACGGCATCTCGGCCATGGGCGTTTCGTCCCAGAGTATGGCTGCCTTTCGCCTGTTGTCGGGTGCCGTCTTAATGGCTCCGGTCTTGGCATTCATGGGTTGCCAGAGAGGTGCTCGTGAGGGAAAAGCCTCGGGTCCTATGGCGCTATTCAAAGCAAGCCCCAAAGAGCTCGTCCCCTGCGCGCTTGTCGGTATCGTCGGTCTGGCCGCCGCCAACACCTGCTATTACGAGTGCATGGGCGAGGTGGGCATGTCCACGGCCTCGGTGCTGCTCTACACCTCGCCGGTGTTTGGCGTCATGCTCGGCCGCGTGCTTTATCGCGAGGACGTGACCCCCAACAAGCTCGTTGCCATTGTCTTTAACATCGTTGGCTGCGTGCTTGCGGTGACCAATGGCGACCTTTCCGGTTTTCATTTTTCGGTTTGGGGCGTCACGTCGGGCGTGATTGCAGGCTTTTGCGGTGCGTCGCTCGCGGTGTTTAGCCGAATAGCAACCAAGACGGTCCACCCGCTGGCTGTCACGTTTTGGGGCTTTGTTTTTGGCGGTGCGGTTATGGCGGCTATCGCGGCTCCGTGGCCGGATGTCGCCGCGGCAATGTCGCCACAGCTGCTGCTGCTGTTCCTTGGCTTTGGACTCATCCCCACGGCCGTGGCTTATATCTTATATATGCAGGGTCTATCCATGGGGCTCGAGACGTCGAAAGTTCCCGTCGTAATGTCATTCGAGACGGTCGTCACCGTACTGGTGGGCATTGGTGTCTATGCCGAGCCCGCCGGCGCGATCAAAGTCCTGGGCATCGTGCTGGTGCTCGCGTCCATCCTGATTATGAACACCGACTTCTCCAAGCTGCGCAACAGTGTGTTTGTCGGTCATGTCATTGAGAGCATGACCTTTAAGCCCAATGCGTGGTGGACCGAAAAATCGCAGGACATGGATCTGTTTAAGGAGCGCACCGGCATCGCGCTGGAGCCCACCGTGCAGGAAAGCCCCTGGTACTTCGTGCGATAAGGGATTGGCGCGGCGTCTGATCGGGCACCGCCTGGCCAGCGCCGGCCTTCCCTGCGCCAACGTT
Organism: uncultured Collinsella sp.; assembly: GCA_902465105.1. Classification (GTDB taxonomy): domain Bacteria; phylum Actinomycetota; class Coriobacteriia; order Coriobacteriales; family Coriobacteriaceae; genus Collinsella. Next base: position 35,858 of record CABQLM010000003.1, read on the forward strand.
ACGAGTACGTTAAACCCGTCAACGGTCGTTTTTCACCCGCGAACGGTCTTTATACTAATTAGCAATATCCGCAACGTATAAGACGTTATAATGACCATAACGAAAAGGAGGAGGCAAGATGAATCAGATCATTCTCGCATCTCATGGCGGCCTGGCCGCAGGCGCCAAAGACACGCTCGAGATGGTTCTCGGCGACGTGTCGAACGTCCACGTCGTGTCGCTTGCTCGTGACGACAAGGAGCCCATCACCAATAAGGTGGACGCCATGATCGCCACGTTCAACGCGGACGACACCGTCTATGTGCTGACCGATATGCTCGGCAGCTCGGTCAACAACAACATGGTCGAGCTTTCCAAGAACGGCACGAAGTTCACGGTTGTCAGCGGTTTCAACATCCCGCTGGCGCTCACGCTTGCTATGAGCCCCGTCCCCGTCAAGGGTGCCGAGCTCGCAGCCCTCATCAACGAGGCCCGCACCGGTCTGACCAACCCCAACGCACCGGTCGAGGCCGCCGCGGCTCCCGCCAAGAAGGCCAAGGCATCCCGTCACAGCTCCGGTCCCGCCAAGATCGTCCTCGTACGTCTTGACTACCGTTTGCTGCACGGCCAGGTCGTCTTTACCTGGACCACCAAGGTTCAGGCCGAGCGCATCATCGTCGTCGACAACGCTGCCGCCAACGATGACATCAAGAAGGGCGCTCTTAAGCTGGCCAAGCCCCAGGGCGTGCGCCTGAACGTCTTCACCGTCGAGCGTGCCCTCGCCAAGATGGACAAGCTCAACACCCTCGGTGAGCGCGTCATGTTCGTCTTTGGCAACACGGCCGAGATGCTGCAGTTCTGCCAGGGCTACAAGCTTGACGCCATCAACCTGGGCGCCACCGCCAACCACGACGGTGCCGATCAGATTGGCGGCAAGGACAGCTCCGTCTTCCTCGACGCCACCCAGAAGGCCGACGTCAACCAGCTGCTCGACATGGGCATCAAGCTCTATGTCCAGCAGACCCCTACGTATCAGAGCGTCGACATCGACGCCAAGCTGTAATCAACCAGGCTTTTGCCTGACTGAAAGGAGAAGGGTATGAATACGTTCATCAGTGCGGTGCTCGTCGGCCTCGTCGGCGTGTTCTGCATGTGGGACTCCCGCCTGCTCGGTCGTCTTAACTTCGAGCAGCCCCTCGTTGGCGCTACGCTCGTCGGTCTGCTGCTGGGCGATGTGCCCACCGGCCTTGCCGTCGGTGCCGCCGTCGAGCTCGTGTCCATGGGCCTGGTGCAGGTCGGCGCTGCCGTTCCGCCCGATATGGTCCTGGGCGGCATCGTGGCCGCTGCCTTTGCGTGCCTGACCGATGCTTCCGCCGAGACCGCCATGACGATCGCCATCCCGGTCGCCGTCCTGGGTCAGCTCCTCGGCATCGTGTTCCGTTCCATCATCGCCGCCCTCACCCATGTGGCAGATAACGCGATCGATAACGGAAAGTTCAAGACCGCCTACCGTATGCACATCTGCGCCGGCTCCGGTCTGTACGCCGTCATGTACTTCCTGCCGATCTTCCTCGCCGTCTTTGTTGGCACCGACCTGGTTCAGGCCATCGTCAACATGGTTCCCGAGTGGCTGTCCACTGGTCTTAACGTTTCGACCAAGATCATGACCGCCTACGGCTTGGCCCTGCTGCTCACCATGATGATCAAGAAGGGTATGACTCCGTTCCTGTTCATCGGTTTCCTGCTCGCCGCTTACCTCAACCTGTCCGTCATCGCGGTCGCTCTGATCGGTGTGTGCCTGGCTGTCGTCTTCATGGGCTTCAAGTTCAACGGTTCCCATGCAGCCGCCGGTGTCGATTCCGACTACGATCCGCTCGAAGACGACGAAGACTAAGGAGGAACACACTATGGCAACCGCAACCAAGGACGTGTCCCTGAACAAGAAGGTCAGCCAGTTCTTCTGGCGCTCCTGGGCCATCCAGGCCTCTTGGAACTACGAGCGTCAGATGAACATGGGCTTCCTCTACGGCATGGTTCCCACGCTCGATCGCCTCTATCCGGATGAGTCCGACCCCAAGCAGCTCGCTGCTAAGAAAGAGGCTTACCACCGTCATATGGCGTTCTACAACTGCACCCCGCAGACGAGCGCTTTCATCCTGGGCCTCGCCGCCTCCATGGAGGAGGAGTACGCCAAGGATCCCGAGAACTTCGATCCCGATTCGATCAACGCGGTCAAGACCTCCCTCATGGGCCCGCTTTCCGGTATCGGTGACTCCTTCTTCCAGGGCACCATCCGCGTTATCGCCTTTGGCCTGGGCGTTCAGCTGGCTCAGCAGGGCTCCATCATGGGCCCGATCCTGGCCATGCTCATCTCCATCGTCCCCTCTGTGCTGATCACCTGGTTCGCAGCCAAGATGGGCTATCAGGGCGGCCACGTGTACCTGAGCAAGCTTCAGGGCGGCGACCTCATGGAGAAGCTCATGTATGTCTGCGGCATCGTGGGTCTTATGTCCGTGGGTGGCATGATCGCTACGCTGATCGGCGCCACCACCCCGCTGCAGTTCGCTGATGGCACCGTCGTTATCCAGGACATTCTGGACGGCATGATGCCCCAGATGATCTCCCTCGGCCTCACCGGCCTTATGTACTGGCTCATCAAGAAGAACGTCAACACCGGTTGGCTTCTTGTGATCGCCATTGTGGGCGGCATCGCCCTCTCCGCGGCCGGCATCCTGGCCTAGTCGCGACCAAGCGTCTAACCGCTTTCCCCGGGGGCCTGCCTGGCATCCCATACCCCAGGCAGGCTTCCATCCCTAAATGTGTCAAAGGGACAGTTCCCTGGTCACATCCTCAACGGGCCGGCGACTCGGTCCAAATCACGGTAACCCTGCGTGCGTCCGGCAATGTGGCGCCGCAAAAATCGAAAGGAATGTGTCAGATGTACGAGATCGACCTTAACCTCCCTAAGCAGATCGTCGCTGACGTCCTGTCCAACCACGAGATTCACAGCGTTGCCTTCGTCGGCTGCGGTGCTTCCATGTCCGACCTTTACCCCGCCAAGTACTTCCTGGCCAACAACACGGACAAGCTGAACGTTCAGATCTTCACCGCTAACGAGTTCAACTACGACACGCCTTCCTGGGTCAACGAGCACACCTTCGTGATCACCTGCTCCCTCGGTGGCTCCACGCCCGAGACCGTCGAGGCCAACAAGACCGCCAAGAAGCACAACTGCCCGGTCGTCTCCCTTACCAACAAGGCTGGCTCCGCTCTGACCGTCGACGCTGACTACGTCATCGTTCACGGCTTCCACGCCAACTTCGCTGCCAAGTGCGAGAAGCCCGGCTACGCCATCGCTCTTGCTGTCGAGATCCTTCAGCAGACCGAGGGTTATGACCACTACGAGGACATGATTACCGGTCTCACCAACGTCTTCGAGCTCTGCGAGAACGCCGCTCAGCACTGCAAGAAGCTCGCCAAGAAGTTCGCCGAGGACTTCAAGGACGACAAGATGATCTACTTCATGGCTTCCGGTGCCTCCGAGAAGATGGCTTATTCTCACGCCGCCTTCCTGTTCACCGAGATGCAGTGGATCGACGCCGCCGCCTACAACACCGGCGAGTACTTCCACGGCCCGTTCGAGGTTTCCACCGAGGGTAAGCCCTACGTCTTCTTCATGTCCGATGGCGCCACCCGTCCGATGGACGCCCGCGCCCTCACCTTCCTTGAGCGCATGGGCGCCAAGGTCGCTCTGATCGACTCCAAGGACTACGGCCTGGCTGACGCCGTGCCCGCGAGCGTCGTCACCTACTTCAACCCGCTGCTGCACCTCGCCGTTATGCGCGAGTACGGCAACCAGATTGCCGAGGCTCGTCAGCACCCGCTGACCATGCGTCGCTACATGTGGAAGCTTTCCTACTAATCACAAGTAAGTAGACCTTACGGGTTGATTGAGAGGGGATGGGGTTTGCGCCCCGTCCCCTTTTTTGCTCTGGGGAGGGCGTGTCTGTCGCGTCATAAAACCCCAGATAAAACCTACCAAAATAAACCTGTCCCTTTTTGGCAGGTGGGAGGAGATGCGTATGATCAAGGCAGTGCTGTTCGACATGGACGGCGTGCTGGTCGATACCGAGTGGTTCTACAACCGCCGCCGCGTGGCGTTTATGGAAGAGAAGGGGTTCCACTTTGACGAGATCCCTGATCTTTCGGGGTCTAACGAGCCTGCCATTTGGGAGGCGCTGGTTCCCGACGATATTGAGCTGCGCGAGCGTCTGCGCGTGGAGTACAAGCAGGTCTACAGCCCGGACCACCCCGTTCCGTATGCCGAGCTGCTCAACGAGCAGACGGAGCCGGTGATGCGCGAGCTGCACGAGCGCGGTGTGAAGTGTGCCATCGCGAGCTCGTCCTATCGCGAGCTCATTGACGAGCTGGTGGAGATTGCCGGCATCGCCGACGTGCTGGACTACACCATCAGCGGTCACGAGTGCAGTGCGTTTAAGCCCGACCCCGAGATCTACCTGCGTGCCATGGAGGCGCTGGACGTAGAGCCTGCCGAGTGCCTGGTTATCGAGGACTCGCCTTTGGGCATCGAGGCCGGCAAGCGCTCCGGCGCCCGCGTCCTGGCACTGCGCCCGCATGAGGGCGTCAACCTCGATCAATCGCGAGCCGATGCCGTTATCGATAATCTGAACGACATTTTGGCCGCTTTGTAGTGTCAGTCCGCCGCGAGAAGCACTGGTTCACGCGTCTTTTACTGCGGATTGGCTTAATTTGACATCTATTTGGATCCGTTTGGTTTCGATTCGGACTAAGTGAGTAGACTTTTTGGTGCAGGACGAGCACAAAGTGCATCTGCTCTAGTAAAACTGCAGGTCACAGGAGTGGCGATTTTGGGTGTGCTCTGCAGGTCGCGTAAAGTCTACTCACTTGGAATTTGGGCCTTTGGTCGTGGGGTTGCTGGTCCCGCTTTGGTTGTCGAGGGAGGGTGAATTGAAGCGCCCACGCACGCTCCGTGCTACAATCGCGGGCATGCCCCACAACTACATCTGCCTTCGAAAGGATCCTGCGTGGCGAACGCCATCGATCAGCTCACGGACCGAGTGCTCGTACTCGGCCGCCTCACCATCGTCCGCCGCGCCATCACTGCCGTGGCGGTCACGATTTCCGCCGTTCTCCAGACATTTCTGATCCAGGCGTTCATTCAGCCCGCCGACTTGCTTCCGAGCGGTCTTACCGGCGTCGCGGTCCTGCTCGATCGCGTTACTTCGCTGGGCGGCGTTCACATCGATATCTCGCTCGGCATGCTCGCGCTCAACATTCCCGTGGCGCTCCTATGCTGGAGCGGCATTAGCAAGCGCTTCGTCATCTTCTCGATGATGCAGGTCGTGCTTTCGTCGCTGTTCCTCAACATCTTTCACTTCGCTCCGTTTTTGGGCGACAAGATCATGCTCATCATTTTTGGCGGCGTGGTCTCGGGTCTGGGCGCTGCCATCGCGCTTAAGTCCGGCGCATCCACCGGCGGCACCGACTTTATCGCGCTGTGGGTTTCCAACCACACGGGCAAGACCGTCTGGGGCGTCATCTTTGGCTTTAACTGCTTTATCCTGGCGATCTTTGGTTTTATGTTTGGCTGGGACAAGGCGGCGTATTCCATCGTGTTCCAGTTTATTTCGACCAAGACCATCGACAGTTTCTATCGTCGCTACGATCGCGTGACGCTGCAGATCACGACGCGTAAGGCAGACGAGGTCATGACTGCCTATGTAAACCATTTTCAGCACGGCATTAGCTGCGCCGAGGTCGTCGGCGGATACAGCCGCGAGAAGATGTACCTGCTGCACACCGTTGTCTCGACCTATGAGAGCCAGGACATTATCAAGCTGGTGTGCGACGTTGATCCCGGCGCCGTGATCAACGTGTTCCACACGCTCAACTTTGTGGGCGGCTGGTGGGGCGGCCATGTCGACGAGCCTATGCCCACGGCCGTTCCCGATCCCGACAAGCCCGCACGCATGGCCAGCAGGCAGGCGCGCTTCAGCGAGCAGGACAGCCTGCAGCAGGACGACGGCAAGTAGGGTTTTGGTATTTTGCCGGCACGGCGCAATCCTGTCCACTTGAGCCTCCCGAAAGCCTCGCTGCTTTCGGGAGGCCTTCGTTTGCCCAGATAAAACCTACCAAAATGAAGCTGTCGCTTTTTAGTAGGGAGGGTGTATCGTTTTATCATTATGAGATAATATGAAACTAGACGTTATATACGTATTAGTTATTTCGATGTTTCGATAAGAGTGATTAGATATGCCAGCGCCCAAAAATGCACCGCTTTACCAGCAGATTTACGACGAGATCAAGGACGCGATCGAGAAAGGTGTTTATGCACCCAAGGAGCGTATTCCGTCCGAGCTCGAGCTTGCCGATCAGTACGAGGTGAGCCGCATTACGGTGCGCCGGGCCGTCGAGGAGCTGTGCTCCGATGGCTACCTGGTTAAGCAGCAGGGCCGCGGCACCTTTGTCTCCACGCCGCACATCAACCGTCAGTTTCATGCTTCGACGCTGCAGACGTTTACCGCACTGTGTGCCGACAATGGCATGAAGGCGGGCGCACATGTAGTCGATCGCCAGATTGTTCCGGCGCGTCAAAACGAGATGGAGTTCTTTGGCCTGCAGAAAGATGCGCTGCTGCTGCATATCAAACGCGTGCGTACGGCCGACGGCGAGCCCATCTTTGAGGAGAACATTTTTGTGCCCTTTGACGCCTACCGTGAGCTGTTGACGGCCGATCTTGAAGACAAGTCGATTTTTGCCGAGGTCGAGCGTGTTGGCGGAACGCCGATTGTCTCGGTTGGCTACCGCACGGTCGAGGCCGTTCGTGCCAATACCGAGCAGGCGGCCGAGCTGGGCATCGCTCCGCACGATCCGCTGCTCAACCTGCGCGCCGGCTTTACCGGTCCCAATGGCGAGCCGGTTTTGCTCGGTAAGCAGTATTACGTGGGTAGCCGCTACGTCATGGTTATGTAGGTTTGGTTCCGTCGTTCTGATGAACGACGGACCGGTCGACGCTGCAAACGCCCCTAAGTGGCAATCTGACGTTCAATCGTCGGTCGCGTACCGAAGTACGCTTCCCTCCTCTTTCACGTCACCTTGCTCGCCTAGGGGCGTTTTCGCTGACTTATGCTCAACCAGCGACGTTTGCGCGCTTGTCAAGAGATTAGTCATTGGGGACGTTCTTAAACGGCTAGTTATTCAAGAACGTCCCCAATGACTACCTGCAGAATGAGCGTAGGTAATCTCCCGTTTTTGGCTCGGTGACGGCCTCAAAGTGGGAGATTATCCACGCTCGTTCGGCAAGTGTCCGAAAATCCACGCTCGTTCCCTTTGGATTGCGTCGCCCGTGGTCGACAGCCGGGCGGCGCCGGTCCGCGTGGCGGCGTATAATCGGCGGCAGATGACTTGGACGTTAGGAAACCATGACCGATAGTATGCAGCAAATGGCGCTCGACACGCTCGGCGCCTATTTTGGCTACACCTCGTTTCGCCCGGGGCAGGACCGCATGGTCGATGCGATCCTTGCCGGTCGCGATGCGCTGGGTGTTATGCCCACGGGCGCCGGCAAGTCCATTTGCTACCAGGTACCCGCGCTCATGCTGCCCGGCATCACCTTTGTGGTGAGCCCGTTGCTGTCGCTTATGGAGGATCAGACCCGTGCATTGCTCGCGGCGGGTGCGCGGCCCAGCTATCTCAACTCCAGCCTTACTCCGGCTCAGCAAAACACCGTGCTCAAGCGGGCGCGTGAGGGTCGTTACCAGCTTATGTACGTGGCGCCCGAGCGCCTGCTCGAGCCGCGCTTTTTAGCCTTTGCCCAGGAGGCTGCGGGTTCCGCCGGCATTGGCGTGCCGCTCGTGGCCATTGACGAGGCCCACTGCGTGAGTCAATGGGGCCAGGATTTCCGCCCCGCCTACCTGCAGATTCGCGAGTTCATCGATTCCCTGCCGCAGCGCCCCATCGTGGCGGCCTTTACCGCCACGGCGACCGAGCGCGTGCGTGCGGACATTCAGCAGATGCTCGGCCTGCAAAACCCCGCGACGGTGGTGACGGGCTTCGATCGCAAGAACCTCTACTTTGGCTGCGAGGAGATGGGCGACAAGGCCAAAGCCGCGTGGGTGCGCGACTATGTGATCGCGCATTCGAGCGAGAGCGGCATCGTGTATTGCTCGACCCGCAAGACAGTCGATGCGCTGGCAGGCGAGCTTGCCGAGGCGCTGGGCCCCAGCGGCATTCGCGTTGGCCGCTACCATGCCGGCATGGGCAACGACACCCGTCGTCAAAGCCAGCGCGCCTTTATCGATGACGATATCCAGGTGATGGTTGCCACTAACGCCTTTGGCATGGGCATCGACAAGCCCAACGTGCGCTACGTCATCCACAACAACGTGCCCGAGAGCATCGAGGCCTACTACCAGGAGGCGGGCCGCGCCGGCCGCGATGGCGATCCGGCCAGCTGCCACTTGTTGTGGAACGGCAACGATTTTCGCATGCGCCGTTTTTTAATCGATCGCGGTGATTCGGACGACGAGGCGCTCGACGACGAGCAGCGCGCATGGGCGCTCCAGAACCGCTACCGCCTGCTCAGCCAGATGGAGGGCTACTGCAATACCACCGGCTGCCTGCGCGAATACATGCTGCGCTACTTTGGCGACGAGGCCGCGGCCGAGCATGCTGCCGCGGCTGGTGCGGGCACCACCGCCACGGATGACGCCGAGGGCTGCGGCAACTGCAGCAACTGTCTCACGCAGTTCGAGGTCGAGGACGTCACCGATATGGCACGCGCTGCCGTGCGCTATGTGGCCACGCGCCCCATGCGCTTTGGCAAGTCGCTGATCGCCGACGTGCTCCACGGCGGCAACACCGAGCGCATTCGCCAGATGAATCTGGACCAGGACCGTGGCTATGGTGAGCTGTCGAGCGAATCGGTCGGGCGTATTAAGGACATCATTGGCCAGCTTTGCGGCCGTGGTTATTTGGCCACCTCGCAGGGGCAGTACCCGGTCGTGGGGCTGGGCCCGCGTGCCGTCGAGGTCGAGGATGAGGCGTTCGCCTTTACCGTCAAGCGTCGTGCGTCCAAGCGCAAGGTCTCGGCCCGCGCCCGCCGTGCGGTAGATCTGCTGCGCGAGGAGGCCGAGCTGGATCAGCGCCCACGCGTGGGCGACGATGCCGAGCTGTTCGAGCGCCTGCGTGCCCTGCGCAAGGAGATCTCGACCGAGCTGGAGATGGCGCCGTACATGGTCTTCTCCGACAAGGCCCTGCGCGGCCTGTGCCGCCTGCGCCCTCAGACGCGCGACGAGCTTATCCAGGTCAACGGCATCGGCGAGAAAAAAGCCGACGCCTTTGGCGAGCAGTTTATGGCGGCGATTGAAGAGTTTGAGTCCGAGCATGCGCGGGATGGAGCGTAACGATGGTAGCCGATAGCAAGACCGACCGTACTGACGTGTCCGCCGTGCCGCTATACCAGCAGGTCATGGACGATTTAAAGGGCGAGATCGCACGCGGTGTGTACGCTGCCGGCTCGCGCATTCCTTCCGAGATGGAGCTCGCGAAGTCCTACGGCGTGGGGCGCATTACCGTGCGCCGTGCAATCGAGGAGCTATCGCGCGCGGGCTACCTCAACCGCCAGCAAGGGAGGGGCACCTTTGTGTGTGCTCCCAAGCTCAAGCGCAAGATTCGCCAGAAGGGCGACGTCCAGAGCTTCACCGAGGGTTGTGCCGCCAACGACATGGTGCCGGGTGCGCGTCTGGTGTCGCGCACGGTGGTTGCGGCGACGCGCGAGGACGCGTCGTTTTTTTGCGTGGAACCCGGCTGCGAGCTCATCGTGGTCGAGCGCGTACGTACGGCCGATGGCGTGCCCGTCATGCTCGAGAACAACGCCTTTGTGCTGGCCGACCACCCGTATCTACAAACGATGCGCGACGAGGACCTCGCGGACAATTCTATCTTTGCGCTCGTTGCCGAGCACTCGGGCCGCGCGCCGCTCAAGTCCGACCCCTGCACCGTGGAGATTGCGCTTGCCGATGCTCAGACGGCCCCGCTGTTGGAAGTGCCGGTCGGCGAGCCGCTCTTTTATATGGAGGCGTACTTTACCGATGAGGACAAGCGGCCCCTGCTGCTCGGTCGTCAAAAGATCGTGGGCTCGCGCTACGTGTTCGACATCTAACGTCCACGGATAGAACAACATAGAACAAGTTTGGTGAAATGACTTCACCTGCGACAGCTTGCGTGCTATAAATAGGACAACATAGAACGACCGCAGGTACGAGCTGTCGTCGCTCAAAGCCGCCACACAGGGAGGAACGTCACCGTGAACGCACACGATCTGGTTCAGGAAATTATCGAGCGCAAAGGTAAGATCGAGAATGTCTTTTGGATCGCCTGCGGTGGTTCGATGATTGACCTGATGCCGGCCAATGAGCTGCTCAAGCGCGAGGCCACCACGTTTACCTCGACGGTCTACACGGCGCGCGAGTTTTGCCTGATGGCTCCCAAGAGTCTTGGCAAGAAGTCGCTCGTCATCGCCTGCAGCCACAGCGGCAACACGCAAGAGGTCGTCGACGGCTGCGAGATGGCGCTGGCCGCCGGTGCCGAGGTCGTTGCCCTCACCGACTGCGAGGGCTCAAAGATCGACAACGGCAAGTGGACTACCTGGGTTTATCCGTGGGGCGAGGGCGTGTCACAGGCCGAGGTTCCGCAGGGTATCGGCGCTCTGATCGCCGCCGAGCTGCTCGACCAGCAGGAAGGCTACGAGGCACTCGCCGACATGTACGAGGGCCTCAAGCAGATGGATGCGCTGCTGCCCGCTGCCCGTGAGAAGGTCAACGCCGAGCTGGGCGATCGCTTTGCCGAGCTCTGCCGGCAGCACGAGTTCTTCTATATCCTGGGTTCCGGCCCCAACTTTAGCCAGACCTACGCCATGGCCATCTGCTCGCTCATGGAGATGCAGTGGCAGCACTGCTGCTATATCCACTCCGGCGAGTATTTCCACGGTCCCTTCGAGGCTACCGAGCCCGGTGTGTTCTACTTTGTGCAGCTCGGATCGGGCGAGTGTCGCCCCATGGAGGAGCGCGCGCTGGCGTTCCTCAACACACATACCGATACGGTTATGGTGCTCGACGCGCTCGAGTACGGCGTGGGCGACGTGCCCGCCAGCGTGCGTTCTTACCTGGAGCCGATCTTCTTCTATGCGATGAGCTGCGAGCTGCGCGCCGCCCGCGGCAAGGTCTTCGACCACAGCCCCGAGGTCCGTCGCTACATGGGCATCGAACAGTACTAGGTAACGGGAAAAGCGATTTTTCATGATGGGGCTTTCGCCAAGCGCGGGCCCCGTTTGCGTTACGGCGTCCCTTTCCGTTTGTCGAAAAAACGAAGTCAAATACTTTTCCTGAGAAGTGAACGAGCAAAAACAAACCCCCGAAGCATCGACACTTTATGGGGACCATTTCCTGCAGTTTCATTAAGATTTTCCTGCGATTTTGGCGCCAAAAAATGTCGATGCTTCGGGGGTCCAAAATAGGTCGTTCACTTTTCGGGAAAAGTATTAGACCTAAATCTGCAAGCGTGTCGCGTGAGTCAAAAAGCGGGCTGCGCCGGCTTTACATTGCGTCCGTATGAGCGAGTTGTCGCATCAACCGTCGGACTACTTGGCGTCGTAGGCCTCGGCGTCCCACCAGTCGAGCTGGGCGATGTTGTCGCGGATGTGCTGGCAGCTCTTGTGGAAGCCCTCGAGCTCGTGCTCAGAAAGGTCCAGCGTGTAGACCTCCTCGACACCCTCGGCACCGATCACGCACGGCAGAGAGGTAAAGATGCCCTCCTCGCCATACTGGCCGGTCATAAGCGTAGAGGCCGAAAGCACGGCGTGCTCGTTGTGCAGCACGGCGGCACAGACGCGCGCTGCGGAGTTGGCGACGGCGTACTCGGTGCACTGCTTGCCGGCGTAGGTCACATAGCCGCCCTTGCGCGCGAGCTCCTCGACCTCCATGTGGTCGAAGGCATACTTGTCGGGGTTCTCGGCTTGATGTTCGGTGAGGCTCTTGCCGGCGATGGTTGCGGACTTGAAGGCGGCCAGCTGGCTAAAGCCATGCTCGCCGATCATGTAGGCGTCGATGGACTTGGGGCTCACGCCGACCTTCTTGGAGATTTCGGTGCGCAGGCGGGCAGAGTCCAGGCCACAGCCCGAGCCGATGATCTTCTTGGGATCGTAGCCGGTCAGGTGCCACAACTCGGTGCACACGACGTCGCAGGGGTTGGAGATGCTCACGAAGATGCCGTCAAAGCCGGCGTCGACGATGCGCTTGGCAAAGGTGCGGGCGGCGTCGGTGGTAAAGAACAGCTCGCCGTCGCGGTTGCCGGCGGCCAGCGCGACCTTGCCGGCGGCGTTGACGATGACGTCGCAGCAGGCCAGCTCCTCGTAGTGGTCGTAGCAGTTGACGATCTTGGTGTTGTACGGGACAAACGAAAGGGAGTCGCGCAGGTCCTGGACCTCGGACGTCACCTTGGCCTCGTTGATATCGCACAGGTACAGCTCATCGGCAATGCCCTGCATGAGCAGGCTGTTGGCGACATGTGCTCCTACGTGGCCCTGACCGACCACACCGATCTTACGCGTCTGGTACATATATGTATCCTTTCGGCCGAGTTTTTCGCGTCGAACCATTGTAGCGTCCTGCTGCTACTTTGCTAGGCTAAAGTGCCGTAGATTTTTGGGACATGCCTTAATCTCTACTTTTGGAGTGATTTGGGCCGCTGGCGGTGTCGCTAGGCGATGTGCTCGCGCGGATGGGGCCGCTCGTTGTACCATAGCTGCAACTGACTCGTAAGGAGCACCCATGCCCATTCGCATCCCCGACGCCCTCCCTGCCGCCGCGCAGCTCGAGAGCGAGAACATCTTTGTCATGACCGAGTACCGTGCGCTGCACCAGGACATCCGTCCGCTGCGCGTGCTCATCCTCAACCTCATGCCCACCAAGATCGCCACCGAGACGCAGATCATGCGCAAGCTCTCCAACACGCCGCTGCAGGTGGAGGTGGACCTGCTGCGCACCAAGACGCACGAGGCCACGCACGTGAGCGCCGGCCACCTGGAGACGTTCTACCGTACGTTCGACGACATCCGCGACATCCACTACGACGGCCTGATCATCACAGGCGCGCCGGTGGAGCAGATGCCGTTCGAGGAGGTTGACTACTGGCCCGAGCTCTGCCAGATCATGGACTGGTCTACCACGCACGTGCACTCTACGCTGCACATTTGTTGGGGCGCACAGGCCGGCCTGTACCATCATTACGGTATCCAGAAGTACGACCTGCCGGCAAAGGCGAGTGGCGTGTTCGAGCATTATCTGGTGAAGCCGCAAAGCCCGCTGGTCCGCGGCTTTGACGACCGCTTCTATGCCGTGCATTCGCGCAATACCGATGTGCGGCGCGAGGACGTGGAGGCCGAGCCGCAGCTTGAGGTTGTGGCCGTGTCCGACGAGGTGGGCCTGTACATTGTCAAGTCGACCGACAGCCGCCGCTTCTTTGTCTTTGGCCATCCCGAGTACGATACCGACACGTTGCGCCTGGAGTACGAGCGCGACGTGAAGCGCGGCCTCAACCCTCAGGTGCCGGCGCATTACTTCCCGGGGGACGACCCCACCGCCGAGCCGCGTAACGTCTGGCGCAGCCAGGCTCAGCTGTTCTACACCAACTGGCTCAACTACTATGTCTACCAGACCACGCCCTACGACCTGGCCCGTGCCGGCGAGGAGCACTAGGCTGTCGGGAGGTGCACCAGCCGTTAGGCGCTGATGATGTGGGGTAGCGGCAGGTCGTGGGCATCGGTGGGAACGTGGTCGACACGCTGTTCGTCAAAGGCGATGCCGATGATTTGGCATGCGGGTGAGAGCATGGGCAGATAGCGGTCGTAGCAGCCGCCGCCGTAGCCCAGGCGCGCGCCGGCGCAGTCGAAGGCTACGAGCGGCACGACAATCATGTCGAGTGTTTCGGCAGGCACGATGGGGAAGCGGTTGCTGTCGATGTCCGCGGCAGCGAAGGTTCGCGTGGGATGGACAACAAATGGGGCCGCGGTCGCGTCGCTGGCGGCGACCGCTCGCATGCACATACGCTGGCCACAAGCCGCAGCGTCAGCTGCCGAGAACATGCACGGATAGGCCACGCGCCTGCCGTTTTTGGCGGCCGCTGCGGCAAACACGGCAGGGTCGACTTCGGAACCCATCGCGGCATAGACGGCAACGGTGTGCGGCGCCGCGGCACTCAAGCGATCCAACAGCTCAATAAGCTGTGCACAGATAGCGGCAGACTTTGCCGTCCGCACATTCAAATCAATCGCATCGCGCCGAGCAATCACCGCCCGTCGCAGCTCAACCTTATCCATTCCGGCCCCCTCTCCCAAACCTGCCAAAAAGGGACAGGTTTATTTTGGCAGGTTTTATCTGGGTAAACGCCCAAACCACCACACAAGCCATCGCAAAGGGGGCAGTTCATGGACACCTTCGTGGGCTTTGACGAAGAGCAGGTGTTCGCGGCGGTTTGTCTCGATCTGTAACAGTAACTCGGCAAAATTGGACCTAGATGTTACAGATTGAGACAAAGGGCCGGCGTCATCCGGAAACGTCTCGATTTGTAACATCTGGAGCCAATATTGCCGCCTTAGCGTTACAGATCGAGACAAACCGGCAGACTGCGGCAAAAGAAAAAGGTAGATTTTCAGGCATGTCCCAAAAATCTACCTTTGTTGTGGCTAGCCCAGCAGGTCGATGACGTTAAAGCCGACGTTGCTCTTGGCGATGACGTCTCGGCCGCCAAAGACACAGGTCGGCGATTCGGCCGCAATGCGCGCCACGTCGGCGCCGAGCGAGCGAAGCTCACCGGGTGTGGCCGCGAGCATCTGGGCGCGACGCTCCTCGCGCGCATGCGGATCGAGCCCAGCCAGGTAGGTCGTATTGCGGCGCTTGGTGAGCGCGTACGGCTTCACGGGCGCGTCCATGCCGCTCACGCAACTCACGATAAAGCCCTCAAAGGCGGCCTCGTCGGGCTCAAAGCTGCCGAGCCATTCGCCTGCGCGCGCCATGCGCTCAATCGAGGGATCGATTGCCGGGTCGCGGTAGGTGTAGAACGCCGTCTGACGCTCGCCGGCCGCGCGGAATCCGCAACCGTACGCACCGCCCTTCACGCGGATCTCGTTCCACAGGTAGTCGTAGGAGAGCGCGTTGGCAGCCACGGCCCAAGCGCCCGTCACGTTAAGCCCCAAGCGACGCGGGTCGCACGCGCTTGCCGCAAAGCAGATGTCGCTGGGGATCACGAAAGCCTCGTGGCGGTCGCGTGGCGTCGGCACCACGAGCGCGTCGCGGCCGGCATCGGCGCCGTCGCCAGCGTCCAACCCCAGGTCGCCCGCGACATTCCAGTATGCGTTAAAGTCCTCATCGCTGCCGGTAAAGCTCGCCAGGCAGCCGTCGGCCACAAAGATGCGGCCTGCCAGCTCGGCAAGCTTGGCGCGCAGGTCATCCAGGCGCTCGTCAAAGTGGTCGAGCAGATCGCGCAGGAACAGGTAGAAGTCCACGCCCGAAAGCTGCTCGCGCACCACGGCCGAAGGCGAACTGTAGCTCATAGCGCGACCGAGCGCCGCCGAGTGTCCGTTGTTGATAAAGCCCTGCTCAAGCCCAATGCGAATCTGCGTGAGCACGTCGCGCACGCGGTCGGCGTCGGCATCGAGCAAAAGCGTGCTCGACCACACCTCGCGCGGCAGGCTTGCCAGCGCATCGATCTTCTCGGACAGGGCGCCGGCGCTCACCAGCAGGTAGGGGCGCACACCGTCCACGTCGGGCTGGGTCATGACCTCGGTCGTAAAGCTCAAAAAGCCAAGCTTGCCGGCGAGCAAGTTGTCGAGCTCCTCGGCCGAGTGCTCGCTCGTGGGCAGCTGTTTGAGCAGGCGGCAGAGCAGCGTCACATAGGGCAGGTCCTCAAACGCGACGCAGCTCAGGTCGAAATACTGCATGGCGTAGGTCAAACGGTTGGTGGGGATGCCGTGCCGCAGGCAGGGGATGGGCGCGGTCGTGTCTACGACCAGCGGCGGCTCGGGGCGCGCCTCGCCAATGTCGGACACGCGCAGGCGCGGTAGTGTGGCCTTGGCCTCGGGTGTGTCTTCGGCCTCCTGTGCGGCACGCAGCGCGGCCGTGCGCTCGACCACGTCGGCCAGCTCGGCATCGGTCATGGCGTCGCGCTTGGCTGCCAGCTCGGCGGCTTCGGCGCCCTCCGAACCCTCGGCGGCATCCACCGGTACCAGCTCGACTAGCGCCATGTGGTCGTTTTCCAGCACTAGCTCGCGCAGCAGGTCCTCAAAATAGCTGCCGTCCAGCTCGCCGCGCAGTTCCTCGTACACCGGACCGTACTTGAGCGCCAGCGTTGCAGCATCGTCATCGTAGAGCCAGGTGCTCAGCGCGTCGCACGCAATGGCCACGCCGTCAGCGATACCGTAGTCGCGCTGGCGCAGGTCGTATTCGTTGCTACTGATGATAGCTTCCAGGCGCTCGCGCGGAACGCCGTGCTCGCACAGGTCGCGGCAGGCGTCCTGGAACACGCGACGCAGCTCGCGCGCCACGCCGGGCTGCGCGTTTTGCAGCATGATGAGCTCGTAGGGCTGCAGGCTCTCGGCCGCGGTATAGCTCACCACGTTGCCGCCCAGGCCGGCGGCCAGAATGGCCTTCTTAACTGGCGCCTCGTTAGAACCCAGCAGTGCCTCGAACAGGATATCCGCCGCGATCGTACGCTTGCGGTCGAGCGCGCTGCCCAGCACAAGGCCCAGGCCCACCAAGGCGTTCTCGGGCGTGGTGGACATCTCGATGCGTTTGTACTCGCAGGTCACGGGTGCCTGCACGACCAGTGGATTGGGCGCCAGCATGGACGGGTCCTCGCCGGCGGTAACGGCTGCGTCCATGCGGCAGCTCGCGGCACTCGGCTGCGACAGATGGCGCTCGTCCAAAAAGGCCAACGCGCGGTCCACGTCCAGGTCGCCGTAGAGCGTGATGTAGGAGTTGGAAGGATTGTAGTGGCGCGCGTGCGTGTCCAGGAACTGCTCGTAGGTGAGCGTGGGAATCGCGCGCGGATCGCCGCCACTTTCGTGCGCATAGGCGGTGTCGGGATAGAGCGCGGCGTTGACGGCGTCGTCCAGCACGCTCATGGGGTCGGACAGCGCACCCTTCATCTCGTTGAACACCACGCCGTTATAGCGTAGCGTGCCCTCGCGCAGGCTTGCGGAGCTGCCGTCGCCCTCGCCCTCGGCGCCCTCCGGCAGGTCCAACTCGTAGTGCCAGCCCTCCTGCTCAAAAATGGTGGGTTTGGTATAGATGGCCGGGTTGAACACCGCGTCCAGGTACACGTCCATCAGGTTGTACAGATCTTGCTCGTTGGTGGTGGCAACGGGGTAGATGGTCTTGTCGGGGTAGGTCATGGCGTTGAGGAACGTCTGCATGGAGCTCTTGATCAGGTCGACAAACGGCTCCTTGACGGGAAACTTGGCCGATCCGCACAGCACCGAGTGCTCAAGAATATGGAACACGCCGGTGGAGTCGGCCGGCGGCGTCTTAAAGCCAATGGCAAAGGCTTTGTTTTCGTCGTCGCACGCCAGGTACAGCAGGCGAGCGCCCGAGGCGGTGTGGCGCAGCACGTAGGCGTCCGAGTCGAGCTCGGGCACAGTCTCGCAACGCTCGACGGCAAAGCCGTGGCAGGTGGTGCCGGGTGCCAGCAGCGCGGCGGCTGCGGCGCGCGGGTCGGTTGAGGTGGTGGGCATATGCAGTCTCCTTTGACGCCCCAGCGGGGGCGAATCGAGTCGAATCCCCGAGAGTATACCCATATGGGGCCGCGGCTCTGCGACGAACTGAAGACGATGCCAGCGGATTGGACAAAGGCCCCGCGCGTTCACCGCACGAGCGTGGAAACTTGGACGCCTATCGAATGAGAGTGGATTTTCGGACGGAATCAGCCTCAAAACGCCCAAAAACCGTCCAAATATCCACCCTCATTTCCCGACCGTCCAAAATCCACGCTCATCCGCCGCCCGCACATCTCTCATATCTCATTCGTCTCTAATACGAGAGATAACAGAAAGATGAGAGATAAATATGAGAGATAACAATGCTGCAAAGAGACAGACAACCATGGTATTGTCTCAATATAGATTGTTTTACCAGCGAAAACATGTTTAAATGAAACAGATGACAGACATCTTATCTTTCATCTCTCACTCCTCTCTAATATGAGAGATAACAGAAAGATGAGAGATAATTACGAGAGATAACTGAGAGACGAAGGAAATCTATTCGCGGCATTCTTCGCAGAACCGAGCGAAAGGACGTGCAGATGAACGAAAACGAACTGACCGGTCTGCTCGAGTCTTTAAGGCGCATGGGCTCGGACGATCTTAACGTTGAGGTTAAGGAGAGCGCCACGACGCTTTCCCGCGACGTATGGGAAACGGTCAGCGCTTTCGCAAACACCGCCGGCGGCATCATCGTACTCGGAGTGAGCGAGCGCGCGGGTTTTGTCCCAGTTGCAAACTTTGAGACCGAGAAAGTGCTCAACCAATTCGTGGCGGGCATGGGCGATGCTGGCGGTCGCGGAAAGCTGGCCAATCCGCCCAAATACACCATTGAGCGCGTGGAGCTCCAGGGCACCGTGGTTCTAGTCATCGCGATTGAGGAGCTTGACCCGTCGAGCAAGCCTTGCTATGTCATGGAGCGGGGCGCTCAAGGTGGCAGCTACAAACGCATCGATGACAAAGATGTCCCGCTTTCGTCGACCGAGGTTTTGGCACTGTCGTCATATGAACGGACGAGTCCTAGCGATCGCGATGCGGTGCCCGGCACGAGTGTGGGCGATCTCGACGAGTCGCTGGTCGACCGCACGATAGAGCGTGCCTATTCGTTGACGCCTCGAGCGATGCGCGGTGCGGCGGATAAGAAGACAAAGATGGAGCGCCTAAATTTCCTTGATTCCCAGGGCAATGTTACCAAGGCTGGACTCCTAGTTGCGGGCACCTACCCTCAGCAGTTTTACCCCAAGCTCTTTATCGACATGGCTGTCTATGCGGGAACTCAGAAGGGCACGGCGGGGCCACTAAGGTTTATGGACCGCACAGTCTGCGAGGGCACCCTAGGCGAGATGATTTCGGATGCCGTCGCAGCTGTTGCCAAAAACCTGCGTCGCATCTCGACCGTCCAAGGCGTCTCGCGTGTCGACTCGCTGGAGATTCCCGAGGAGGTTCTGCGCGAGGCAATCGCCAACGCCGTAATCCATCGAGAATACGGGGATCGGTTCTGTGGACAATCGATTGCCGTCGACGTCTTTGACGATCGTGTCGAGGTGACGAATCCTGGCGGCCTTTACGGGGGAAAGACTCGCGAGAACTTGTTTGACGGCAGCTCCCGATGCCGTAACGCGACGCTCGTGAAACTCATGTCGATTGTCCCGCTGCCGGATGGCGCAGGTTCGCCGGCTGAGGGCAATGGCTCGGGCATCCCGATGATGATCGATGCCATGCGCGCGCATGGTCTGGCCGAGCCCCTGTTCTGCCCGGGGTTCGATCGGTTCAAGGTCGTACTTTACCGTTCAAAGATCGAGCCGGTCGATCATGGCGGGGGCTTAATTGTGACGGCACTCAAACACTACGGCGAGCTGGGGACGCGTGAGCTGGCAGAACGCACGGGGCTTACAATTTCCCAGGTTAGGTCGCGCGTCAACGCGCTCATTGCTCAAGGCGAGCTTGAGCCCACGGCGCCGGCGACGAGCCGCAACCGCAAGTATCGACTGTCAGAGCGCGTGGAATAAATGCGTTAGTGGACGAGGCGACCCAATAATCGACCCTCAATTGGCGCCCACTAAGGTAAAGCGGTTGTTGCTCAGTCGACGGTGATGCTGAAGACTCGGCTTACGCCGGCATGGCCCCGAACCCGTCCATCAAGAACAGCCTAAGAACCAGCTTGATGACATATCCCGGTTTGACTTCTGCCGCGTCAAAGACGTGGCGCTCGGCGAGCTCGCTGCAGTATGCATAGATGTCGCGGATAAGGTCCGCGCCCGAAAGCGTAAACATGTAGCCTGCGTCCGAAAGCGCATTGGGCGCGGCGGGCAACTTGGCCATGTGGCAGAACGTTTGCAGGTCGGGCGCCATAACATTCTGGTAGTCGAGGTGGCCGTTGGCATCCTGTTCGGCAAGCTCCAATTGGCGCACATAATCCAGCGCCGCTGCTAACACAAAGCTCGGCGTAGGTGCATTGACGTCCTGAGTGGTCGCCACGAGCCTGCCCGCCGCCTGCGTGACAAGCCAAGCGACCTCGCGCTGGCAACGTACGGCCTTGCGCGTAACCGGCTTGATGGACGAAGAAGAAACGCTCCCCTTAGGCGGATTCGAAGCAGCCATAAGACCCTCCCATGAACGACCCGGTCCAACAAGCCCGGATGAAACACGTGCTACATCAGTATACAGGGGAGTGGGGTAGCGGGGTACGAGCGCGCCAGCGGCAAACCGAGAGCATCAACGATGTGCCGATCGCGGAATGAGATCTCGTAATAATTGACTCTCGGTCATATTATTGAGGGGCATGACTCGCGTTCGTATGGTTGTAGGTGCTGGCGATGAACGACATTGACCTTGCTGTTCCGTTGATGGATGGACCAAGCTATGACCGCGCCTGCAGTCTCGTTCCTTCTGAATACGTTGAGGCATGGGAGTGGTTTCTGGGTGAGGAGCAGCGCGGCGGCGTTTGGACCAGCCTTCCGCACCACACCAAGGAAGATAGCCCTCAGTATCAGTATCGTTTGAGAATTGGCTCGGACTTCTTTCCCGTAACGCGGGATTCAGGGATCTTCTGGCCGGGCCAGGATCGGGTGAAGCAAGATCCCAATAAGATCTTTGCGCTTTCGGTCCATAACTCTAAAAAGAGCTTCTACACCGATGTGCCTCCGCTCTATTTGGACGATGGTACGTGGGTCATTAAGTATTCGGTTCAAGCGCCGGGTACCGTTGGTTTTCGAGACCAGAATTACAACCGTAAAATGCTCAACTGCATGGAATGTGGCGTTCCAGTCGGAGTCATATTTGCAACCGAGGTGGGCTATAAGGTGCTCGGCCTTGCGTTTGTTGAGCGGTTCGAGCCCGAAAACGGATGGTTTGTTCTGCACGGTCCTGTTCATAAAGGCGGGCCGGACCCTCGTTTTGCGCCCGACATGAGTTATCTGAAGCGCACGCCCGTCGATATTGAGTTTGCCGGACAGGGTGCGACCGACGACGAAAAGGTCCGCTATGCGTTAAGGCGCGAGCGATTGGGGCAACAATGGTTCCGCAAGCAGCTCGTTGCCGCCTATGACGGCCGTTGCGCGGTGTCGGACTGCGGCGTCAGCGAAGCTCTGGAGGCTGCGCATATCGAGAATTACTCGGGACCCAAATCGCAGGTTGCCAGCAACGGCATTCTGCTTCGGCGCGACCTTCATTCCCTATTTGATGCTCACCTGATTTCGTTTGAGCCTGTTTGCGGCGAATATCGGCTGTGCGGATCGTACCTGCTGGATAAGACTGACTACGCTTCCTTTGCGGGTGCGACGCTAAGGCAGCCGAATGAGCGTCAGTGGCGACCCAATACGGTGTTTCTTGAGGCCCATCGTATTGAGTTCGATCGC
Source organism: uncultured Collinsella sp. (assembly GCA_902465105.1). GTDB lineage: Bacteria > Actinomycetota > Coriobacteriia > Coriobacteriales > Coriobacteriaceae > Collinsella. The sequence goes on from CABQLM010000003.1 coordinate 57,548, forward strand.
TCGGAAAAGAAGCGTGAAAAGGCGGGGCTTCTGCCGTATTAGCGTATTTGGCTTTGGCATTCTTTGACGATCGTGTTGTTTGATCGGATCGCGTGGCGATGCAATCTCGCGCACGCCCGCCGGTGCATGCTCTTCCTGATTTGTATAGCGAGAGGGGAGCGTGTATGAGCTGGCGAGGCGATATTGCGATGGGGAAGTACGGAAAACTGCCGTGTGCCCTTATCGACAACAATATGTTTCCGAGCGTAGAGATTGATTGCGGGTCGTTTGTCGTCGCCTGCCCTTGCTGCGGCTCGCAAATACCGTGTCTCGACATTCGGTTCATCGATGCGTGTGACAGACTCAGCGACGAAGTGAGAAAACGGACAGGCGTTCATATGCCGGTGTATCCGGAGAAATGCCCTGTTTGTGGCCTCGATATCGTGTACGACGCCGGCGACGAGGGATAGGTGATGCGGAGGAGCTGACTGTGAAGGCCTCTCCGTCCCTACAAATAAATCCCCTCACCGAATTGCCTGTGGAACTCGGCGTGATGGTCGCGTGCCCAGGTAAAGAGCGCCTGGTCAAAGTCGGTGCGCGTGGTCGGGACGCCAAAGACGCCGGCAACTTCGACGCGCACAAACTCCAGTGCCGGCAGCTTGTTGATGGCAGTGAGGGCAAACGGGGACGAGGGCTCCTCGAACAGATAGCGGCTGCCTTGCAGCGCGTCGCAACTGGTGCACGTGTTGCCGAGCGATGGGGCTTTGGAGGCTCGCGCGCCTACGGGCTTGTAGCCGCAGCGCTTATGAAGGTAGTCGCGGATCTCGCCCGGCACGCAGCCAAGAGCGGGCACGATGGCGAGTGCGTTGGCGTTGGCCGTGTCGATGGCAATGTGCCCGGCTTCGTTGGGCGCGTGCGCGATGGTGATGCTCTCGTCGTTATCGGTTCGATAGGGAATGCCGAAGGCCGCGACCGAGGTCTCTTTGTGACACTTCCAGCACTCGCGCTTGCCCAGTACTAGATATATATACGGCGCCGAGGGGTCGGATCGGTCAACGCCGGGCAGCCACTCGGCAAAGGGCTCGGGGTTGACGCCGCTGGGTACATACCAGATCTTCTTGGTCCGGTCCCATTTGGCGCCCAACGCCTTGGCTTCTTCTTTGTGTGAAAAAGGGACATCGAGCTCGGTGCGCATGGTGGCTCCTTGGTGCTGCAGGTGTAAGTGGCTCAAGGATACCGCAGGGTGTGGACGCTGTGGCGTTTTGCCGAGAAACCGCGGTGCGGACTGGTTGGTTGCGCCCTGGATAAATTGGCAAGTAGATGGTCGGCTTTTGGCCAGTTGGGCGGCAACCTTGCCAAAAGCTTGACGGATTGCGGTTTAGGCATCGGCGAATGAACACTTTGGACGCACCTCAGCGAAAAGTCGCCGGTCGTTTACCGAAAACTCAACAGAACCGCCGGCCGCCACCGGCGTGCGTGCTATCTTCGCGCCATGAGGTACTTTATCGTTTCGCATAACGCCACATTGGCGCTGTTGGCGCACATGCCGAACCCTCGCTTTGGGGATTCGGAGCCAGAGGTCGTGTCGATTGCGGGTGCCTGTGCGCTCTTGGACCAAGAAGCGCAGGAGGCTATCAATCACTATGACCTGGGGATCGAAACGCTGGATTTGCTGGTGCCGTCGCGCGCCGACCGTCGGCAGAGCAAACATGTTAAGACGCATCTGTGCACTAACGAGCTCCCAGCGGGTTCGCTTATCTCGCTGGGCCACTGGATGGGCGACCTTGATGCGTATGTGTGCTCTCCCGAGCTGGCGTTTTTGCAGGCTGTGCACGATGGCGATGTGGCGGCGGCCGTCTATGCCGGCTATGCGATGACATCGGATTACCGGCTGGATAACCTTGCTCCCGGTGGGGTAACAAGTAGGGATGCGGGCATGCGCGATGGCAGGCTCACGACTAAGGAGCTCATCGCGGCGTATATCGAGAAGTCCCCCAAGGTGAGGGGTCTCGCGAAGGCAAAGGCGCTGCTTGCATATGTGATCGAGGGGTCGCGCTCTCCGAGGGAGTCGGGGCTCTGCATGTTTATGTCGCTGCCTGCGCGCTACGGCGGGTATGCATTGGGCAAGGCCGAACTTAACAAGAAAGTCTTCATTCGCGATGGATACAATGACGGGCGCAATCGCAAGCTTCGCGTGTTGGAGCGCACGCCCGATATAACGCTTACGGCTAAAGTTGAAGTGGGCATGGATAAAGTAAAGGCCGGGCTGCTGCCAGAGGTGCTGACCGCGATGGTCGATTACGACAGCGATGCCATTCATGACGGGCGCGAGAAGATTTACAAGGATGCCGAGCGCCGCAACGAGTTGGAGCTGTTGAGCGGCGTGGCACACTTCACCGTGACGACTGACCAGGCAAATGACTACGACAGGCTCATCCGGCTGTGCGAACGCATCCGACGGAAGCTGCATCGGAACAAGCGACCCGTTTTTAACAAGCCCATGAGCGAGGAGCAGCGATACTTTGCCCTCAAGCGCGTCGAAACGAAGCGGTTTAAGCTTTGGCAAACCGTAATCGAGGCGCGTCAACATTGGTAGGGGCGGTTGCTGGGCGTGGGGCCAAAGGCGTTATTGTCAGGTCTAATACTTTTCCCGAGAAGTGAACGAGTCAAAACGGACCCCCGAAACATCGACACTTTTGGGGGCTTATTTCCTGCGGTTTTGTCATTGGAATCCTGCGGTTTTGGCTTCAAAAAGTGTGGATGCTTCGGGGGGCCAAATTAGGTCGTTCACTTCTCGGGAAAAGTATTAGACCTGATTATGGGAAGGTTATCCGGATGTGGCCGCGAGGCTTGTGAAGGCCAGATCGGGCGGTCGCCAAGGCTGTTTGGGCGACTTTGGGTGTGGCGGGGGGTAATTGCCGACGATATCGAAGCGGCTTGGGGTCTGCTGGGATGATTGCCGGTTATGTAGAGGCGGTATCAGCCTCGATTGGAATGGTTATTGGAGCTGCCAACGGATTTGGCGACATAAAACAAAACAGCCCAGAGACATAGCCTCCGAGCTGTGAACATTTGGTGGGCGTTAGAAGATTTGAACTTCTGACCTCTTCCGTGTCAGGGAAGCGCTCTCCCCCTGAGCTAAACGCCCGATCAAGGGTGCGCAAGCGCGCAAGGGATAATATAACGGAGCCTGAACTCGGTGGCAAGAACATTTTTAAAAATCGCTTACATTGCGGAATTCGGGGGCTTTGTCATATCCATTTCAAAAGAGCCTGCTGCCGCGATTTGGCTGTCGCGTAATGCAAGGCCATTGCGATATCGAGCTATGGAAAGACGCCTAAGGAATTGTCCTACCGATAAGCGGACAAGCCTCCAGCTGGTGCCTTCGCCGTGGTAAGGTAAGCCGAATTGCTTCCAGACTGTTTCGGGGGAGTGGAATGAGCAAAGAGTGTGTCGAGCAGGTCGAAGGCGCAGGGGCTTCGGTGCCGATGACCGATATATCGAACATTGATGTGCCCGAGGGCACCGATGAGCTCAGCCGTAGCACCCGCCGCGCCTGGCGCGAGCGCCTGAACAGCGCTTCGACTCGCAAGTTGATCGCGGGCGTCTTGGCTACGCTGGTGGGCGGTTCGTTTTGGGGCTTCTCGGGCACCAGCGCGAGTTTTCTGTTCGATACGTATCACGTCGACACCTTGTGGCTTATGAGCGTGCGCCAGATTCTCGCCGGCCTACTCTTTATGGCCGTGGTTGTTACGCACGACCGCGAGCGCCTGATTAAGCTCTGGACCACACCCGCCGATCGTAAGCAGCTGCTGCTCTTTACCGCCTTTGGCCTGCTGTTCAACCAGTTTTGCTATCTTTCGGCCGTGCGCCTGACGAACGCCGGAACTGCGACGGTGCTCCAGTGCCTGCAGCTCGTTATTATCATGGGCTACACCTGCGTGACCGATCGCCGCATGCCGCGTACTCGCGAAGTCATCGGCATTGGCTTGGCTCTGGGCGGAACCTTTTTAATCGCCACCGGCGGCGACCCCACCAGCCTGAATATCTCGCCGCTTGGCCTGGCAGCAGGTCTTATGTGTGCGGTCAGCGCCACGTGTATGGCGGTGATTCCCGCCAAGATTCTGTCCGAATACGGCAGCCCCATCGTCACGGGCTCGGCAATGCTCGCGGCGGGCGTGGTCTCGTGTGTCTTCGTGCAGCCCTGGGCGCATATGCCGGCGCTCGACGCTGCCGGCGTCGAGGCGCTCGCGGTGTTCGTGGTCATCGGTTCGTTTTTTGCCTACATGCTCTATATGCAGGGCGTTAAGGACATTGGCTCGGTCCGCGCAAGCCTCATCGGAACCGTGGAGCCGGTCTCGGCGACCATCACGAGTGCCGTTATGCTGGGCACGGTGTTTTTGCCGACCGACCTTATCGGCTTTGCCATGATCATCGTGATGATGTTCCTCACGGTGTAGCCCCTGCGGTTGCTTTAAAGGATAATAGGCTGGCGGCGCGTTGCTTTGACGGCGCGCCTTTGTCTATAGAGAGGATCTCTTATGAAGTACTTTGGCACCGACGGCTTTCGCGGCGAGGCCAACGTTGGGCTGACGGTAGAGCACGCTTATAAGATCGGCCGCTTTGTGGGCTGGTATTACGGCGCCAACCGCGGGGCCAAGGCGCGCGTGATCGTGGGCAAGGACACGCGTCGTTCGAGCTATATGTTCGAGGCAGCGCTGGTGAGTGGCCTGGTCGCGAGCGGTGCGGACGCCTACATGCTGCACGTGATCCCCACTCCGGGCGTGGCGCATCAGACCGTGGAGGGCTGCTTCGATTGCGGCATCATGATCAGTGCGAGCCACAACCCGTTTTGCGATAACGGCATTAAGCTCGTCAACAGCGACGGCTTTAAGATGGACGAGGACGTGCTGGAGCTCATCGAGGATTACATCGATGGCAAGAGCGAGGTGCCGCTGGCCACGGGCAACCACATCGGTGCCACGGTCGACTACATGCAAGGGCGTAACCGCTACATCGCCTCGCTTATCGCGAGCGCTAACTTTTCGCTGCAAGGTGTCAAGATCGGCATCGATTGTGCCAACGGCTCGGCGTCTTCGGTTGCCAAGCCGGTGTTTGATGCGCTGGGTGCCGACGTGCGTGTGATTAACGCCGCACCCGATGGCTTTAACATCAACGTTGACTGCGGGTCCACGCATATCGAGCGCTTGCAGCGCCACGTGGTGGAGCAAGGCTTGGACGTGGGCTTTGCCTACGATGGCGATGCCGATCGCTGCCTGGCGGTGGACGAGCGCGGTCGCGTGGTCGACGGCGATCAGATTCTGTATGTGTGCGGCGTATACCTGAACAAGCACGGTCGACTTTCGGGCGGTACTGTGGTGCCGACGATTGCCAGCAACTTTGGCCTGGTCAAGTCGCTGGAGCTTGCCGGCCTGAGCGCCGTGACCAGTGGCGTGGGCGACCGCCACGTGTACGCCAAGATGCGCGAGGGCGGCTACAGCCTAGGCGGCGAGCAGACGGGCCATACGATCTTTGGCGATATCGAGCGCACGGGTGACGGTATCATGACCTCGCTTCGCGTGATGGAAGTGATTCGCGCCGAGCGCGAGACGCTTTCGCAGCTCGCGGCGCCGTGCAAGCTGCTGCCACAGGCGCAGGTTGCCGTGCGCGTGGCGGACAAGGACGCCGCGCTGGCTAACATGGGCGTGCAGGCCGCGATTGCCGAGGCCGAGGCCGCGCTGGCGGGCGAGGGCCGCGTGCTCGTGCGCAAGAGCGGAACCGAGTCGGTGATTCGCGTGCTGGCCGAGGCTCCCGGCCAAGCAGCCGCCGACGCCGCCATGAAGCGCATCGCGGGAGCGCTGGAAGCCCTTTAGTTACGCGGTTTTACCAAACCGCGTAACCGCTCGACGCTGCAAACGGCTCCAAGCGGCAATCTGACGTTCAATTTCAAGGGCGCGACCAGAAGGTCAGCGCCCTTTCATTTCACGTCACCTTGCTCGCTTGCCCGGCACTTGAGGACGTTCCTATTGTGCCGGCATAAAAGGAACGTCCCTAAGTGCCGGGTCTCTGGCTTAGATGAAAAAAGGGGTGCCGCGGAACCAATTCCGCGGCGCCCCTTTGCGTTGGCGGGTTGCCTAAGCTTTACAGCTCGTAGAGCGTGGTGAACTTGTCCTGCAGGTAGCTGCAGTAGTAGCGGGCATCGAACGCCATGCCGCACGCGCCCTTGATGAGCTCCGGCGCGTCCTTGGCGCGGCCCCACTGCCAAATGTGCTCGCCGAGCCAGGCACGGACGGGCGCCAAATCGCCGCTTGCGCAGGCGCCGGTGAGGTCGACGCCGTCGCGGCACATGGCCGGCACGAACATGGCGTCGTAGGCGCTGCCCAGCGCATAGGTGGGGAAGTAACCAAACGAGCCGCCGCTCCAGTGCGTATCCTGCAGGCAGCCACGTGTGTCGTCGGGAACCGGAATGCCCAGGTACTCGTCCATAAAGCGATTCCAAAGCGCGGGGATGTCCTTGGCTGTGGCCTCGCCGGCAAACAGCATGCGTTCAATCTCGTAGCGCACCATAATATGCAGCGGGTAGGTGAGCTCGTCGGCCTCGGTACGGATCAGCGACGGCTGCGCGATGTTCACGGCGTGGTAGAGCGTGTCCTCGTCCACGTTGTCGTAGACCTCGGGCGCGTGACGGCGCAGCACCTCGAGCAGCGGGCCCATAAAAGCACGGCTGCGGCCAACGGTGTTCTCAAAGAAGCGGCTCTGGCTCTCGTGAATGCCCATGGAGGTGCCCCCCTCCAGACACGTGCGCGCGTAAGCGGGGTTCACGCCCAGCTCGTACATGGCGTGTCCCGCCTCGTGGATGATGCTGTAGACGTTGGAGATACAATCGTCCTCGTAGATGTGTGTCGCGATGCGCGCGTCACCCACGGCAAAGCCCTCGCTAAACGGATGCTCGGTAAAGGCGAGTGTGGTGTCGTCCAGGTTAAGGCCGACGAGCTTCATCAGGTCAAAGCTCATGGCGCGCTGGGCGGCCTCGGGCACATGCGCGTGCAAAAAGTCGGCAGTGGGCTGCTGTCCGCGCTCGCCGATGGCGTGCACGAGCGGCACGACCGTCGCCTTGACCTCGTCGCAAAACGCGTCGAAGCTCTCGGTGGAAAGGCCGCGTTCGTACTGGTCGAGCCAAACATCGTATGGGTCGCGCTTGGGGTCCATGAGCTCGGCCTGATGCTTGAGCTGGCAGACAATCTTGTCCACATAGGGCTCAAAGCTCGCCCAGTCATTGGCGGTTTTAGCCTTGTGCCACACGGCATCGGCCTCGCAGGTGAGTCTGGTCCAGGCCTCGGCCTCCTCGGTAGGGATAACGCTTGCCTCGCGCTGGTCGCGGCCGAGCACGCGAATCTCGTCAAGCAGCTGTGGCTCGTCGATTTTTTCGCCCGCGACCGTCTCACGCGCGAGAGAGCGCACGAGCTCAACGGACTTTTTGCTGGTCAGGAGCTTGTGATGTTCGCCGGCAAGGGTGCCCATAGCATCGGCGCGGGCCGCGGCGCCGTTGGCGGGGGCAATCGTCGCGCCATCGAACTCGGCAATCTTGAGCAGGTACTCGTGGGTCCACAGTTTGCCTTCGAGCTTGCGGAGCTTCTTGATGCCTTTGCTCGCCTTGGCCTTCTTATCGAGTTTCTTTCCCATACCTATATCCTTGATCTCGCAGACCGGACGCCACGGGTAGGCGTGCAGCCAGTTTGCACAGCTACCTGCCTTGTACCCAGTGCGAACAAAACGGAACGCGGCGATATGCTCGCAGAATGTGTTATCCTATAGCCCAATGCGTTGACGGAGAGGGTTTTGCCCGCCGCGTCGCCGGCAAGAGAGGGAAGGTCATGGGCTGCAAGCCTTCCTGCGGTGGCAAGGGCCAAGCGTTCACTCCCGAGCAGCAACCTCAACGGGCACGCGGCCAGCGGCGGCGAAGCCCCAGTAGGGAAGCCGTGAGCCTCGCGACAAGGGGCGCAGAGTGGGCACGGCGGGCCAGACATCCGCCGGGTCAAACAAGGTGGTACCGCGGAATTCAACCGTCCTTGGGCAATGCACATGCCCGAGGGCGGTTTTTTGTTACCGAACCGGGCCGCGTTTTCGCAGCGCCAAGCGGCATCGGTCGCCCCGGTAAGCGAATGCGCGAGAGACGAAAGGGAAGACATGAGTCTGATTGATGATCTGGTCAAACTCGAGGAAGAGGCCAAGGAGCTCGTCGCAGGTGCCGACGACGCCGCAAAGCTCGAGGCCGCGCGCGTTGAGCTGCTCGGCCGCAAGGGCCGCATTACCGGCCTGATGCGCATGATGGGCAAGCTCGCCCCCGAGGATCGTCCCATGATGGGCAAGCGCGCCAACGAGATGCGCCAGCTGATCGAGGGCATGCTCGACGAGCGCACCACCGAGATGAAGGCTGCCGCCCTCAAGCACGCACTCGAGCATGAGGCCGTCGACATCACGCTGCCGGGCATCCGTCCGCAGATCGGTCACCAGCACCTGATCAAGCAGATCATCGAGGAGGCCGAGGACATCTTCTGCGGCATCGGCTACACCGTCGAGTCCGGCCCCATGGTCGACACCTCCTACTACAACTTCACTGCGCTCAATGCTCCCATGGATCATCCGAGCCGCTCGGCCCGCGATACCTTCTACGTGGTCGACAACAACCCCGGCAGCGTCGCGCATCCCGAGGCTCACGCCCACGGCGAGTCCGATGTGCTGCTGCGCACCCAGACTTCGGGCGTGCAGATTCACACCATGGAGTCGCAGAAGCCGCCCATTTACATGATCTGCCCAGGCACCGTCTATCGTCCCGACACGGCCGACGCCTGCCACCTGCCGCAGTTCAACCAGATCGAGGGCCTGGTCGTTGACGAGGGCATCACCTTTGGCGATCTTAAGGGCACGCTCGACTACTTTGTTAAGTGCATGTTTGGCGAGGACCGCAAGACGCGCTACCGTCCGCACTTCTTCCCCTTCACCGAGCCTTCCTGCGAGGTGGACGTGAGCTGCCACGTCTGCGGCGGCAAGGGCTGCAACTTCTGCAAGCACAGCGGCTGGATCGAGATCCTGGGCTGCGGCATGGTCGACCCCAACGTCCTGATCAACTGCGGCATCGACCCCGAGAAGTACACCGGCTTCGCCTTTGGTATTGGTGCCGAGCGCGTCGCAGCCCTGCGCTACGACCTGCCCGACCTCAGAACTCTCATGACAGGCGATATGCGTTTTCTGAATCAGTTCTAGGCTGCGGCTTGCCCAAGCACGGCACCTCGGCGCTCATTCGTCGCTTGCGTACCAAAGTACGCGGCGCTCCTCTTTCGGGCCGATCTGCCGCACTTGGACAACCCTCGCTTTGTAAGGAATGTTCACAAAGTTGAAGTTTCCACCTGCATCTCTTCGCAGGCTTTCAGTATGAAAGGAGAGCTAGATGCGTGTTTCTTACGACTGGCTCAAGACCATGATCGATATTCCGGAGGATCCCAAGACCCTTTCGGACGAATATATCCGTACCGGCACCGAGGTCGAGGCGATCGACACCGTGGGCGAGTCCTTCGACCACGTGGTGACTGCCAAGGTGCTCACCAAGACCCCGCACCCCGATAGCGACCACATGTATGTGTGCTCGGTCGACGTGGGCGACAAGAACCTCGACGCCGACGGCAACCCCGTCCCGCTGCAGATCGTCTGCGGCGCGCAGAACTTTGAGGCCGGCGACCACATCGTCACGGCCATGATCGGCGCTGTGCTTCCCGGCGACGTCAAGATCAAGAAGAGCAAGCTTCGCGGCGTCGTGTCCATGGGCATGAACTGCTCCGCGCGCGAGCTCGGCCTGGGCGGCGACCACTCCGGCATTATGATCCTGCCCGAGGATACGCCCTGCGGCATGCCGTTTGCCGAGTATGTGGGCTCGAGCGACACCGTGCTCGACTGCGAGATCACGCCCAACCGCCCCGATTGCCTATCCATGATCGGCATGGCCCGCGAGACCGGCGCCATCTTCGATCGCGATTTCCACGTTGAGCTGCCCGCCATCAAGGCCGAGACCGGCCGCGCGACCGACGACGAGCTTTCCGTCGAGATTGCCGACGAGGGCCTGTGCGACCGCTATGTCGCCCGCATCGTGCGCAACGTGAAGGTCGGCCCCTCGCCCGACTGGATGGTCAAGCGCCTTAACGCCCTGGGCGTGCGCCCGCACAACAACATCGTCGACATCACCAACTATGTGATGATGCTCACCGGTCAGCCGCTGCACGCCTTTGACCTGGACACCTTTGCCGAGCGCGATGGCCACCGTCGCGTGGTGGTTCGCGCCGCCCAGCAGGATGAGAAGTTCACGACGCTCGACGGCGAGGAGCGCACGCTCGACGCCGGCATGGGCCTTATCACCGACGGCGAGCGTCCCGTGGCGTTGGCCGGCGTTATGGGCGGCATGGATTCCGAGATTGAGGACGACACCGTCGACGTGATGGTCGAAAGTGCCTGCTTCAACGCCGGTCGCACCTCGCACACCAGCCGCGACCTGTCGCTGATCTCTGACGCCTCCATTCGCTTTGAGCGCCAGGTCGATGAGACCGGCTGCGTGGATGTGGCCAACGTTACCTGCGCGCTCATCGAGGAGATCGCCGGCGGCGAGGTCGCTCCCGGCTACGTCGACGTGTTCCCCGCGCCCAAGACCATCGACAGCATCAAGCTGCGCCTGGCCCGCGTGCATGCCATCTGCGGCGCCGACATCGAGCCCGACTTTATCGAGCGTTCGCTCACCCGCCTGGGCTGCACCGTCGAGCGCGACGGCGAGGACTTTATGGTCACTCCGCCGAGCTTCCGCCCCGACCTGCCGCGCGAGATCGATCTGATTGAGGAGGTCCTGCGCCTGTGGGGCATGGGCCGCGTGACGGCGACCATCCCGGCCGCCAAGAACCACATCGGCGGTCTGACCCGCGAGCAGAAGCTCACCCGCAAGGTCGGCGAGATCCTGCGCGCCTGCGGCCTCAACGAGACCACGACCTTTGGCTTTGCCGCCCCGGGCGACCTGGAGAAGATCGGCATGTCCACCGAGGGCCGCGGCTGCCCCGTGGTGCTCATGAATCCGCTGGTGGCCGAGCAGACCGAGATGCGTCGCTCGCTGCTGCCGGGCCTGCTGCAATCCGTGGCCTATAACGAGGCCCACGGCACGCCCAACGTGCACCTGTACGAGGTCGGCAGCCTGTTCCACGGCCGCGAGAATGCCAGCCTGCCCAAGGAGACCAAGTCCGTGGCGGGCGTGCTCTCGGGCCAGTGGAGCGAGCAGTCTTGGAGCATGAAGTACCGCAAGCTGCGTTTCTTCTTTGGCAAGGGCATTGTCGAGGAGCTGCTCGCCCAGCTGCGTATCGAGAAGGTCCGCTTCCGTCCCGCCGAGGGCGAGGGCTATGCCTTCTTGCAGCCGGGTCGCGCCGCCGAGGTTCTGTCCGGCGGTACCGTGCTGGGCTGGGTCGGCGAGATCCACCCCGAGGCGCGCGAGGCGATGGGCATCGATGAGGTCGTCGTTGCCTTTGAGCTCGACCTGGACAAGCTGATCAAGGGCGCCCGCAATCAGGAGAACTACCGCGAGTTCTCGCAGTACCCTGCCGTTGAGCACGACCTTGCTATCGTAGTCGACAACACTGTGACCTGCGAGGATCTTGAGCGCCGTATTACCAGTGCCGGCGGCAAGCTGCTCGAGGGCGTGCGCCTGTTCGACGTCTACCGCGATCCCATCCGCATCGGAGCAGGCAAAAAGTCCATGGCCTTTGCGCTTACGTATCGCTCCGACGACCACACGCTCACCAGCGAAGAGGTCGAGAAGGCGCACCAGAAGATCGTCACCAAGGTGTGCAAGGGCGTAAACGGCGAGGTCCGCGGCTAGGTTCTACGCTGGGGTATGGGTCAGCGGTGGCTGCCGCCGAGTCCTACGTGACCGCTATGCTCGGTATAAGGCACCGTTGAGTCTGCATATATGACACGCGCATTACATAACGGCGTGCTGCTTTGTCGGCAGCGCGCCGTTTTGCTATGATAGCCCGCGGCGTGTTACGAATCTGACAATACGTAACACTGGCAAGGTGATTTAAGCGGCGTTGCAATTCCGTGCGCCGATAACCGGGAGGCGTATATGCACATTCCAGACAACTACCTGTCCCCGCAGACCGATGCCGTCATGGCGGTGGCGATGGTGCCCGTATGGGTTCACTGCATCAAAAAGGTGCGCGCCACGCTCGATCGCGAGCATATGGCGTTCCTGGGCATCTGCGCCGCATTCTCCTTCTTGCTCATGATGTTCAACGTGCCGCTGCCCGGCGGCACCACAGGTCACGCCGTCGGCGGCGCGCTCATCGCGCTGCTGCTGGGCCCCGAGGCCGCGGCTATCGCTGTCTCGGTCGCGCTGGCGCTGCAGGCGCTGCTATTTGGCGACGGCGGCGTTCTGTCGTTTGGCGCCAACTGCTTTAACATGGCCTTTGTGCTGCCGTTTGTCGCTGCTATCGTGTTTCGTGCGCTCAACAGCCGTCTGCACGACAAGAGCTGGGGCACCTCGGTTTCTGCCATCGTGAGCGGCTGGGTCGGCCTGTGCCTAGCGGCCCTGTGCGCGGCAATCGAGTTTGGTATTCAGCCGATGCTCTTTACCAACGCTTCGGGCGCGCCGCTGTACTGCCCCTTCCCGCTGTCCGTGGCTATTCCGGCCATGTTGATCCCGCATATGCTGGTTGCCGGCGTGATCGAGGGCGTGGCGACGGCTGCCATCTACGGTTTCATTAAGAAGACGGCGCCGAGCATTATAGTCGGGCCCGAGGCCGTCGATGGCCAGCTTGCTGCCGAGGGCGCTGCTGCCAAGAAGACCTCGCTGGTCCCCACGCTCATTTTGGTCGCCGTGCTCGTGGTGGCCACGCCGCTGGGCTTGCTTGCCACCGGTGACGCCTGGGGTGAGTGGGACGCCGAGGGCGCCGCGACCGCCGTTCAGGAGGCTGGCGACGACAGCCTGCAAGCTTCGGTCGGCCTCGATACCCCGACCTTTGCCGACGCGCTGCCCACGGGTGATTACCTGCAGGCCTATTCCGAGGAGCAGGGTCTTGGCTTTGCCGGTCAGGCTGCCATGTATATCCTGTCCGGCGTGATTGGCGTGGCGGTGCTCACCATCGCATTCCGTCTGATCTCGCTGACGGTCAAGGAAAGCGGTGCTCATGGCAATAGCCGAGCTGCCTAGCTGGCTTGCGGTCGAGGAGCGATACGAGCCCGCGGGGGCTCGTCATCGCGTGATGCAAAAGAATGTCCTGCACCTGGCGAGCCTGCTTGAGCGGGTCCGCCTGGGCGGTGGCGCACACAAGGGCGGGTCGATGATCGACCGCGCCCTTTCTTCCGTTTCGGCGCCGGTGCGCCTGGTGGGGATGTTCGTTTGCGTCCTGTGCGTATGTCTGACGCAGAGCCCGCTGTACTTGATGTTGATGGCGGCGGTCGCGTTGGTGCTGGTCACGGTGCGCCCTGCACGCGGGCTGCGCGCGACCTTTGTACCGGCGCTTGGCGCCACTGGACTCGCGGTGGTTCTGGCACTGCCTGCCCTGCTGCTGGACGCTTCTGCTGCGGGCGCCATGCTCAAGATCGCGCTCAAGACGTTTATTAATGTGTCGCTGGTGCTGGGTGTTTCGTGGACCCTTACGTGGAGCCGCATGTCGGCGGCGCTCAAGATGCTACATCTACCCGACGAAGTTATCTTTACGTTTGATATGGCGCTCAAGCACATCGAGGTGCTGGGTCGCACGGCGCACGATCTGTGCGAATCGGTCATGCTGCGCAGCGTGGGTCGTGCGCCTGAGGGATTTTCGCGTACCGATTCGATCGCGGGTATCATGGGCATGACCTTTATCAAGGCGATGGAATGCAGCCGCGCGATGGACGAGGCTATGCTTTGCCGCGGCTTTGCCGGTGCGTATCCGGCGCCCGCGCACGCCGGGTTTGGCTGGCGCGATGCGGTCTATGCGGCCGGCGTGGCGCTGCTGGCAGTGTTGTGCGCCGTGCTGTAGGCGCTGCTGGTTTCGACTGGGGATGCAAATGGGGAAGGGCGACGTTTTGACGATCGATATGAATAGTGCGGCGGGCACGAACGGTGCGGGCGGCGCCGGGGTCGCGCCGCTCATCGAGCTGCGCGACGTAGTGTTTTCCTATGCGGGGCATACGGTTGTCGATGGTGTGTCGCTGCAGGTCGATCGTGGTGAACTCGTTGCCCTGCTCGGTCCCAACGGCTGCGGTAAGACGACGATTATGCGCCTTATTAACGGCCTTGAACTCGCGGACGCAGGGGCATACCTGTTTGACGGGCACGTGATCGATGCGGTGTTTCTAAAGGATTCCGCGGCCGCTCAGCGTTTTCATCAGCGCGTAGGTTTTGTGTTTCAAAATGCCGATGCTCAGCTGTTCTGCGCTACGGTGGGCGAGGAAGTTGCTTTTGGTCCCGCGCAGATGGGGCTGCCAGCAGACGAGCTCGAGCGCCGCGTGCGCGATGCCATGGGGCTATTTCAGGTTGCCGACCTGGTCGACGCCTCTCCCTATCAGCTCTCGGGCGGGCAAAAGAAGCGCGTTGCGCTGGCTGCGGTGGTGTCGATGAACCCAGATATCTTGGTCCTCGACGAGCCTACCAATGGGCTCGACGAGGATTCATGCGACATCGTGGTCAACTTCTTGCTGGCCTACGTCGCGGCGGGTAAGACGGTCTTGATGAGCACGCATCACCAGGATTTGGTGCGCCGCCTGGGGGCCCGTGCAATCTATATCGATCGATATCACCATGTGGTCGAGGCGCCTTCGCCGTCGTATGGAACCGAAAGCGGTGCTACGGACTAGTTGCTGCGTAGAGCGTGCGTAGCCGCCCGCGCGGCTTTGCCGTGATGGTATAGTTATCCAGGTTTTTTATGGGGGTGGCTATGCCAAGCTGGAACATTCATATCGCTCAGACGGAGCGTTTGCTGGAGCGCACCGGTGCGCTTGCCAATAGCGTGCGCGACCGCAATGCCTTTTTGTTTGGCTGCGTGGTTCCGGATATTTTCGTGGGCTATATGGTCCCTGGCATCGCCGATCCCATCCCGTACCGCATTACGCACTTTGCCAAGCCCGAGCCTATCCCTAAGCCGCGTGAGCACGAGTTCTGGGATACCTATGTGGCGCCGCTGCTTAAAGGCGCACCCGCGGGCGAACCCGCCGAGGCCACCTCGATTGTCGAGGAGCGCGAGCGACTGAATCGCGTGCACTATCCCCAGCGCTACAGGGATGCTGAGCCGGTTGTCGGTCCCGGCGCTCGTGAGTTCTCGCTTGCGTCCGAGGACGTGGCGCAGTCGTTGCTCGATTTGACGCTGGGCGTCTGGTCGCATCTGGTGGCCGACACGGTATGGAACACGCGTGTGAACCAGTACCTGGAGGCGCACGGCGGCAAGCCGTGTGAGGAGTTCCGCATTAAAAAGCAAGGCGACTTTGACTGGTTTGGCAAGACGCTGGGCATTGTTTCCATCCCGCGCGCGACCGATCGCCTGTATACTGCGGCGACGCGTTTTGGGCAGTATCCCATTTATAAGGAGTATGTGCTCAAGACCATCGGCGTTATGCACGAGATCGTGCGCGAAAACCCCGGGGAGCCCGACCATCCGCCATACCGCCTGCTGACCGAGGAGTTCTTCGACGCGACGTTTACCGAGGTCATCGAACTGACCGAGGCGGGTTTTGCCACCCGCGTCGAATCGCCCGATATGCCTGCGCTGCCCCTGATTACTAGCTGCTAGTTGACCGGCATGACAGTGAACAGCCCATTCCAATCGACAAGTAGCTCATGCCGCAGTGTATCTTCGGCGGTGCGCTCCTGTTTGGTCTTTGGGGTATAGGGAAGCCCGGCCTTTTTATGGATAAGCTCGGCTATGCGGTCGAAGCTCTTCTTGTCCTTGATCTGGTCGTAGGTAATTTGGATAACGTCGTAGCCCATGCTCGTGAGCGCGGTAGTGCGCTCGGCATCGGAGAGACTTGCGGCTTCGCTGTCATGGGCGGAGCGGCCTTGGCATTCTAGAATGACGCCCATGCTGTCGGTGCTGCTCTCGATAAGGATGTCGGCGTAGCAACAGGTTTTGTCATACAGCGATCGCGCGCCCTCGCTGAGCGGGATGCGCACATTGTTGGCGATATTGATGCCCAGGCCGCCCTCGTCACGGGGGAGCGAGACGAGTATGGACGTTTGGACTTCGAAAGGTGAGGCGGTCTGCCCCGTCATGCGTTCTGCGGCCCAACGGAGTTGTTTGACGCCGCGCAGGCCTGCGGCCTGCTTGGCGAACGCGGCGATATCCGCTGCGGTAAGAAGCGGCGTGCGCTTCCACAAATTGGTGTCATTGCCCGTGGTGTCGACAACGCGCTCCCAACCACAGTCGGGTGGGATGAGTTTAAGGGATATTGCCTCATCGAGCTGCTGTTGCGCGCGTTTGCAAGGCATGAACACCGCGAAGGAGCTGCACATTTCGTAGCATGCCATGAGCAGCTGAGTGGGGGAGACCTGCGTAGCAAGATTGAGCAACGTGAACTCTGGCGATGTGATATCAAAGCCATGTTCAGTTTGCCTAAACGACCCCGGAGGCGGTTCTTGAGTCAGCAGACGGCTATGAAATAGCTTTCCGTTCGCGCGCTGTTTTCTTTCGCTCACGAATCTCCAAACTGGTGTGCCGAGCAAGTCTTTAAATACTGGCTGTTTTGAGTAATGCACCAAGCGATGGTCATGGTCAGGCGGCAGGATTGCCGGATAGAGTCCCAGTATCTGGGGCGGGATGCGATAGTACTGAAAAGCCGTGGGTCCGCAGGCAAGAAATGACATAGCGATCCGATCGTTTGAGCGTAGTTTGGGCTAGAAAAGCTATCGGTTTCGGAAGTGCGGGGAAAAAGACAAACAGGTCAACCACAAGCGGTATTTAAGCCAACTTTATCAGGGGTTTTGTTGAAATAAAAGGGCTTGTGCTCGGAGGTAAGCAATTTTTCCCCGCACTTCCGAAACCGCGGTCGACTTAGACCTTGCTAAAACGATTTATCAGCCCTGCGTGAGGTGTGGGTTTTCCACCGGGCGAACACTTTTAGCGCTTGGGGCTTTATTTTTTTGGGCCTCGGAGGGCGGATTTCGCGCTTTTGGTAATGAAATGGGTGCGTGCCATGCCGTGCGGCAGGCATCGGCGCACAGAAAAAGGGCCCGGAAGGCTTTGCCTTCCGGGCCCTTTGCAATGCAAATCTGCTTGCAAGTGCGATTTAGCGCACCTGAGCGACGTAAGCGACGTTGGTCGAGGAGACCTTGTCCTCGAGCTGGACGCTCATGCGGGGGTCGCCGGCGGTAGCGACGGTCAGATCGCCAGCCTCGACGTAGCCGAGCTCCTTAGCGGTCTCGATCGCCTTGACGATCGTGCCGTTGACGGTGCCCTGGGTAATCTCGGCCTGGTGCGGGATAACGCCCCAGTACATGATCATCTGCTGGACGGCCCACTCGTGGCGGGAGAACGCGCAGATCGGCATGTTGGGACGGAAGTGCGAGATCAGGCGAGCGGTACGACCGGTGGTCGTCGGCACGGTGATGCACTTGGCGCCAACGGTGGTGGCCATGTTCACAGCGGACATACCCACAACGTTGTTCACAACGCGGGTACCATGAGCGTCAGCCGGAACCTCGAGCGGAGCGTGGGCCGGGAGGTACTTCTCGGTCTCGAGAGCAATGCTGGCCTGCATCTTAACGGCCTCGACCGGGTACTTACCGGCAGCGGACTCGCCGGACAGCATGACGGCGTCGGTGCCGTCATAGATGGCGTTTGCAACGTCGGCAACCTCAGCGCGCGTCGGGCGCGGGTTCTGCTGCATGGAGTCGAGCATCTGCGTAGCGGTGATGACGGGCTTGTAGGCCGCGTTGCACTTGGCGATGATCTCTTTCTGGATGTGCGGAACGAGCTCGGGCTTGATCTCGATGCCCAGGTCGCCACGGGCGACCATGATGCCGTCGGAAGCCTCGAGAATCTCGTCGAAGTTCTCGACGCCCAGGGCGCACTCGATCTTCGGGAAAATCGTCACGTGCTCGCCGCCGTTCTCGCGGCAAAGCTCGCGGATGCCGCGGACGGACTCGCCGTCACGGATGAAGGAAGCGGCGATGTAGTCGATGTTCTCGGTCAGGCCAAAGAGGATGTCCTGACGATCGCGCTCGGTGATGGCGGGCAGCGAGATGTTGACGTTGGGCATGTTGACGCCCTTGCGCTCGCCGATCAGGCCGTCGTTCTTGACGACGCAGGTCATGTCCTGGCCGCTGACGGACTCGACCTCGAGGGCAACCAGGCCGTCGTCGATCAGGATAAGGGAGCCCTTCTCGACCTCGGAGGGCAGAGCCAGGTAGTCGAGGGAGATGTGCTCAGCGGTGCCGTGGAAATCCTCGGACGTGGGCTGAGCGGTGACGACGATCTTGTCGCCGGTCTTGACGGCAACCTTCTTGCCGTCGACCAGAAGGCCGGTGCGGACCTCGGGGCCCTTGGTGTCGAGCAGGATGCCGACGGGCATACCGAGCTCCTTGGAAATACGACGGACGCGCTCGATGCGACCGTGGTGCTCGTCGTAGGATCCGTGCGAGAAGTTAAAACGGGCGACGTTCATGCCCGCCTTGATCATCTCGCGGATGGTCTCGTCGCTATCGCAGGCGGGACCCATGGTGCATACAATCTTGGTGCGCTTGTACATTCAGACCTCCATCTGACATCGTCTTGCGCCGATAGATAAACCATAAGAAATAAAATCGAGTTGATTATAACGAAATGACGACCGAATACCCCCAAAAATCGACCGTATGCCGAATTAGAAGTTCATTTTTTGCGGGGAAAACGGTAAACGAAAAACATTTACCAAGCGGTCTTACCGCTGCTATCTGCGGAATATTTCAGTTTGCCGATGCGCCGAAGAAAAAACGTTTTATCAATCTTGAGCATCACACTGTCTGCACCGTTGCGCCTGTGCCGTGTTTCCAGACGGAATGTTTTGGCTAGACCCGCCGCTTTGGGGTACCATAGCCCCACTATCAACTGCCGCTCAGCACGGCAGCCTTGATGAGCCCTTGCCCTTCTCCTGGGAATTATGATCGGGCATCAATCTGCTGAGTGGCTCGAATCCCAGGAGGGGACTCTATATGCAAAAGGAATACCTGTCCGCCGCGGCGGAGGTGCTCAGCGACCAGGGCGTCGATGAGAACCTTGGCCTGAGCGACAACGAGGCGTCGTCGCGTCTCGCCAAGACAGGCCCTAACAAGCTCGAGGAAGCCGAGAAGACGCCGTTGTGGAAGCGCTTCTTTGAGCAGATGGCCGACCCCATGGTCATCATGCTGATCGTTGCCGCCGTCATTAGCGCGCTCACGGGCATGGTTAAGGGCGAGGCGGACTTTGCCGATGTCGCCATCATCATGTTCGTCGTTATCGTCAACTCGGTGCTGGGCGTGGTCCAGGAGGCCAAAAGCGAGGAGGCCCTTGAGGCCCTTCAGGAGATGAGCGCGGCGCAGTCCAAGGTTCTGCGCGACGGCAAACTCGTGCACCTGCCGAGCGCCGAGCTCGTGCCCGGCGACGTGATCATGCTCGAGGCGGGCGACTCCGTCCCGGCCGACTGCCGCGTGCTCGAGAGTGCCACGATGAAGATCGAAGAGGCCGCACTCACCGGCGAGTCCGTGCCGGTCGAGAAACACGCCAACGTGATCGAGCTTGCCGCGGGCACCGATGACGTGCCGCTCGGCGACCGCAAGAACATGTGCTACATGGGCTCCACCGTTGTGTACGGCCGTGGCCGCGCTGTCGTGGTCGGCACCGGCATGGATACCGAGATGGGCAAGATCGCCGGTGCCCTGGCCGAGGCCAAGGAAGAGCTTACGCCGCTGCAGGTGAAGCTCGCCGAGCTCAGTCGCATCCTTACCATTATGGTTATCGTCATCTGCGTCGTGATCTTTGGCGTCGACATCGTCCGCCACGGCGTGGGCAACGTTCTCACCGACCCAACGGCCCTGCTCGACACCTTTATGGTCGCCGTCTCGCTCGCCGTCGCCGCCATCCCCGAGGGCCTGGTCGCCGTCGTGACCATCGTGCTGTCGCTTGGCGTGACCAAGATGGCCAAGCGCCAGGCAATCATCCGTAAGCTCTCTGCCGTCGAGACCCTCGGCTGCACGCAGACCATCTGCTCCGACAAGACCGGCACGCTTACCCAAAATAAGATGACCGTCGTCAAGCATGAGCTCGCCGCGCCTAAGGAGAAGTTCCTGGCCGGCATGGCCCTGTGCTCCGATGCTCAGTGGGACGAGGAGCTGGGCGAGGCCGTGGGCGAGCCC
>CABQLM010000004.1 GCA_902465105.1 uncultured Collinsella sp.
CTTGGAGGCATCCTTCATGCCCTCGATGTAGGCGTCGACCTTGGGGCTCTTGATGCCCTCGAGGTCATAACCCACCGACATGTTGAAGACAAAGCCGTCCGGGCTTCCCAGGCCGTACTCGCGAGCGATCAGATGGCAGGCGAACCATGCCTTCACGTACTCGGCAAAGGCCTGCGGAACCTCGAGCTCGGTCGACCACTCGCAGTTGTAGCACTCGTCCTGTGCCACAATGCAGGGTTTGTTCACACACTTGGAGAGCTCCTCGCCGTCCATTACCTGGACGGTCTGCCACGATGCAGGGCTTGTTCACACACTTGGAGAGCTCCTCGCCGTCCATTACCTGGACGGTCTTGAGCTCAAAGAAGCGGGAGCCGGCCACGTAGGATGCCACGATGTTCTGGGCAAGCTGTGTGTTGGGACCGGCGGCCGGGCCAAACGGAGTCTCGATGCGCTCGTCAAAAATGGGAAGCGCGCCCTCCTGGTTGGTCGTGACCATCTTGCGCACGCCAAAGATGGCGTCCTGGGTCTTGTGCTCCTCGATGATCCAGTTCATCAGCTGCGAAAACGGGATCGGCCTCATGATGTCGCTCATAGTGAGCTCCTCTCTGTAACGCCCGGCGAGACCGCGCGGCGGGCGCAAATACGGTGTAGCGCTAGCACAGCGCCGGCGACCCCGCGGAGGTCGCCTATGCGCGCGTCGGATGCGGCGAAACATCCGACGCGCGTGAATCTACTTGTAATTAGTAGGCGCGATCGTTGAGCGTGCTCCAGAGCTTCTTGGACTCGGCCATGGTCCACGCGTTGATCATGTCCTCATCAATGCCAACGAACTCGCGATCCTTGTACAGGACGCGGCCGTTGATGATGGTGGTACGGCAGTTTTTGCCCATCATGCCAAAGAGCATGTGGCCGTCGATGTTCTCCTCGCTCAGCGGCGTAAAGGGCTTGTAGTCCATGACGATGACGTCGGCGGCAGCGCCGGCCTCGAGCACGCCGAGTTTGCGATCGAAGTACCTGCTCGCCATCTTGGCGTTGTTCTCGAACAGCATCGTCATGGCCTCGCACCAGCCCACGTTGGGCATAGCGGCGTTGTGGCGTTGGATGATCAGGAAGACCTTGAGGCTCTCGAGCATATCGTGGGTGTAGGCGTCGGTGCCCATGCACACGGGGATGCCGCGGCGGAAGAACTCGAGCACGGGAGCGCAGCCCACGGCGTTGCCCATATTGGATTCGGGGTTGTTGACGAGCCAGGTGCCGGACTCCTTGACGATATCCATCTCGGCGGGCGTCACGTGGATGCAGTGGCCCAGCATGGTGTCGGGACCCAGCAGGTTGTGCTGCAGCAGGCGCTCGACGGGGCTGATGCCACCGCGATTGAGGCGGGAGTCCCACACGTCATTCATGCCCTCGCACACATGGATGTGGAAGCCGGTCAGGCCGTTGTTGGCCTCGGCCATCTTGTCCATGGTCTCGTCCGACAGCGTAAAGGTGGCGTGACCGCCAAACATGGCGGCGATCATGTGGTTATCGTTATCGCGACGCTCCTTGGCGGCCCACTGGGCAAACTCGGCGTTCTCGGCAATGGCCTGGTCGCATTTTTCCTGGCCGCGACGATCGGAGACCTCGTAGCACAGGCATGAACGCATGCCCAGCTCCTGAGCTGCATCCTTAATGGTAAAGAGGCTTCCCGGGATCTCGCAGAAGCTCGCATGGTGATCGAAGATCGTGGTGACGCCATCGCGGATGGAGTCCAGAATCGTGGCATAGGCGCTCGCCTTGGTGCCGTCGAGCGTCAGGTTGTCATCGATCTTCCACCACTGCTGCTCAAGATTCTCCAGGAAGTTGGTGGGGTTGCAGCCCTTAATGGCAAGGCCGCGGGCCAGACCCGAGTAGATGTGGGTGTGGCAGTTGATGAGTCCGGGCATGATGAGGTTGCCCCGGGCGTCGACGTACTCGGCATCCGGGTACTTGGCCTTGAGCTCGCACTCGGGGCCCACTTCGACGATCGTATCTCCGTCAATGGCGACCGCACCGTTTGGAATGAACGGGGTCTGAGCATTGCGGGTAAAGACAGAACCGTTAGCGACCAGAAGCATGGATGCTCCCTTCAACATCAGGGGCGGGGTTTGACACCTCTGACATGGCGGAGTGCGAAGCGCCGGCCTACACCGGAAACGGGCCCTCTCCCGTCAACGCTTCACCAAAGGGACAAACCCTTTGAAGTGCGGCTTGGTGCCGCATGACGTCGGCGGACGAGGCGATGCGCCCGCCGACGAATAGCACCGAATTGGTTACTTCTTGCTCTCGGGCAAGACCAGATCCACGGCAGCGTCCTTGGCAGCATCAATGTGCTGAGCCACGACCGGCGTCTGCGGAAGGATCAGGTTAAGGACAATGGCCATGATGGCGGTGGGGGTTACGGCATTGGAGCCGATGACGGTGGACACCCAGGCGGGCATACCCTCGCCGGCAAGGCAACCGCTGGCCATCCAGATACCCAGGCCAAAGACGACAGAGGTACCGACGATGGTGGTGGTGCGCTGCGTGAGGCCCTCGCGGGTGAACATGCGCACGCCGTTCATGGTGATGGTGCCAAAGACGCCGACGGTCGCGCCGCCGATGACGGGCTGCGGGATAGCGGAGAGGACGGCAGAGAGCTGCGGGAACAGGCCGGCGATGGCAAAGACGGCCGCGATGATCACAAAGACCCACTTGTTGACGACCTTGTTGGAGCAGATGATGCCCACGTTCTGGCCAAGGGCGCTGGTGGGAAGACCGCCCAGCAGGCCGCCGACCATAGAGGTGAGGCCCTGGGACACGATAGCGCCGGAGAGCTCGCGCTCGGTGGGCATACGGTCGATGGAGCCCAGGCAGGCGGCGGAGACGTCACCGATAACCTGGATGGCAACCATGGGGAACACGACGGCGAGGGTAATGCAGACCTCGGGATCAAACTCGAGCGCGTAGGGCATGAGCTTGGGAAGGGCGAAGACCTGAGCGGTGGCGACGCTGGAGAAGTCGATCATGCCAAAGGGGATGGAGACGATCATACCAACGATCATGCCAAAGAACACGGATCCCAGCTTGAGCGTGCCCTTGCCAAAGTTGGCGAGCGCAAAGACCACGGCGAAGGTGATAAGAGCGACGCACCAGGCCTGCGGAGTGCCCCACAGCGGCGTACCCATACCGCCGGCCATGTACTTGACGGCCGTGGGATACAGGGAGACGCCAATGGAGAAGATGACCGTACCGGTCACGACGGGCGGGAACAGCCACTTAATCTTGCTGTAGGCCAGACCAAAGAGGACCGCGACGGCACCGCCGACAATCTCGCCGCCCAGCAGTGCACCAAAGCTAAAGCCCGAGGCACCCATGGCCTGCAGGGCCGGCAGGAACGCGAACGAAACGCCCATGACGATGGGCAGGCCGCCGCCGATGCGACGGAAGGGAGCGAAGGCCTGAAGGGCCGTGTCAATTGCCGAAAGAATGAGCGCAACCTGAATGATGTCGGTGCTCTGCTGGCTATTAAAGCCGTAGACGCCGGCCATGATGACCGCCGGGGTAATGATGCCGGCAAACGATGCCAGCACGTGTTGAAGGGCACACGGGATCATTTCCTTAACGGGCGGCATGCCTTCGCGAGTGAACAGGGCTTCAGTGCCGTTCGTAACCGTCTCCTGGGCCATATGACCACCAATCCTCGAAGTAGCTGTTTTCGCATCTAACGCTCTATTGTGACGCAGTGCGGGGGTGAGGTTGTGCCTTCGTTGCATATCGTATTAAAGATTATTCTCATTCTCAATAATAATTTTTTGTTATCAGACTATTCTTCAGCTGAGATAATGTATTTCCGCAGGTCAGGAAAGTGTCTGGTCAAAATAACATCTAACTTTTCTTTTGGTCGACCGCTTACCGCCAAAATCCTACCGTTCGCGAATATGTGAGTCAATAGACACAATGTTACCATGAGAAAAATTTGTTATGAACATTTCCGATTTCACCCAAAGGAGTTGCCCGTGAACGAGACCGTACGTCGCTTTTTGCCGATGGTCGATTTCCTGGAGCAGATACTCGGCAAAAACAGCGAAATCGTGCTGCACGATTTCTCGGATCCCGACCACGCCATCGTCGATATTCGCAACGGCATCGTGAGCGGCCGCAAGATTGGCGGTCCCGCTACCGATCTGGCACTCAAGATCATGCACGACGCCAAGTATCGCGACCTGCCGTTTATTACGGGCTACGAGGGACGCGGTGCCGGTGGTAAGACGTTGGAGTCGGCGACGTACTTTATCCGCGAGGATAACGAGATTGTCGGCATGCTCTGCGTCAACACCGATCTTTCCATGGTACGCTCCATCAACGCCATGGCTCAGCAGCTCATGGCCTGCTTCGACGCTGTGCCAAGGCAGGCGGAGCCCGCGTCTATCGAGGTCGAAAGTCTTTCGGAGTCTACACAGGAGCTCATCGACCGCAGTATTTCCGAGCTGCTCGAAAGCCGCGGACAGGATGTCGCCTCGCTGGGGCAGGCCGATCGCGTGGACGTTATTCGCCACCTTAACGGCAACGGTGTATTTATGCTCAAGGGCGCTGTTGCCTGCGCTGCCACCGCGCTGGGCATCTCGGAGCCCAGCGTCTACCGCTACCTGCAAAAAGTTCGCAAGGAGGGCTAACCCGCCAATCCCTTGGGGGCGGAAAACGGATCATTTTGCCGCATCGCTTGACAAAAGACCCTGCAGCTCGCACGCGCTGCAGGGTCTTTTTGCATGTCATGTTTAGTTGTTGTCAACGCCTTAGAGGGCGGCGATGACCTCGATCTCGACCAGACCGCCAGCCGGAAGGGCGGCAACCTGGAAGGCACTGCGCGCGGGGAACGGAGCCTCGAACTTGGAGGCGTAGATCTCGTTCACGGCGGCGAAGTCGGCGATGTCGGCCAGGTAGACCGTGGTCTTGACGACATCGGCAAACGTGGCGCCGGTAGCGGTCAGCAGGGCCTCGACGTTAGCGAGGGACTGCTTGGCCTGAGCCTCGACACCCTCGGGCATCTTGCCGGTCGCGGGGTCGATGCCCAGCTGGCCGGACAGGAACACCATGTTGCCGGTCTGGATACCGGGGGAATACGGACCGATGGCTGCGGGTGCGTTATCGGAAGACACGACGGTCTTGCTCATGTTTTTCTCCTTACGATCAAATAGAGAGCGTGAGCGCGGCGTTCACACCGGGAGGCACAGTTCGGTCTGAACACCGCGCTTGATTGGGATAGTAGGGGATGATTTTGACCGATGCAAGATAATTATCAGATTGCGATAATATTTTATCGCCCAACGGCGCATACGGGCCGCTGAACGGCGTGACTGGCGACCTGTCTGAAAAATGATCCCTTTCCTCCGTCCCCCTTCGGATCACGCGATCCCTTAGGGACGGAGGAAAAGAGATCAATTTTGCCTGAGAGGCTGCTGAAGACTTTGTCCTGCTTAGGCTGCGGGCATCGTCCACCGCGACGGCGCCACTATACTTTTGAGTATCTGAGCATTTTGAAAGGCAGGATATGACCGCAACCGCCAGTCGAACCACCAACCGCAGACCCGAGCTCTTGGCCCCCGCCGGAGGCCCGGAGCCCTTTGCCGCCGCGCTCGCCGCCGGCGCCGATGCCATCTACTGTGGCATGGGCAGCTTCAACGCCCGCCGCAAGGCAACGAACTTTACCGACGAGGCCTTTGAGCAGGCCTGCCGTGCTGCACACCTGGCCGGCTCGCGCGTCTACGTCACGGTCAACATCGTCATCAAGCAGTCCGAGATGGGCGAGGCGCTGCAACTCATCCACCGCTGCTCCACGCTGGGCGCCGATGCCTTCATTATCCAGGACTGGGGCCTGTTCTTTGAGGTCAAGCGCACCATGCCCGGCATCGAGACGCACATCTCGACCCAGGCGAACATCCACGACGACCGCGGGACTATCTGGTGCCGCGAGCAGGGCGCCGACCGCGTGACCCTCTCGCGCGAGCTCTCCATTGACGAGATCGCCGCCATCCACGACGCCGCGCCCGACGTTGACCTGGAGGTCTTTAGCCACGGCGCTATCTGCTTTTGCTACTCGGGCCTGTGCCTGCTCTCGAGCTTTGCCATGCAGCCCTGCCGCCTGCCCTACGAGCTGATCGACGAGAACGGCCGCACGCTCTCCCCCGCCGGTCGCGAGCGCGCACTATGCCCGCGCGACACCAATACCTCGCAGCTCGTTCGCCGTCTGTATGACGCCGGCGCCGCATCGCTCAAGCTCGAGGGCCGCATGAAAGCCCCCGATTACGTGTACTCCATCGTCGATGTGTACCGTCATCAAATCGATGACATGCTGGCCGGGGTCGCCGTGGATAAGGACGAGGACGCCGCTCGCCAGCGCCAACTCAAGCGCTGCTTTAACCGCGACTTTACGCACGCCTATCAGGACGGCACCTCGGGCGACGAGATGATGAGTTACGAACGCTCCAACAACCGCGGACAGATTGTGGGCACGGTGCTGGGCAGCCGCCTGGCCAACCGCGACGTGCGCGGGCTCAAACCCGACGACCGTCGTCGCCGCGCTGCCATCGCCCGCATTGAGCTGTTTGAGCCCGTCGGCAAGGGCGACCTGCTGGAACTTCGCCACGACGATGAGTTCGACCAGTTCCTAACCACTATCGCTACCGATGATGCCGCCGCCGGTGACATCATCGAGTGCCGCGTGCCCCGCAGCATGCCCGAGGGCTGCCGCGTTCGCGTCATCCGCAGCCAGCGCGCCATTGACGCCGCCGGCGCCGCGCTCAAGCGCGATGTGCTGCGCCGCCGAGCTGTTGATGTAACCGTCGCGGCGCGTTTGGGCGAACCGTTTACTGTCACACTCACCTGCTGTGACAACCCCGCGCTCACCGCCACCGCCACGGGCTTTACCGTCGAGGCCGCCAAGACTCGCGCGGTCGAGGCGTCCGATCTGGTTGAGCATGTGGGCCGCATGGGCTCCTCGCCCTTTGAGGCCGCGAGCTTTGATGTGGCGCTCGATGGGGGCTGCGGCATGGGCTTCTCCGCTGTGCACAAGGTGCGCGCCGCCGCCTGCAAGGCGCTGGAGGAGGCCATTCTGGTGCCGTACGAGGAGCGCGCGAATACTCTCGAGTTGCCGGTGCTCGACAAGTGCACGCGCCCCATGCCCGAGCACTACCGCGACGAACCGCAGATCTGCGCCACCGTCACCTCGCTCGAGGCCGCCGAGGCAGCCCGCGTGGAGGGCGCAACGCGCATCTACATGACCACCGATGTGCTCGATGCGGCCGAGCTCTCCCCCGCCGATGCGCTTGAGCAGGGCATCGTACCCGTACTCGACGAGGTCTGCCGCGCCGTTGACCACGTCCGCGTTGACCCGTGGGTTGTTGCCGGTGCCACGGTCGCTATTGGCAATATCTCCGAGCTTGCCCTGGCCGCCCAGGTTGGCGCCACGGCGGAGGTCCGCTCTTGCCTGCCCGTGCACAACGTGCCTTGCATGGAGGCACTTGCCGAGCGCGGAGCCGGCGCGTTTTGGCTCTCGCCCGAGATCACGCTCGACGAGATAGTCTCGCTCGGCGCCGCCGCGCCCGCAGCTCTGGGCATCACCGTCTTTGGCCGCCCGCGCGTCATGACAAGCGAGCATTGCATTCTGCAGGTTGCCAACGGCTGCATCCACGATTGCGCCAACTGTAATCTGCGCGCCCGCAAGCTGTCGCTCAAGAACATCGACGGCAAGGTCATGCCCGTGCGCACCG
This sequence comes from uncultured Collinsella sp., assembly GCA_902465105.1. Lineage (GTDB taxonomy): Bacteria > Actinomycetota > Coriobacteriia > Coriobacteriales > Coriobacteriaceae > Collinsella. The sequence continues at coordinate 7,767 of CABQLM010000004.1, forward strand.
ATATCCACGGCCGATCGCGCCTCTACGACGCCTATCCCATCGACCTCACGCCGCAGGTACCACAGCTGCTCGACGCCGGCGTGCGTCGTCTTATGGTGGACGGCACGCTGCTCGAGACGGATGAAGTGGGCCGCGCCGTCGCACGCGTCCGTCGCGCCATCGAGGCCGCGCAAGCCGGCCGCAAGCCCGCCGCCCGCCTGCGCGGGGCGACCTCGGGCTGCATGTTTGTGGGAATCAGCTAACCGAAAGGCTTACACGTGAACGAAGAACCTCAAGTCCTCTACTGCGACGCCTGGCTCATGGCCATCGATAAGCCCGCCGGCATGATCGTCCACGGCGACGGCACCGGCGAGCGCACGCTCACCGACTACGCCAGCGATCTGTTGCTGGCGATGGGCGACGGCTTTGCCGCGACTGACATGCAGCCGCTCAACCGCCTGGACCGCAACACCACCGGCGTGGTGCTGTTCTCGCTCGACAAACAGACGCAGCCCGCCTTTGACCAGATGGTGATCGACCACGCCTTCGAAAAACACTATCTGGCGTTGGCCGAGGGCAAGATCGACTGGAACGAGAAGCTTATCGACAAGCCCATCGCCCGCGACCGCCACGACAGCCGCAAGATGCGCGTCGGCGCCAGCGGCAAACCGTCGCAGACGCGCGTGAAGGTGCTCAAGCGCCTTAAGAGCCGTCGAGGCCTGCCCACTCGTTCGTATATCGATGTCGAGCTGCTCACCGGTCGCAAACACCAGATCCGCGTGCACCTGGCAAGCGAGCGCCATCCCCTGGTTGGCGACGACCTGTACGGCACGCCGCGTCCTTGCGGCCTCATGCTCCATGCCCACAGCGTGTCCTTTACGCATCCCGTAACCGGCGAGCACATCCACATCGAAGCCCCCTGCCCCTGGGAGCCCTAGAACCTGCCAAAAAGGGACAGGTTTATTTTGGCAGGTTTTATCTGGGCAAACGTCAAAACCACCACAATGGGGACAGGCACCTTTGTGGTGGTTTTGCCTCGTAGACTCTTCCGGGTCCCCAAAGATCTCAATCTGTAACAGTAACTCGGCAAAATCAACCTCAGATGTTACAGATTGAGATGATTTGTTTCGGGCCCTTCCGTCTGTCTCGTTCTGTAACAGTAAGGGTCTATTTCGACGTCTAGTTGTTACAGTTCGAGACATTCGAATCCCCCTCAAGGCAAAATCTCAATCTGTAACAGCAACTCGGCAAATTCAGCCTCAGATGTTACAAATTGAGACAAAGGGACGACGCGGTTCGGAAGTATCTCAATCTGTAACATCTAGCCTGCTTTTAACGGTCTGGTTGTTACAGACTTAGACAAACCGGTAGACAACAAAAGCGGCAATGCCTGTGATGGACGTTGCCGTTTTTCTATTGAGAAAACTACTCGGTTTTCGTTACTAACCACCACAATGGGGAAAGGCACCTTTGTGGTGGTCTTGGCCTTGCCCCATCGCTAGACCGTGATGACGTTGTCCATTGCCTGGTACTTGGCGGGAACCTCACCTGCGGTAATAATCGTTGCGTCGCGGAAGTCCGCGAACTTGACGGGCGCCACCATGCCAAATTTACTGGCGTCCGAGATTACGAAGCGTTTGGCCGTATGGCGCATCGAGATGCGCTTAACCTGCGCCTCCTCGATATCGGGCGCCGTGAAGCCCTGCTCGGCGGCAATGCCATTAGAACCCCAAAAGCCACAGTTGAAGTTGTAACGGTCCAGGGCTGCCAAGGCATCGGGGCCAACGAGCGCCTCGGTCTCGGGCTTGAGCTCGCCGCCCAGCACCACGGTGCGCATGCCGCGCAGGGCGAGATGCTGAGCATGGAGCACGGAGTCGGTCACATAGGTGACACCCTCAAGGCGCGGAAGATGCTCGATGAGTTTGAGCGTCGTCGAGCCCGAATCGATATACACAAAGCTCTCGGGCTCCACCAGCGCCGCCGCACGGGCGCAGATACGCTCCTTGTCGTCGTTATGAAGATCGCTGCGCTCATTAAGCGTTAGGTCGCGCGTCACGTGCGCGCGCTCAAGACTCGTCGCTCCACCATGGACCTTGGCGATGCGGTGCGCTCGGTCGAGTGTCTGCAGGTCGCGCCGAATGGTAGACGCCGTCACGCCCAGGGTATCGGCAAGCTCCGGTACGGTAACCGAGCCAGCCTGCTGCACCATAGACACGATCGCGTTGAGCCTATCTTCCGCAAGCATCGCTTACTCCTCCTCGGGGTACACGACTCCCCAGTCGGCGCGAAGCTTGGTCATAAGCCCCATAACATCAGAAGCATAATCCAGCAGCTCGCGCTTGGAGTCGTCGCCGGCAACGGCCTTCTCAAGATCGGCCATCTCATAGCAAAGAGCGTAAGCCTCGGTGCCGGCGTGGACCTCCTCGCGGTGGCCGTCCGAAGTCCACACGATGGTCGCGTGATCGGCGCGCGGATAATCGTTGACCTCGATATAGCACTTGTCGAAGCTGATGACCGAGCGCTTGGGCTGCTTGGAGTGGAGCGTGAGGCTCACCACGCCCAGCTGCTGTTCGGCATTACGGCAGACGATGCCACCCGCAACGTCAACGCCGGTCTCACAGGTGTTGCCCAGCGAAACAACCTCGGCGGGCTGGCTTGCCATAAAGAGGCGCATGACGGACAGGGCATACACACCAATATCGAGCATGGCGCCACCGGCAAGGTTGCGGTTGTAGAAGCGATTGGTCAGATCGCCGTACTCCTTGTAGCTGCCAAAGTTGAGTTGAGCGAGATTCATGCGGCCGAACTCGCCAGCATCCATGCGACGACGCAGCTCCTGATATAAGGGCATGTGAAGCACCGTGGTGGCGTCCATAAGGACCACGTTATGCTCGTCGGCGATGGCGCGGGCCTCGTCGAGCTCGGCGGAATTGAGGGTGATGGCCTTTTCGCAGAGCACGTGCTTGCCAGCTGCCAGAGCGGCTCGCAAGTAGGTGATATGAGTGTTATGCGGCGTGGTGATATAGACTGCGTCAATGTTCGAATCGGCGTAGAGATCCTCGGCCGTTTCATAGACCTTCTCGATGCCATACTGCTCGGCAAAAGCCTGGGCCTTGGACAGTGTACGATTGGCAACGCCTGCAAGCTTGCGGCCTGCAAGGGCGAGAGACTGGGCCATCTGGTTGGCGATAACACCGCACCCGATCACAGCCCAGCGGAGCTCGGGAGCCGTAAAAATATCTTCGGGGAACGGCTGATCCTGGACCGAGGCAAACGCCGCCTTAGCGGCTGCTTCGGCGTCGAGCGGAGCCTGTTTGGAATCTGCCATCATGTGCCTCCTGCGTCATCGGAAGTCCTTCATTTCTAACAGCCCTATATTCGCATAATTGTGCGCGCATTTGCTCGTGTCTGCGTGTTTATTTGCTTATCGGTCATTATTTAGCCATAGTTGGCAGTTATTTGCGCGGCTATGCGCATTATCGCGCAATGCTATGCGCGTAAAAGCGCATGCGACGATCCTTGTGAAACATAAAGGGGCGGAACACCAGAGCCCTAAAAGACAGAGTAAGCAGTGATACTCCACCCCTCTGGGGGCATCAGACATCAAAGGATCGTCCTAAACTGCCGACACATGGGGATCGTCCCCAGCCGCCGGCACATGCGGACGTTCCCCATATGACGCTTTCATGGCAAGACCGCCCCCATCAACTAGCCGTTTAAGAACGTCCCCAGCGACTAGCCATTTAAGTCTGTCCCCAATGAGTAGGGATAGAAAAAGGCCCGGGTGCCGTGGCATCCGGGCCTTTGCTAGCAACTTAAATGTTGCGGGCAGCTTAGAACTTGTGGCCGCACTTCTTGCAGACGCGCAGCTTGTTCTTGCCGTCCTTCTCGTGACCGACGCGGGTAACCTTACCGCACTCGGGGCAAACGAGATTGACGTTGGAGGCATCGATAGGAGCCTCCTGCGAAACGATGCCGCCCTGCTGGTTGGCAGCGTTGGGCTTGACGGCCTTCTTGACGACCGAAACGCCCTCGACAACGACCTTGTTCTCGGCGGGGAGAGCACGCAGGATAACGCCCTGCTTGCCGCGATCCTTACCGGAAAGAACCTGGACCTTATCGCCCTTCTTGATATACATATATCTCCCCTAACTACAGGGTCTCGGGAGCGAGCGAGACGATCTTCATGTACTTCTTGTCACGAAGCTCGCGAGCGACGGGCCCGAAGATACGGGTGCCGACAGGCGAACCATCGTTGTTGACGACAACGCAAGCGTTCTCGTCAAAGCGAATGTAGGAGCCATCCTTGCGGCGGATCTCCTTAACGGTGCGAACGACGACGCAACGGACAACGTCCTTCTTCTTGACGTTAGCGCCAGGGGTAGCCTCCTGGACAGCACCGATGAACATATCGCCGATGCCTGCATAACGACGCTTGGAACCGCCAAGCACCTTGATGCAGCGAATCTTGCGAGCGCCGGAGTTGTCGGCGACGTTCAGCATGGTTTGCATCTGAATCATGGTAGATGTTCCTCCGAACTAAGAACCGAAGAGAGGTGCGCAGCCTTTACGCGGCCCGTGGTATGCAAGCCAGGCATACGCACATCTTCGGAAACGTACAAGTCGTAAGAGCGACTGCTTATTTAGCGCGCTCGACGACCTCGATGAGGCGCCAGCGCTTCATCTTGGACATAGGACGGGTCTCCATAACGCGGACGGTGTCGCCCACGCCAGCCGTGCACTCCTCGTCGTGAGCGTGCAGCTTCTTGGAGCTGGTCATCATCTTGCCGTACTTGGCGTGACGCTTGCGCTCGGTGACGGTGACAACGATGGTCTTGGCACCGGAGACGGAGGTAACGACACCCGTACGGACCTTACGCGAGTTACGCGAATCAGTCATGTTCTCTCCTTAGGTCCTACTCGGCGACAGCGGACTTCTCCGCTGCGATCTCGCGGGCGCGCTGCTCCGTGAGGACGCGAGCGATGTCCTTCTTCACGGTGTTGACGCGAGCGGTGTTGTCCAGCTGGCTGGTAGCCATCTGGAAACGAAGGTTAAAGAGCTCGGCGCGCATTTCCTTCAGCTTCTCAACGAGCTGAGCGTCCGAGAGCTCACGAATCTCTGCGGGCTTCATTAGTTCTCCTCCTTGGCGGCGGCGGCGTCCTCAGCAGCCCACTTGGCCTCGAGAGCGGCCTCCTCAGCCATTTCCTTCTCGATGCGCTGCTCAGCGTTCTTGGCAACCACAATCTTGGTCTTGATGGGGAGCTTGTGCTGAGCAAGACGCAGAGCCTCGCGAGCGACCTCCTCGGGAACACCCTTGACCTCGAACATGATGCGGCCGGGCTTGACGACGGCCACCCACTCCTCGGGGTTACCCTTACCAGAACCCATGCGAGTCTCGGCAGGCTTCTTGGTGATGGGCTTATCGGGGAAGATCGTGATGTAGACACGACCGCCACGCTTCATGTAGCGGGTCATGGCAATACGAGCGGCCTCGATCTGACGGTTGGTGATCCAATGGGCCTCGAGAGCCTGGATACCAAACTCGCCGAAATGCAGCTCGGTATTACCCTTGGCCTGGCCCTTCATGGAGCCACGCTGCACCTTGCGGTGAAGAATACGCTTAGGGGCAAGCACTACTGACCCCTCCTCTCGGAGTTACGACGACGAGGACGGGAAGAGCCCTCGAGTGCAGGGTTGGGAACAGGCTGGCCCGGGAGCTTCTCGCCCAGGTAGATCCAGACCTTCACGCCGCAAGCGCCCATGGTGGTGCTGGCGACAGCCGTGCCGTAGTCGATCTTGGCACGGAGGGTGTGCAGAGGCACGCGACCCTCGCGGTACCACTCACGACGGCCCATCTCGGCACCGCCGAGACGACCGGAGCACTGGATACGGATGCCCTTAGCGCCGGCCTTGCGGGCGGACTGGACAGCCTTGCGCATAGCGCGACGGAAGGCAACGCGGCCCTCGAGCTGCTCGGCGATAGACTGAGCAACGAGGTTTGCGTCGAGCTCGGGGCGCTTGATCTCGACAACGTCGACGGAGAGCTGGCCCTTGGAGACGCCAGCAACCTTCTCGAGCTCGGTGCGGAGGGTATCGATCTCGGCACCCTTCTTACCGATGACAACGCCGGGGCGAGCGGTGAGGATGATAACCTTCACCTTGTCGCCAGCGCGCTCGATCTCGACGCGGGAGACAGCTGCGCGGGAAAGACGCTTCTCGAGGTACTTGCGGATCTCGAGATCGTTACCGAGGGTCTTAGCGTAATCCTTCTCTGCGAACCAGCGGGAGCGCCAGTTCTCGGTGATGCCAAGACGGAAGCCGGTGGGGTAGACTTTCTGACCCATACAGCTTTACGCCTCCTTTCGAGGAGCAACGACGACGGTGATGTGGGAAGTACGCTTCAGAATGCGAGAAGCGGAACCCTTGGCGCGGGGACGGATGCGCTTAAGCGTCGGACCCTCGTCAACATAGGCAGCGGCGACAACCAGGTTGTCGGCACGCAGACCGTTGTTGTTCTCGGCGTTCGCAACGGCGGAACGGAGAACCTTCTCGACATCCACGGCGACGGCGCGGTCGCAGAAGTGGAGGATGTCGAAGGCCTGAGCGACAGGCTTGCGGCGGATCAGATCGACCACCAGGCGGGCCTTGCTGGGGGAAACACGCACGTACTTAGCGACGGCGCGAACCTCGGTGGCCTCAGTTTCAATAGACTTAGTTGCCATTTACGGTTAACCCCCTATTTGGCCTTGTGGCCACGGAACGTACGAGTCGGCGCGAACTCGCCGAGCTTGTGACCAACCATGGACTCGGTAACATACACGGGCACATGCTTGCGGCCGTCGTGGACGGCGATGGTGTGACCAACCATCTCGGGGAAGATGGTGGACGCGCGGGACCAAGTCTTCACGACGTCCTTCTTGCCAGCCTCGTTCATCGCGGTGATACGCGAGAGAAGGCGAGTCTCCACGAACGGGCCCTTTTTGAGACTTCTGCTCATAAGTGCTTTCTCCTAAAACTCGGTATCCGAAATTACTTCTTACGGCGACGAATGATGTGCTGGTTCGAGACCTTCTTCTTCTTGCGCGTACGAAGGCCCTTCGTCGGCTTACCCCAGGGGGTAACGGAGGGACGACCAGAAGTGTGGTTCTTGCCCTCGCCACCGCCGTGCGGGTGGTCGACAGGGTTCATGACGGTACCGCGGACGGTCGGGCGCACGTTCATGTGACGCTTACGGCCGGCCTTGCCGATGACGATGTTGGCGTGATCGGCGTTGCCGACCTCACCGACGGTGGCGCGGCAGGTAACGAGGATGCGGCGCATCTCGGAGGAAGGCATACGGACGATGGCGTACTTGCCCTCCTTACCCATCAGCTGGCAGGAGTTACCGGCGGAACGGGCAATAGCAGCGCCCTTGCCCGGCTGGAACTCGACGGCGTGGATGAGCGTACCGACGGGGATGTCGGCGAGGGGCAGAGCGTTGCCCGGCTTGATGTCGGCGTCAGAACCGGACATGATGGTCTGACCGACCTCGAGGCCCTTGGGGGCCAGGATGTAGCGCTTCTCACCGTCTGCGTAGTGCAGCAGAGCGATGCGAGCGGAACGGTTCGGATCGTACTCGATCGTGGCAACCTTGGCGGGCACGCCGTCCTTGTTGCGCTTGAAGTCGATCACGCGGTAACGACGCTTCACGCCGCCGCCCTGGTGGCGGGTGGTGATGCGACCGTTGTTGTTACGACCGGCCTTCTTGGGCAGGGGCTCGAGAAGAGACTTCTCGGGCTTGGTGCAGGTGATCTCGGAGAAATCGGAGATCGTCTGCCAACGCCTACCAGCGGAGGTCGGCTTAAGGTGCTTTACAGCCATTACAATCCCTTTCAATAGGAATCCGTTAGCCATCGCAGACAGGGATTCGAGGTTCTGCCTCGGGTGCGATGACACCGGACGTATACACGGTTCCGGGCGTGTCCATTTTATACACCCAAAACCTTGAGCTCTCGCCTCCCCTATTTGGGAGGCATGAGCTCACTCAACAGCAGCGAGTCTTAGGCCTGGTTGCCAAAGACCTCGATGGTGTCGCCCTCGGCCAGCGTGACGATGGCCTTCTTCCAAGAACGGGTCTTGCCGGCGACATAGCGCACGCGCTTGGACTTGGGCTTGACCGTCAGGGTGTTCACGCGAACTACCTTGACGCCGAAGATCTCCTCGACAGCGTCCTTGATCTGATACTTGTTAGCATCCTTGGCGACCTCGAACGTGTACTTGTTCAGCTCCATACCGGAGAAGGAACGCTCGGACACGATCGGACGGATGATGATCTCGTGGGCGGTCATTTATGCAAGCACCTCCCCGAAGTGAGCGGCGATGTCGGCGGGCATCAGCACGGCGTTGTTGTTGACGAGATCGTAGGTGTTGGCCTCGTCGGCAGTGATGATGAACGTCTTGGGAATGTTGCGGAACGACAGGTAGGCGTTGACGTCCTCATCACGAACGATGATGGTCAGACGCTTGCCCTCAAGGCCGAGAGCCTTGAGCATGGCAACGGCAGCCTTGGTGGAAGGCTTCTCGAAGCCGTAGTCGTCGACGAGCACGAGCTCGCCATCGGCCAGCTTGGCGGACAGCGCGGAGCGCATAGCCAGCTTGACCTCCTTGTTGTTCATACGCTTAGCGTAGGAACGGGGCTTGGGGGCGAAGACAACGCCACCGTGACGCCACTGGGCAGCACGGATGGAACCCTGGCGGGCACGGCCGGTGCCCTTCTGACGCCAAGGCTTCTTGCCGCCACCGGAAACCTCAGAGCGGCCCTTAGCAGACTGGGTGCCCTGACGCCAAGAGGCCATCTGGCACTTGACGATGTGGTGCATAACGTGGATGTTCGGCTCGATGCCGTACACCTCAGCGGCGAGCTCGGCCTCGGCGACCTTCTTGCCCTCGCTGTTCTTTACTTCAAACTTTGCCATTTAAGTGTTCTCCTTGGTATGACGCTGGGCTAAATGGGCTGGGCCCTTAGGCCATACGGATGGCGACGAGACCATTCTTGGCACCCGGGACAGCGCCCTTGACCAAGATGAGGTTCTGCTCGGCATCGATGCGGACAACGGAAAGGTTCTTGACGGTAACGCGCTCGTTACCCATGTGACCGGCCATCTTGACGCCCTTGAGGACGCGCGCAGGATAGGCGCACTGACCGATAGAACCGGGGTGACGCTGGAAGTGAGAACCATGCGTCATAGGACCGCGGCGCTGACCCCAGCGCTTGATGCGACCCTGGAAGCCCTTACCCTTGGAGGTACCGATGACGTCGACCTTCTCGACATCAGCGAAATCAGCGACGGTGACGATCTCGCCGACCTTGTGCTCCTCGCCGTTCTCGACGCGGACCTCACGAAGGAAACGGACAGGCTCGACGCCAGCCTTGGCGAAGTGACCAGCCATGGGCTTGTTCACGTTCTTGGCCTTGATGTCGCCGAAACCGATCTGGACGGCGTCATAGCCGTCGGTTGCCTGAGTTTTAACCTGCGAGACAGCGCAGGGGCCAGCCTGGATGACCGTGACGGGAACGACGTTATCGTTCTCGTCCCAAACCTGGGTCATGCCAATCTTGCGGCCGAGAATCATGCTGATCAAGATATGATCCCAACTCTCGCGTGGTCTTGGGACAATGCGTACACCACCGAGCGTACGCCCCTAGAGGACCACTACTTACACGACGTGCTCCCCAGCCTTGTATTTCGCCCGGACTACCTGACAACCCTATTAAGCAGGCATTTTGTCCAGCCAGAATACTCCCCTGGTTTCACACAGCTGTTTAGTATACACGGCTGCGGGCGTATCCATCGAGATTCATATTTCACTCACATTGTTTACGCAGGTAAAGTGCGTGTCACGTTCCCAGTGTGCGGCGGAGGGGGCGGGCCTGAGACATATTAAGGTTGCTGCTCTACAGTCCTGCTCACGACGGAGAGCACATTAAGTGCTCTCCTGTTCGTGCGGAACTCGCGACAACCTTAATATGTCTCAGGCCCGCCCCCTCCGCCGCACACTGGGAACGCCACGTTGATGCCTGCTTAACTCTGCTCGCTCAGCTAATTACTTTGTTGGGGGTCCACTATTTGCTGGAGGGTGAACTTACATTGATGGGGCTCGCCTTCCGCTTGTGGCTTTGCCTCATCGAAATCGAAGATCATGATGGCGCAGTTGGGGAGTTTTGCTGGGAGCTCGAAGTCCTCTGGGGCTGCAGCCTTGATGAATTGGCGGCTGGCGCTGCCGTGACTTACTGCTAGGAGGGTCTCGATGCCCTCGGAGCCCATGAGATTGGTGAGGGTGTCTACCATGCGCTCTTGCAGCGCGCGGCTTCCTTCTCCTCCGAAGGGGACCAGGTCCTCGCCTGGATCCCAGACGTCGGTGGGCAGCGCGTCGTGGGGGCCTTCTTCAAAGGAGCCGTAGCAGCGCTCGATGATGCCTTCGCAGGGCTCGACGGCTGCGTCCGGGCCAAGGAGTTCGGTTGCGACGAGGCTTGCCGTGTCCATGGCTCGGCCTAAGGGCGAAGAGACCACTTTATCGGGGACGACGCCGTGGGCCTTGAGCCATGCGGCTGCCATTCCCGCTTGCTTGCGGCCCAGGTCGGTCAACGGTGAATCACAGCGGCCCTGGACCAGCTTTTTGACGTTGAATTCCGTCTGGCCGTGGCGGAGTAGATACAGTTTCTTCATGCTCTCCCCTTCTGCTTCAGTTACCTTGCTGGCACAGCCCTACTCGCGGGTATGGCCTACGTAGTCTTCGTCGATCGTAATCTTGGCGACCGACTTGGGATATTCCGATTCGACCCTCTGGGCCAGCGCGTGCTTTACGTCTTCGGCACTCATCTGTAGATCCGAGGGACGCACGCAGTCAAAGATCACGTTGGTGTGCGTAGGACCCGGCACACAGCGCAAATCATGAATCGAGAGGCGGCTATCGATCTGTTGGGAGGCGGCTATCGATCTGTTGGGCCATGGCGTGAATGCGCAAGCGCATGCTCGCCACCTTGGGGTCATCGGTCACGATGGGATCGTAGTGAAGCGTGACAATCATGCCGTCTTCGTCCCTAAACGACTGCTCGATGTTATCGAGCGTGTCGTGACTTTCCAGCGGGCTGGCCTCGGCCGCCATCTCGGCGTGAGCGCTTGCGAACTTCCTGCCCGGGCCGTAGTCGTGAACCATCAAATCGTGAACGCCCAAAACGCCGGGGTAGCTCATGATCTTGTCTCGAATGTGCTTGACCAGCTTAGGATCGGGCGACTGACCCAAAAGCGGGCTCACCGTATCCTGGATGAGTTCAAAACCGCTCCAGCCAATATAGGCGCCAACGGCAAGGCCGACCCATGCGTCAAGATTGATGTGCGTCACCTGCGAAACAATTGCGCACGCTAACACGGCGCCTGTGGCAAGGACATCGTTCTTGGAATCCTGCGCGGTCGCATGCAGCGTCTCGGACTCAATGCGATCGCCGAGCTTTTGGTTGAGGGCCGCCATCCACAGCTTAACAACCATCGAAAGCACAAGGACCGCCACCAGGGCAAGCGAGAACTCGACAGGCTCGGGGTGAATGACGCGCTCAACCGAGGACTTCACCAGCTCAACGCCAATCAGCAGCACGAGTGCCGCTACGACCAGACCCGAGAGATACTCGTAGCGACCGTGGCCGTAAGGATGCTCGGGATCGGCCGGCTTGCTCGCCAGCTTAAAGCCCAGCACGCTCACGATATTCGAGCTGGCATCGGACAGGTTGTTCATGGCATCCGCCACGATCGAAACCGATCCCGACAGCACACCAATTGCGCCCTTCGCAGCACAAAGCGCAACATTGGCGACAATACACACCACGCCCGTCAACGTGCCCACGCGCGCACGGTCGCCCCGCGCACACTTAACAATCCACTCGACCATCTGCATCCGCCCCCACGGTACTACCTATATATCTATGGCTCAAACGGATTGTAGTGTAGCCACTTTGTCCCCCAGATACAAAAAGCCGCGACCCACACGGGCCACGGCCTTGGAACATGTCAATGGAATCGTCCTTTTGTCGCACAGGTTTATGCGCTTGCTTCAGCAGCGCTCGCCATCGTTTCGGGCGAATCGGCTTCGTCTTCTGTCGCCTGCCCCTTCGTCGGCACCACACCAAAGCAGTAGCTCAGCGCCGCAGACACCGCAAATGACACACCGCCGGCAGCGCAGCACCACAGCAGGTTCGAGATACCGCCCGTGGCAAAGCCAATGACCATGAGGACATTCGTCATGCCGATGGTATAGGCCGTAACGTGGCCCACGGCTGCAACAAGGCCTCCGATGGCGCCGCCGATGGCCATACATGTGAGGCACCTGCCGTATTTGAAGCCGCAGCCGTACAGCGCCGGCTCGCTTACGCCACCAAGTACGCCCGAGATCGAGTAGCCCAGCATAAGCGCCTTCTCGTCCTTATCCGCAACGCGAAGCGACGCGCCAAAGGGCATGCCCCAAACGGCGAACGTTGCCATCGTCGCGGCAATCAGGATGCACGAATCCGTTCCCACACTCATAAACTGCGCATAGGCAAGCGATAGGACAACGTTGCTGACACCCGCGATCTTAAGGAACTCCCAGCCCGCGGCAAGCCCCATGAGCGTGAGCAGCGACACGATGCCACCGGAATTGCCAAGCATAAACATAAGCTGGCCCAACAGCATGCCCAGATAGCTGCCCGCCGGCGCCGTAATGCACAGCGAAACTGGAACCATGACAAGCATGGTTGCAAACGGAACAAACGAAAACGCCACGGCCTTAGGGATAACGCGCTGAAAGAAACACTCCACTCGCCATAGCACGGGCACCGAGATGAGAACCGGAATAACAGTCGTCGTGTAATCGTTGGCCGGCGCGGGAAGCAGACCATACACGGAAGTCATCGATGCCCCCGTCGTCGATGCGGCATCGACGAGCTTAAGCAGATCGGGCGCAATCAATACGCCGCCCAGCATCATACCCAGCTGCTCCGAGCAACCGAGCTGGCGGGCGGCCGCCCAACCAAGATAAATGGGCAAAAAGTAGTAGCCGGCGTTATAGAGCCAACTGTAGAACAGGCGATAGATTTCGGAATCGGCAGACCACAGGCCCAGCATGCCTTCGCCCATAATGACGGCGACGGTGCGAAACAACGCCGCGCAGACAATAAAGGGCAGCGCCGACATCATGCTTTTGGACAGATAGTCCACCACGGCCATGGCATTTGACGAAACCGTCGTTGTAAACGAGGTGTTAGAAACTTGTGACATGGAACGCCTTTCCCAATGTGACATGCGGGCTGTCCCTTTGTCACATCGTGCGGTACTGACCGATTGCGCGGTACTTTTCGTAGCGGAGGTTTGTGAGGGTCGCGTCGTCGAGCTGCCCAAGCGTATCGAAGGCATCAAATGCCGAGGACATGACGGCACCGGCGATCTCCTCATGCGACAGGCCCCTATCGTCAACAATGCCGTCGATGATGCCGAGCGCCAACAGATCGGGGGCCGTGAGCTTAAGCGCCTCGGCGGCCTCATTCGCACGCTCGGTATCCTTCCACAGGATCGACGCACAGGCCTCGGGGCTCACGACCGAGTAGGCAGAACTCGAAAGCATAAGAATGCAGTCGGCCACGGACAGCGCCAGCGCGCCACCAGAGCCGCCCTCACCTGTCACCACCGAGACAACCGGCGTCTTAAGGCCGCTCATCTCCATAAGATTCTGGGCAATCGCCTCGCCCTGGCCGCGCTCCTCGGCACCGATGCCGCAAAACGCGCCCGAAGTATCGACCAGGCACAGAACCGGTCGACCAAACTTTTCGGCCTGGCGCATCAGGCGACGCGCTTTGCGGTAGCCCTCGGGATGCGCCATGCCAAAGTTGCGGCGCATGCGCTCTTTGGTCGTGGTGCCGCGCTCGATGGCGATGACCGTTACGGGGCGTCCGTCTTTCCAGCCAATGCCAGCCACCACAGCGGCGTCGTCGCCAAAGTAACGGTCGCCGTGCAGCTCCACAAATCCATCCAGGCCCAACGAGATCATCTCACCCGCCGTGGCGCGATCTGCCGAGCGGGTCTGCTTAACAATCTCGAGCGCTGTTCTTGGTGCCGCCGGGCGCTTAAACAAGTGTCCCAGCTTTTTGCCGCGGCGCCCTGTATGCACAATCTCGTGCGGTGCCCCCAGGCCGGGCGCGTGCCCTTCGTGCAGCGCCAGCAGCTCGCCTACCGTGAGCGCAATCTCGCCACGCGGAACAACGGCATCGCAAAAGCCGTGCTCCAACAAAAACTCGGAGCGCTGGAATCCCTTGGGCAGGCGCTTGTGCATGTTCTGCTCGATCACACGCGGGCCAGCAAATGCCGTCAGAGCATCGGGCTCGGCCAGGATAATGTCGCCCTCCATGGCAAAGCTCGCGGTTACGCCTCCGGTCGTGGGGTCGGTGAGCACCGTGATATACAGGCCGCCCGCCTCGCTGTGGCGTCTGACCGCCGCAGAAATCTTGGCCATCTGCATAAGCGATGTCACGCCCTCTTGCATGCGCGCACCGCCCGAAACGGTAAAGCCGACAACTGGCAATCCCAGCTCGGCCGCACGCTCAAATGCGCGACAGATCTTCTCGCCCACCACGGAACCCATCGAGCCCATCATAAAGTTGGCGTCCATAAAGAAGAGCGCCGTATCGCGACCGCAGATCTTGCCCCTGCCGCACACAACGGCATCGCGCTCGCCCGAACGCTCGCTTACGCTCTTGAGCTTGTCGGCATAGCCGGGAAACGAGAGGAAGTCCTCCGGCGCCAGATTGGCATCCCATTCCTCAAACGTGTCCTCGTCGACCGTCATGCGCATGCGCGCGCGGCCGCTCACGCGAAAGTGTTTGCCACAACGAGGGCAGACCTCGAGGTTGTCGTTCAGGCGCGCCTCATCGATCACACGGCGGCACTCCGGGCACTTGATAAACACGTGGCGCGTGGGAAACTCGGCGCACGACTCGGTCATCGGTCCCTCGAGGACGTTGACCGTCTTCGCTTTTCTATTCTTCAGCATAGAGATGCCCCATCAGATCGGTGTGATACATGCCCGACAAGAACTCGTCGTTTGCCAGCACGTCGAGCTGAAGCTCGCTGTTTTCGCTCACGCCCTCAATCACGAGCTCGCCCAGGGCCGAGCGCATCTTGCGAATGGCGCCGTCACGCGTGGGCGCACACACGATGAGCTTGCCGAGCATGGAGTCGTAGTACGGCGGAACGTTCGCACCGGTAAACATGGCGGAATCCCAACGCACGCACGGACCACCCGGCACACGCAGCGCGGTGACCGTTCCGCATGACGGCAGAAACTCCGGCGTTTCGGCATTGATGCGGCACTCCATGAGCGCGGTGACCGTTCCGCATGACGGCAGAAAGTCCGGCGTTTCGGCATTGATGCGGCACTCCATGGCATGGTTGCGGACCGGCATGTCCTCTTGCTCAAAGGGCAGAGGCTGGCCGGCCGCCACGCGCAGCTGCCACTTGACCAAGTCGGTATCGGTCACAAACTCCGTAACCGGATGCTCCACCTGCAAGCGCGTGTTCATTTCCATAAAGTAGAAATTGCCGTCGTCCGAATACAGGAACTCGATGGTACCGGCCCCTTCGTAGCCGACGGCACGAGCCAGGTCACGCGCTGCTTTGTGCATGCGGGCACGAATGTCGTCGTGTCCGTCGAGGCACGGCGCGGGACTCTCCTCGATCAGCTTTTGGTTGCGACGCTGCACCGAACACTCGCGCTCGCCGAGCGAAAACACATGGCCCTGCTTATCGGCCATAATCTGCACTTCAACGTGGTGCGCCGGCGCGACGAACTTCTCCATGTAGCACTCGCCGTCGCCAAAAACAGCCTCGCCCTCGGCACGCGCCTCGATGAACGCCTTTGCCGCATCTTCCACGCGCTCGACCTTGCGAATGCCGCGGCCACCACCGCCCGCGCGCGCCTTAATAAGCACGGGGCAGCCAATGCGCTCGGCCTCGGCCGTTGCCTCCTCGGGACTTTTGAGCAAATCGCAGCCCGGCACGATGGGCACGCCCGCCGCGGCAGCCGTTCGACGCGCGGCGTCCTTGTCGCCCATGCTGTCGATCACCTCGGCCGAAGGACCTACAAACGCCAGACCGTACTTGTCGCAGTCGCGCACGAAACTTGCCTTCTCGGAAAAGAAGCCATAGCCGGGATGAATTGCCTTAGCTCCCGACCTTACGGCACAGGTGAGCACAGCATCGTCGTTGAGGTAGCTCTCGGCAAGACGCGGGCCGCCGATGCAATACGCCTCGTCGGCAAGCTGCACGTGCAGCGCGTCCGCATCGGCCGTGGAATAAACGGCGACGGTCTTGATGCCCATATCGCGGCACGCGCGGATAACACGGACCGCGACTTCGCCGCGGTTGGCGATGAGCACTTTGTCGAACATGAAGCCTTCCTTAACTTTCGTGCATGAGTGCAAAAGACATATCGGCGCGGCAGCAAACCTCACCGTTGACGCTCGCAGTACCCGTCGCAAAGCGGAACGGCCCGCGCGCACGCGTAATGGAGCACACCAGATCCACCGTGTCGCCCGGGCGCACAGGACGCTTAAAGCGCACCTTGTCCAGACTCGTGTAGAACGGCGTCGCGCCGCGCGCCTCCTCATCGCCCATCAGCAGCACGCAGCAGTTCTGGGCGAGCATCTCGCACTGAATCACGCCGGGGACGACCGGGTTTCCCGGAAAATGCCCCTGCAAAAAGTACTCGTCGCCCGTAATCTTGATCTTGCCGTGGGCCTCGTCGCCCACCAGCTCGGCTTCGTCGAGCAAAAGCATCGGCTCGCGATGCGGCAACAGTTCTTTAAGCTCTTCTTTGTTCATGGATATCACCTATCCGATCCTCATGAGGCAGCTGCCGAACTCCACGAGGTCGCCGTCGGCCACGCAGATCTCGAGCACCTCACCGTCTGCCTCGGCCGTCACCTCGTTGAGAACCTTCATGGCCTCGATGATGCAGAGGGTCTCGCCGGCCTTGACCTTGGAGCCCACGTGCACAAACGGCTCGTCGCCCGGCGCCGGGGCAGCATAGAAAACGCCGACCATGGGAGCGGTCACCTCGGTGCCCTTGGGCTCCGGTGTGGCGGCGGGCGCCTGCGCGGCGGGCTCCGGTGCGGCGGCGGGCATGGCGACAGGAGCCACCGCCGGAGCAGTCACGGCACCCGGCATAGGCATGGGCACGGCAACCGGCTGCGCGGCGCTCGCGCGCTCGAGTTCGACCGCGGTGCCATCGGGCTCCTCAACGCGTACGCGCGTGAGGCCACGGTCCTCCATAACATCGGCTATCTCGGCAAGTCTTTTGGAATCCATGCTCTAGCTCCTCGTATATCTACGCAGCGCGATGGCGGCGTTGTGCCCGCCAAAGCCCAGATTGGTCGAAAGCGCCCAGGTAAGGTCGGCGCGAACCGCGCGATTGGGCGTGTAGTCAAGATCGCAGGCGGGATCGGGCGTGTGGTAATTAATGGTCGGCGGCACCACGCCCTGCTCGAGCGCCATGGCGCAGGCCATGACCTCGATGGCGCCCGTGGCACCGATCATGTGGCCGGTCATCGACTTAGTCGACGAGACGTGCGCGGCGCGCGCCGCGTCCTCGCCGAGCGCACGCTTAATGCCCGCCGTCTCAGATGAATCGTTGAGCTTGGTCGAGGTGCCGTGGGCATTGATGTAGAGGCCCTCGGAAGGCTTGACGTCGCCCTCGGCCACCGCCAGCGATATCGCGCGGGCGATACCCGCCGCGTCCGGGTCGGGACTCGTGATGTGGTAGGCGTCATCGGTGTTGCCGTAGCCCACGACCTCGGCATAAATGTGCGCGCCGCGCGCCTGCGCATGTTCCATGCTCTCGAGTACCAGCACGCAGGCGCCCTCGCCCATCACAAAGCCGTCGCGGTCTGCATCGAACGGACGGCAAGCCGTCGCGGGATCGGGGTTGGTGGTCAATGCGCGGCAGGACGTAAAGCCTGCAATGGCATCGGGGATAATGGCCGCCTCGGCGCCGCCCGCGAGGATCGCGTCGGCATAGCCGTGCTTGATGGCGCGGAACGCCTCGCCCACCGCATGGGCCGAGGTTGCGCACGCGGTCACCACGGGCAGGGTCGGGCCCTTTGCCTTGTGGCGGATTGCGATATTGCCCGATGCCATGTTGGGGATCATCATCGCGATCATATAGGGCGATGCGCGGCGGGGCCCACGATCGGCAATCGTATGGACGTTGTCGACAAGCGTCTGCATGCCGCCCACGCCCGAGCCCACGTAGACGCCCAGGCGCTCGCGATCGATGGCACCTTCGACATCAAAGCCCGCATCGTGCATTGCCTCGTCCGAAGCCGCCATCGCAAACTGAACGCAGGGGTCCAGGTGCTTGGCGTCACGCTTGCCAAAGTAATCGTTGCCGTCAAAGCCCTTGACCTCGGCCGCCACCTTAACGGTAAACGCATCGGTATCGAAGTGCGTGATCGGGCCGATGCCACAGGTTCCGGCGCACATGGCCGCCCAGGTGGCAAGCGCGGTGTTGCCGAGCGGCGATACGGCACCTATGCCGGTGATTGCAACTCTCTGTTCCATCATGGTCTCCTCATCCAAGCCGTTCTTCGGCCCTGGTTTCTACATCGCCATTCCGCCGTCGACGCGTACGACCTCGCCCGTAATGTAGGCAGCCGCATCGCTCGCCAAAAAGCGCACCACGCCGGCCACTTCCTCGGGGCGCGCCATACGCTTTAGGGGAATCTGCTCCTCGGTTGCCGCGCGAACCTTCTCCGAGAGCTTTGTCGTCATATCCGTCTCGACAAACCCGGGGGCGACCGCGTTCACTCGTACGCCGCGGGGCGCAAGCTCGCGCGCTACCGCCTTGGTCAGGCCGATAACGCCCGCCTTGGAGGCAGCATAGTTGGCCTGCCCGGCAACCGCCTTGGTCAGGCCGATGACGCCCGCCTTGGAGGCAGCGTAGTTGGCTTGCCCGGCATTGCCCATCAGGCCCACGACCGAGCTCATGTTGACGACGCAACCGCCGCGCTGGCGCATAAAGGTCTTGGTGAGTGCGCGCGTCATATTGAATGTTCCCTTGAGATTGACATCAAGCACGCGATCGAAGGCGTCATCGCCCATGCGTATGAGTAGGCCATCGCGGGTGATGCCGGCGTTGTTGACAAGCGCCCAAATGGAGCCAAAGTCGTTGAGGACCGCTTCCACGCACGCGTTGACGGCAGCGGGGTCGGCCACGTCGCATTGATATGCGCGTGACGCGGCGCCGGCCGCCTCGCAGGCTTCGCACGTCTCGCGCGCCGCATCGACGCCGCCGGCATAGACAACGGCGATATCAAAGCCGTCCTCCGCCAGACCGACAGCGCAGGCGCGGCCGATACCCCGCGAGCCGCCCGTGACCAGTGCCACGCGACGCGAGTCGTTGCGCTCGAGCGCGCCGTTGTTCAAGTTGCCCATGTCATTCCTTTCGGGTTACAGCCCTGTGGCCTATGCGAGCTCGTCGGCAATAGCTGCGACCTGCTCGGCCGTTTCGCACGAATACACGCGAACGTCGCTCAGCGTACGCTTGACCAGGCCCGACAGCGTTTTGCCAGGGCCGACCTCAATAAACGTGTCGATGCCCTGATCCTGCAGGGTATGCAGCGTGTCGACCCAGCGAACGGCATGGCTCACCTGGTTGGCCAAGACATCCGATGCCGCTCGCGGGTCCGCCGGATAGGGTGCCGCCGTCATGTTTGCCATGACCGGAATCAGCAGCGAAGACGGCGCGTTGCCGGCTTGGATATACGTCGCCAGCCCCTCAGTCGCCTCGGCCATATAGGGGCTATGGAATGCACCCGACACCGCGACCTTCATGGCGCGACCGCCAGCCTCTTTTACCAGGACGTCGAGGGTCTGCAACGCATCGGGCGCTCCGGCCACAACCGTCTGTTGGGGACTGTTGTAGTTGACCGGCCAGCAGTCCTCGCCGGCCTGTTTTGCCAGGCCCTCGACTTGCGCCGCATCGAGCTTGATGACGGCGCGCATGCCGCCCGGATGGCGCTCGGCAGCCGCGGCCATTAGCGCCGCGCGCTCGCACACGAGCTCAAAGCCCGCTCGCGTATCGAATGCCCCCGCAAAGGTGAGCGCGGCGACCTCGCCCAGCGAAAAACCCGCACAGGCGGCAGGTACCACGCCGCGCTCACGCAGGGCGGCAGCCGCTGCCAGGTCGTGAACGAACACGCACGGCTGCGTGTTCTCGGTCTGCGAGAGTTCCTCCTTCGAAGCGCTCCGGCACTGCTCGCTGGTCCCCGGGCGCACCTCGTCGGCAATGGCGAACACCTCAGCGGCCGCCGGCGATGCCTCGATCAGGTCGACGGCCATCGCGGGGTGCTGGGCGCCCTGGCCGGCAAACAGAAACGCTACGCTACCCATGCGGACGCACCCTTCAGGACGCGCTCGGCGCCATCGACCAGGTCGTCAACGATTTCGCGTGCGCTCTGGCGCTCGCTAACCATGCCGGCGATCTGTCCACACAAAAACGAACCCTCTTCGTAATTGCCGTCCTTGGCGGCCTTGCGAAGGGCGCCCGTGCCCATGGCCCCGAGCTCCTCGACACTTACGCCCGCCGCCTCGCTTTTGGCGTAGGCGTTGCTGAAGGGGCTTTTGAGGGCACGCACCGGGTGTCCCGTCGAGCGGCCGGTCGCACGCGTCGAGGTGTCGTTGGCCTTTAGGACCATCTCTTTGTACTGCTCCGATACGGTGCACTCGTCTGCGACCAGAAAGCGCGTACCCACCTGCACGCCGGCGGCGCCCAGCATAAAGGCGGCCGCCACGCCGCGGCCGTCGGCAATACCGCCGGCAGCCACGACGGGAATGTCGACCGCATCGACGACCTGCGGCACCAGTGCCATCGTCGAGGTCTCGCCAATATGGCCGCCCGATTCGGTACCCTCGGCAACCACGGCAGTGCCCTCGGCAACAACCGCCGTGGCTCCGCGACGCGCCACGAGACGCGCCAGCGCCACCGAAGCAACGACCGGGATGACCTTGATGCCCGCCTCGTTCCACGCCTTCATGTACTTGGTGGGATTACCGGCACCCGTCACGACGACCGGCACCCGCTCGTCAATCACGACCTGCGCGACCTCGTCGGCAAACGGGCTCATCAGCATGACGTTCACGCCAAAGGGCTTATCCGTCCTGGCGCGCAGCTCGTGAATCTGATCGCGCAGCCAGTTGGCGTCGGCGTTCATGGCCGCGATAATCCCTAAGCCGCCCGCCGCGGACACTGCGGACGCCAACGAGGCGTCGGCAATCCAGGCCATGCCGCCCTGGAACACGGGCTTTTCGATGCCGAGCAGATCGCAGAGAGGAGTCTTGAGCATCTCTACTTCTCCAATGCCGCCTCGACCGTATCGGCGAACTCGCCGACCGTCTTGGGGTTCTCCTCGGTATCGAGCTCGATGCCAAACTCGTCCTCGACGGCGACGAGGATCTCGACGGTGCCAAGACTGTCGAGGCCAATCTCCTCGAGCGTGGACTCGGGCTTCATCTCGACGTCGTCAAGGCCGGCGGTCTCGCGGATAACGTCGCAAACGCGCTCGAAGGTCTTCTGATCTGCCATGGTAGTTCTCCTTTGTTTGTGCCCTTGGGGCGTTTTTATTTCCTATGTGCGACTACTTCCAACGAAGCAGATAGCCACCTATATCCAGACCGGCGCCAAATCCAACGAGGGCGATGATGTCGCCCGCATTCAGTGCGCCGGTGCGTGCCAGCCGGTCAAGCGCAAAGGGAATGCAGGCGCTCGAAATGTTGCCGGTCTCGCGCAGCGTTCGAACCACGCGCTCGTCTGGCACGCCGAGGCGCTTGACCGCCTGACTTAGGATTCGTTCGTTAGCCTGATGGAATACAAAATGATCGATGTCTTCGACCAAAATGCCCGCATCGCTCGCAAGCTTATGGACCGTGTCGCAGATGGCGTTGACGCCGAACTTGAACACGCGGCGGCCATTCATGGACAGCACGCTCTCGCTATCTGCGGAGGCCTTAAACGGCGAGGTGCCGACCAGACCGGGAACGCGCAAGGTCTCGACGTCGGGCGCCGTCGAAAGCTCAACGGCAAGGGGACTGTCTCCCCCAGCCTCAATCACTGCGGCGCCTGCCCCATCGCCAAAGAGCACGCAGGTGGCGCGGTCGGTCCAGTCGAGCGCGCGCGTCATCTGCTCGGCAGCAACGACAAGCACGCGTTCGGCACGGCCGCGGGCGATATAGCCCTCGGCGACATCGAACGCAAATACGAAGCCGGCGCAGGCCGCCGAGACATCGAAGGCAGGGCACGTCGCGCCCAGTCGCTCTGCAACGGCACACGCCTCGGCGGGAACAAGGTGGTCACCCGTCGTCGTCGAGCAGACGATCAGATCCAGCTGGCTCGCATCGATTCCGGACACCTGGAGTGCCCGCTCACTCGCCGCTACGGCAAGATCGTCAAGTGACTCGGTGGTGCAGACATGGCGGCTCTTGATACCCGTGCGGGTAAAAATCCACTCATCCGAGGTATCGAGGAACTCGGACAGCTCGTCATTGGAAACACTGCGCTTAGGAAGCGCCGAGCCTGTTCCCAGAATCGTGAAACCCATCACTAACCTCCTTTGAGTGAAACCCATCACTAACCTCCTTTGAGTTGTTGACGTGTTTACATCGACCAAGAGAGGATAGCGCATTTCAGTCGTTGTTGACGTGTTAACATTAAATTGTCCAAATGCGACAAAGGCTTCACATTGTGTCTGTCTCTCGACACCATTGCGTTATTCACTTATTAATTAAGGAGGTAGCAGCCGTTATGGATGCCAAATTAACGATAGTCGACGTAACCGGATCGACCAACGATGACCTGCTCGAAGCAGGAAAACAGGGAGCGCCGCACGGCACAGGACTTGCCGCCCGGGCTCAGACAGCAGGACGCGGCCGGCGCGGCCATAAGTGGGATTCAACCGCCGGCAACCTATTGCTTTCGATTATCCTGCGTCCATGCGTTAATCCTGCAAAGTACTCTGGTCTTGCCGCCGTAAGCGGCCTAGCGGTGCTCGAGGCGCTCGAAAAGCAGGGTCTTGCAAACGAGATTGGCCTCAAATGGCCCAACGACCTGGTCGCGCGAGGACGCAAGCTCGGCGGTATTCTGGTCGAAGCCGCACGCGACAACAATGGCATGCCCTTCGCCGTCTGCGGCATTGGCGTCAACGTGAACTACACGCCCCAAGAGGTCCCCGATGGCGGCCTGCCGGCAATCGGTCTCTCGGACCTCAACGAGAGCGTTCCCACCGTCGACATGCTACTCAAGGATGTCTATCATGCGGTCGTGACCGCTGTAGACACATGGTCAGAGCGCCTCAACGCCATGGAAGAAAACACCGGACCGCTCGCGCCCGTCCACGGCGAATATGTCGCTCGCCTCAATTGGATTGGGGAGCACGTTATCGCCCGCTCCCCCGCAGGAAACGAGCTGGCACGCGGCATCTTTAAAACCGTCGATGACTTTGGTCGCGCGTGCATCGAGACAGAAGACGACTTGCGATCCTTCCATTTTGAGGAGGCATCGCTGCGCCCCTTGAGCGAATAGGGCGCCGCAGCCACCTCCTCGGCAGCATTGCCTGGCAGTCCAAACCATCATTCAAAACAAAAGAGCCCCGCTACCGTAATGGCAGCGGGGCTCTGTAAGCTATGAGCGATATCGCTTAGAGCTTGATGTCGATGTCGACGCCAGCGGGGAGGTCGAGACGCATGAGCGAATCAACGGTGCCCGAGGTGGGGTCGAGAATGTCGATGAGGCGCTTGTGAGTGCGCATCTCGAACTGCTCACGGGAGTCCTTGTTCACGTGCGGCGAGCGGATAACCGTGTACAGGTTGCGCTCGGTGGGCAGGGGGACAGGACCGGAAACACGAGCGCCGGTCTTCTGAGCGGTCTCGACGATGAGCTTCGCGGACTGATCGACGACCTCGTGATCATAGCCCTTGAGGCGAATGCGGATCTTCTGGGTAGCCAACTTAAACCTCCAAAGAGTGCGAGAGATGTTCTCGCAGGATTACGTAACAGAGAGCTCGAACTTAAGCGTTCTTGCTCATGACCTCGTCCACGATGGACTTGGGCGCGGGCTCATAAGAGTCGAACTGCATCGTGTAGGATGCACGGCCCTGGGTCTGGGAGCGAAGGTCGGTAGCGTAACCGAACATCTCGCCCAGCGGCACCTTGGCACGGATGAGCTTGCTGTTCTTGCGATCCTCCATGCCCTCGATCTTGCCGCGGCGACCGGAGAGGTTGCCCATAACGTCGCCCATGTACTGCTCGGGGGTCTCGACCTCGACAGCCATGATCGGCTCGAGCAGCTGCGGATCGGACTTCTTGAGGGCGTCCTTGATAGCCATGGAACCGGCGATCTTGAAGGCGGCCTCGGAGGAGTCGACCTCGTGGTAAGAACCGTCGAACAGGGTGACCTTGACGTCGAGGACCGGGAAGCCGGCGATAACACCGGTGTTCAGGGCCTCCTGAATGCCCTTGTCGATGGACGGGATGTACTCCTTGGGCACGACGCCGCCGACGATAGCGTTGACGAACTCGTAGCCGAAGCCCTCCTCCATCTTCTCGAGCTTGATGACAGCGTGGCCGTACTGACCGCGACCGCCGGACTGACGGACGAACTTGCCCTCAGCCTTCTCGACGTCGTGACCAGCGGTCTCGCGGTAGGCAACCTGGGGCTTACCAACGTTAGCGTCAACCTTGAACTCGCGGAGCAGACGGTCGACGATGATCTCGAGGTGCAGCTCGCCCATGCCGGCGATGATGGTCTGGCCGGTCTCGTGGTTGGTGGACACCTGGAAGGTCGGGTCCTCCTCGGCGAGCTTGGTCAGAGCCAGGGACATCTTGTCCTGCTCGGCCTTGGTCTTGGGCTCGATGGCAACGTCGATAACGGGCTTGGCGAACTCGATCTTCTCGAGGACGATCTCCTTGCCCTCGGCGCACAGGGTGTCACCGGTGGTGGAGTTCTTGAAGCCGACGCAAGCGACGATGTCGCCGGCGGCAGCGTCGTCACGGTCGATACGCTCGGCGGCGTTCATCTCGAGGATGCGGCCGAGGCGCTCGCGCTGACCGTTGGAAGCATTGATCACGTAGGAGCCGGACTCGGCACGGCCGGAGTAAACGCGGACGTAGGTGAGCTTACCGACGAACGGGTCGGTCATGATCTTGAAGACCAGGCCGGAGAAGGGCTCGTCGAAGGAAGGATGACGCTGGATCTCCTCGCCGGTGTCCGGATCGGTGCCGGTGACGGCCTCAACGTCGAGCGGGCTGGGCAGGTAGTCGACGACAGCGTCGAGCAGCTCCTGGACGCCCTTGTTCTTGTAGGCGGAGCCCACGAAGACGAGGTTGAGCTCGTTGGCCAGAACGCCCTTGCGCAGAGCAGCCTTGAGCTCCTCGACGGTGAAGTCCTCCTCCATGAGGATCTTCTCCATGAGCTCGTCGTCAAAGCTGGCAGCAGCGTCGAGGAGCTCCTCGCGCTTGGTGGCAGCGATGTCAGCGAACTCAGCCGGGATCTCGTCCATCGGCTCGGGGTAGGTCATGCCCTTGTCGTCGGCCTTGAAGTCCCATGCGGTCATGGTGACGAGGTCGATGACGCCCCAGAAGTTGTCCTCGGCGCCCATCGGGACCTGAGCGGCCACGGCGTTGGCGTCGAGACGATCCTTCATGGTCTCGATAGCGTTGAAGAAGTCAGCGCCCACGCGGTCATACTTGTTGATGAAGGCGATGCGGGGGACGTTGAAGGTAGAAGCCTGACGCCAAACGGTCTCAGACTGGGGCTGAACGCCGGCAACGGCATCGAAGACGGCGACAGCGCCATCGAGGACGCGCAGGCAGCGCTCGACCTCGGCGGTGAAGTCAACGTGGCCCGGGGTGTCGATGATCTGGATGCGGTAGTCAGTACCGTCCTTCTTCCAGAAGCACGTGGTAGCAGCGGAGGTAATGGTTACGCCGCGCTCCTGCTCCTGAACCATCCAGTCCATGGTGGCAGCGCCCTCATGGACCTCACCGATCTTGTGGGTCTTACCGGTGTAGTAAAGAATACGCTCGGTCGTGGTGGTCTTACCGGCATCGATGTGAGCCATGATGCCGATGTTACGGGTATCGGAAAGCTTGTACTTAGGCTTAGCCATGTTAGTTCCTTACCTTAACTTACCAACGATAGTGAGAGAACGCGCGGTTGGCCTCGGCCATCTTGAAGACGTCCTCACGCTTCTTGACGGAAGCGCCCAGGCCGTTGGAAGCGTCGAGGATCTCGTTGGCGAGACGCTCGGCCATGGTCTTCTCCTTGCGAGCGCGGGAGAAGTTGACAATCCAGCGGATACCCAGAGCGGTGGAACGACGGGAGTTGACCTCCATCGGGACCTGATAGGTAGCGCCACCGACACGCTTGGGCTTAACCTCGAGCGTGGGCTTGACGTTGTCCATAGCCTTCTTGAAGGTAGCGAGAGCGTCGCCGCCCTCGGACTTCTCGGCAACGATCTCGAAAGCGGTGTAAACGATGCGCTCAGCGGTGGCCTTCTTGCCGTCAAGAAGGACCTTGTTGATGAGCTGAGTCACCAGGCGGTTGTTGTAAACGGCGTCAGGCTGAACCTCACGACGATTAGCTGCTGCACGACGCGGCATGTGAAATCTCCTTAAGTGTCTACCGTGCGGCGCTTAGGCGGCACACGGCGAAAGTATCAAAACGTTATCTGGCTTATTTAGCCTTGGGGCGCTTAGCACCGTACTTGGAACGGGCCTGCATACGGTTCTGGACCGGAGCAGCGTCGTAGGCGCCACGGATGACGTGATAACGGACACCAGGGAGGTCACGGACACGACCGCCGCGGACGAGCACGATGGAGTGCTCCTGCAGGTTGTGGCCCTCACCCGGGATGTAAGCAGTAACTTCGATGCCGTTGACAAGGCGAACACGGGCAACCTTACGAAGAGCCGAGTTCGGCTTCTTGGGGCTCGTGGTGAAGACGCGGGTGCACACGCCGCGCTTCTGGGAGTTGTGCTGCAGAGCAGCGTTCTTGGACTTCTTGGGCACGGAACGACGGCCCTGGCGAACCAGCTGGTTAATAGTAGGCAAAGCGTACTCCTTCTCGAATGATTCCAGCTTTCTGTAAAGTGCAACGGCTTGAATCGAGGGGTCAGCATCCCCCTACGAAACACGCAGTTCGATAGGATACGTGCCGTTAGCTGTGCCGTCAACAGACCACGCCGCCGGGCGTATCCTAAAATGAGCACATTTCCGCAAAGCCTACACAAAAGGAATCCCCTTCTGTACGCAGGGGCGGATTCCCGGGCCGGGCGGCCTGCGGTTTAAGTTTGCTGCTCTACAGTCCTGGCTCGCACGGAGGCCACATTAAGTGGCCTCCGGCTCGTGCGGAACTCGCGACAAACTTAAACCGCAGGCCGCCCGGCCCGGGAATCCGCCGTGCTCGTCGGGGCAACGTCACCTGCCAAAAAGGGACAGGTTTATTTTGGTCGGTTTTATCCGGGGAAACGTCGCGCTCCAGCGGTGAACCGCTCTCATCTGTCGCATGGAAATCGGCGGCGTTTTCGGAAGTATGCGGCAAATTCTGTACTTACCGAGCACACAGGGGTTTTGCGATAGCAAACCCGCAGGTAGAGCGCTTGAGCATATACGGTGTGGTCGACCCATCGAGATTTTGCCGCATACTTCCGAAATTCAGACGAATATCGCTCGCTTTAACCGCCCATGTAACACAAAATAGGCCGCTTCCCCTAGTAGGAAGCGGCCCCAAATCTTACGAATAGACGATGGTAAAGGGTACTTCTGTTTCGGTCTCTCCTGTTGACGTGCACCTCGTGCCCTCAAGCGTTACTGAGACCACTTGGTCGGCATCGATCAACTTCGTTGGCACCCAGATGTTCTCTCCGCTATTGCGCGCATAAGAAAAATATAAGTTGAACACCCCTGCGTAGTCATCTTCGATAATCTGCTCCGATCCATCCTTGTAGCTGACGGTCAGCTTATTATCAACTGCTTCATAGCCCAAATCATCGATGTGCGTCTGGATGGAAAACGGGCTAATCTCAAGAGGCGAGTCACCGGAGTGAAGCTCCTTGGTCTCGACGTGCTCTCCAACGCTAAACTCGGGCGTCGATGCTTCGAACAGTTTCGCGTCCTCACCTTCGCCCTCGGTCCACTGGATATTCCAGGTGACCGCATGTTGCAAACCTCGCTCGCGATCCATAGAAGCAAAGTACATCGTGCCATTAATGACAGTATCGCTTGATGCGTCCTTATCAATGGTGCAGCGTGTGTCAGCCCATTCCTCGCCGAACTTCATGTCGGGCGTGCCGATGCTCTGTTCTTCTTCACCATAGAGAACAAGTTCGCCTGTCTCTGCTGCCTGCTTGTAGTAGTTAACGCCATTTGGATTGGACAATGTAAACGTCACGGCTCCGCAGCCGTTTTTATCGATAGCCATCTCATGGATATCGAGCGTATAGCCGTTGCCCTCGACGGACAGATTAACCTCCTGGACTGCACCCTCCAAGCTTTGGGGCGCGATGCCATCACCAAACTCTCTGGTGTAGGTATATTTAGTCCCCGATGAGCCGCCGTTGGTCCAGGTAATGGAATCCCCGTTGCCGTGGTTTCCCCAAGCTGAGGCAAAATAGCTGGAATTGACAACGGCGTAGGCGACCCCTCCGGTCGCCAACACTCCGGCAAGACATCCGATTACGGCAACATACAGAGGCTTCGCGTGGCCCTTTCGATGGAGCGGCTCACCCGCAGCGGTATTTAGGACGCGATCTGCAAGATCGCTATCGGCTTGGATGGACTCGAAGGCCTGCTTGATTTGATTGGATTTCACGGTCGCCCTCCTCTAGGATAAACTTGAGCTTCGATCTGCCGCGAGCTAAACGCGTTCGAACAGTCGCGGCTGGCACATGCAATAACTCGGCAATCTCTGAGGTCGAAAAGCCCAGATAGTAATAGAGCACAAGAGGAATACGGAATCGTTCCGGAAGTCGCATAACGTCTGACAGGACAGCCCTGGTCTCATCCTGCGCTACCGAGAGCGAATCGACCAGGTTCTCAATATCCTCCACGCGCCTCCACGGCTTTCGAAAGAGCGATTTGCATTCATTGATCGTGACCCGGATAAGCCATCGGCGAAGATGCTCCCAACTCTCAAATTGTGTATCGCTTTTAAGCAACTTAAGAAAGACATCTTGGGCAACATCGTCGGCATCGGCGCGATCGCGCAGGTACGTCAATGCGATCCGAAACACGACATCCCGGTGATCTTCGACCGCCTGTCTAAATGCTTGTTCTTCCATAATCACCTCCCGGTGACGTTAATGATTCTTGCTGAGGCCCTCACCATAGATACGCTTTGACCGAACGGAATGTTTCAAATTCAAGCAGGAAAAACCTACCAAAATAAACCGTCCCTTTTTGGCAGGTTTTCTTCAACAAAAAAGACCCGCTCCCCTGTTGGGGAGCGGGTCTTTGGAAGGGCGGTTAACGTACTAGGAAATTATTCCTCGTCGTTGTCCTTGGCCTCTTCAGCGTCGTCGGTGTCCACGAGCTGGTTGAGCAGCTCATCGAGGGAAGCCATGTCCTCGTTGATGGCACCGTTAGCGGGAGCCTTCTTGTCGTCGATCGGAGCGCCCAGGAGCTCCTCGTCGGCGTCGGCGTGATGCGTCGGCGCGGCAGAGGTGCCCAGCAGGATGTCGTCCGGACCGTCGGGGCTAAAGACCATCTGCAGCAGCTGCGAGAGGTCTTCCTCGTCGGCAACGTCATCGTTGTTCTCGAGGATGTAGAGCAGGTCGTGGGCCTCCAGGCCGTCACGGAGCTCCTCGATCGCCTTGGCACCGATGCCATCGATGCGCAGCAGATCCTCCTCGGACTTGCCGACCAGGTCACCGACCGTCTCGATGCCGACCTCGCTGAACTTGTTGGTCCAGCGCTGCGACACGCCCAGGTCGTCGAACAGGTACAGGCGAGCCTTCTCGGCAGAGATGGTGTGGCCGTTGCGGGTGAACGAACCGTCAGCACCGCCGAACTCGTCGTAGCCGGCCCAGTCGAGCTGCTGCGGGAGCTGCTCGTCCAGGTCCTTGAGCTCCACCGGAGCCCACTCGGGCAGCGACTTGGCGTTGGGCGAAGCCGGGCCGTCAATGTCAACATAGCCATCGGCCGTGCGATACGTCAGCTTTGCGTTGGCATACGGCTTGAGGCCAGTACCAGCCGGAATCTTCTTACCGACGATGACGTTGGACTTAAGGTCGAGCAGGTGGTCGACCTTGCCCTCAATGGCAGCCTCGGTAAGGACGCCGGCGGTACGGATGAACGAAGCGCTCGACAGCCAGGAGTCGATGTTGGACGCGACCTTGAGCGTACCCAGGATGACGGGCTCGGCCACAGGAGCCTGACCGCCCAGACGGGCAACGCGCTCGACCTCGTCGGCGAACTCGTAGCGGTCGACGTACTGGCCAAGCAGGTACTTGGAGTCACCGGGGTTGGTGATCTGAACGCGACGCAGCATCTGGCGTGCGAGAACCTCGATGTGCTTGTCGTTCAGGTCGACGCCCTGGCTGGTATAGACGTCCTTGACGCTCTCGACGAAGGTGTGCATCGTCGACTCGATGTCGGTCAGCTTGCGCAGGTTGCGGAAGTTGACGAAGCCCTTGGTGATCTGATCGCCGGCGCGAACCTCGCAGCCGTCCTCGATCTCGGGCATGAAGCGCACCGAAGCGGGGACGCGACGCTCGTCGAGGACACGGGTGTGATCCTCGGAGTCGGTGAGCGTCAGCACATACTCGGACTTCTCGGGCTTAATCGAGAGGTGACCGGAGTACGGAGCCAGCTCGGCCTCGCGACCCAGGATCTTCTCGTTGACGTTGCCGACGATATCGAACATACGGCTGACCGTAGGCAGACCCTGCGTAATATCGTCGACGCCAGCGACGCCGCCGGAGTGAATGGTACGCATCGTAAGCTGCGTACCGGGCTCGCCGATGGACTGGGCGGCAATAATGCCGACCGCGGTACCGATGGCGACCGGACGACGGGTGGAAAGATCCCAGCCGTAGCACTTCTGGCACACGCCGTACTTGGAGCGGCAGGTGAGCAGCGCGCGGAGCTTGACCTTCTTGAGGCCTGCATCGACCATCTTCTGGATGTCGGCGACCTTCTCGATGTAGCCGTCCTGCTCAAAGAGTACGGTGCCATCGGGAGCCACGACATCCTCGATGAAGCAACGGCCGACGAGGTCGGTGTTGAGGTCGGTGGTGCCGGGGATGATGAGGTTGTAGGTGACGCCCTCGTGCGTACCGCAGTCCTCCTCGCGGACGATGACGTCCTGGGCCACGTCGACCAGACGACGGGTCAGGTAACCGGAGTCCGAGGTGTGGGATGCGGTATCGACCAGGCCCTTACGGGCGCCGTAGGTCGAAATGAAGTACTCGAGCGGCAGCAGGCCCTCGCGGAAGTTGGCCTTAATGGGAAGGTCGATCGTCTCGCCGGACATGTCTGCCATCAGGCCACGCATGCCGCCGAGCTGACGCAGCTGGGTCTTAGAACCACGGGCGCCGGAGTCGGCCATCATGTAGAGCGGGTTCTCCTCGTCGAACAAGTCGAGCATGAGCGCTGCGACCTTGTCGGTACAAGCGGTCCACTCGTTAACGACTTCGATGTGGCGCTCCGTCTCGTTGATGAAGCCCTCCTCGAAGTACTCGTTGATCTGGTCGACGTTGGCCTGGGCGTGATCGAGCAGCTCCTGCTTCTCGGCAGGGATGAGAGCATCCCACACCGAGATGGTGAGGCCGGCGCGGGTAGCGTAGTGGAAGCCGGAGTACTTGATGGCGTCGAGGATCGGGCCGACCTTGGCCTCGGGGTAGCGATCGCAGCAGTCGGCAACCAGCTTGGCCACGTCGCCCTTGACCATCTTGTAGTTCATGAACTCATAGTCTTCGGGCAGGCACTGGCGGTTGAAGATGATGCGGCCGATAGAGGTCTCGAAGCGCGCGGTCTTGTTGCCGGTGACATCATAGTCGACAAACTCGTTCTTGCCGTTCTTGACGCGGAAGATACGGGTGCCGTCCTCGTTGATGACGTTGGCATCGGCAGCGGACACGCGGACCTGGATCTTGGCCTGCATGTCGACCTCGGAGCGGCAGTCATAGGCGTGCAGCGCGTCGTCGAAGCTGGCGAACACATGGTTCTCGCCGGGCAGGCCGTCGCGGACCTGGGTCAGGTAGTACACGCCGATGATCATGTCCTGCGAGGGGATGTTGACCGGCTTGCCGGATGCCGGCGAGCGCAGGTTATTCGCAGAGAGCATGAGCACGCGGGCCTCGGCCTGAGCCTGGCTGGACAGCGGCACATGGACAGACATCTGGTCGCCGTCGAAGTCGGCGTTGAAGGGCGAGCAGACCAGCGGGTGCAGGTGGATGGCCTTGCCCTCGACCAGCACCGGCTCAAAGGCCTGGATGGACAGACGGTGCAGGGTCGGTGCGCGGTTGAGCAGCACGACGCGGCCGTCGATGACCTCTTCGAGGATGTCCCACACAAAGGTGGCACCGCGGTCGATAGCGCGCTTGGCGCCCTTGATGTTCTCGACCTTGCCAAGCTCGACCAGACGCTTCATGACGAAGGGCTTGAAGAGCTCCAGTGCCATGGTCTTGGGCAGACCGCACTGGTGCAGCAGCAGCTTGGGGTCGGTAACGATAACCGAACGGCCGGAGTAGTCGACACGCTTGCCCAGCAGGTTCTGACGGAAACGGCCCTGCTTGCCCTTGAGGGCCTCGGCAAGCGACTTGAGCGGGCGACCGCCACGGCCAGAGACCGGGCGACCACGACGGCCGTTGTCGAACAGAGCGTCCACGGACTCCTGGAGCATGCGCTTCTCGTTGTTCACGATAATCGCAGGGGCGTCCAGGTCGAGCAGGCGCTTGAGTCGGTTGTTACGGTTGATCACGCGACGATACAGATCGTTGAGGTCGGACGCGGCAAAGCGACCACCGTCGAGCTGGACCATCGGGCGCAGATCGGGCGGAATGACCGGGATGACGTCCAGGATCATGTTCGCGGGGCTGTTGCCGCCCTTCAGGAAGGCGTCAACGACCTCGAGGCGCTTGACGGCCTTCTCGCGCTTCTGCTTCTGGGAGTCCTCGTCGGCGATGATGGCCTTGAGCTTCTCGGCCTCGGAAGGAAGGTCGATGGCAGCGAGCAGGTCGCGGACGGCCTCGGCACCCATACCACCCTTAAAGTACATGGAGTAGTAGCGGGTCATCTCACGGAACAGCGGCTCATCGGAGATAAGGTCGCGCTCGGAGAGCTTCATGAAGGCGTTGAAGGCGTCCGTGCGGAGCTGCTTCTCGTCCTTGTACTCTTCCTCGATGTCGACAATACCAGAGGCGATCTCCTCGGGGGTCAGCGGCTCCTCGTCGGAGAACTCATCAAAGTTCTCGGGGTTGCCCTGCTCCTTGAGGGACTCAATCTGGCGGGCGCACTCGGCATCGATCTCTTCCAGATCGGCGGCGAGCTCCTCGCGCAGGTCGTCAGCGTCGGCCTCGCGGGCCTCGTAGTCGACCTCGGTGATGATGTAGCTGGCAAAGTACAGAACCTTCTCGAGGTCCTTGGACTTGATGTCGAGCATACGGCTCATCGGGAAGCTCGTGGGGCTCTTGAAGTACCAGATGTGGGACACGGGAGCGGCGAGCTCGATGTGGCCCATGCGGTCGCGACGCACCTTGGCCGAGGTGACCTCGACGCCGCAGCGCTCGCAGACGATGCCCTTAAAGCGGATGCCCTTGTACTTGCCGCAGGAGCACTCCCAGTCCTTGGCGGGACCGAAGATCTTCTCGCAGAACAGGCCGTCCTTCTCGGGCTTGAGGGTACGGTAATTGATGGTCTCCGGCTTCTTGACCTCACCGTGCGACCAGGAACGGATCTGGTCGGCGGAGGCAAGGGAGATCTTTACCGAGTCAAAATCAGTAGCTTCGAAATCTGCCACAGTCAACTACTCCTTATCAGTGGTCGTGGCGGCGACAGCCTCGGGTGCCTCGGCGGTCTCGGCATCCTGGGCCTCGACGTCGGCGTCAACGCCGGCGAGCGCAGCCAGGTCGTCGAGAGCGGAGGTCTCCTCGGCGGTCACAGGGGCGGAGGCGTCCTCGTCGGCATCGTGCATGGGCTCGATGTCCAGCGCGAGGGAACGGATCTCCTTGACGAGAACCTTGAAGGACTCGGGGATACCCGGGACCGGAACATTCTCGCCCTTGACGATGGACTCGTAGGTCTTGACGCGGCCCACGGTATCGTCGGACTTGACGGTCAGGATCTCCTGAAGGACGTTGGAAGCACCGTATGCGTACAGTGCCCAAACTTCCATCTCGCCGAAGCGCTGGCCGCCAAACTGTGCCTTGCCGCCCAGCGCCTTGCCGCCCAGCGGCTGCTGGGTAACCAGGCTGTAAGGGCCGGTCGAACGAGCGTGGATCTTGTCGTCGACCATGTGGCCGAGCTTGAGGATGTAGGACGTACCCACGGTAATGGGCTCGCGGAACTCCTCGCCGGTGCGGCCGTCGAACAGACGGGTCTTGCCGCGCTCGTCAAGCTGGGTGACAAACTCGGGGCGCATGTGATCGCCAAAGGCAGCGGTGGCCTTGTTGAGCATGTTCTTGTTGGCGCGACGGATGACCTCGGCGATCTCGTCCTCCTTGGCGCCGTCGAAGACGGGCGTCGCGGTGAAGAACGGACCGGGGACATACTTGTCGGAGTCGGCATCCTCGGTATCCCAACCGCAGGCAGCAGCCCAGCCAAGGTGGCACTCGAGCAGCTGGCCGACGTTCATACGCGAAGGAACGCCCAGCGGGTTGAGGATGACGTCGATCGGGGTACCGTCAGCCATGTAGGGCATGTCCTCGACCGGCAGAACGTTACAGATAACGCCCTTGTTGCCGTGGCGGCCGGCGATCTTATCGCCCTGCTGGATCTTACGACGCTGGGCGACGTAGACGCGCACCTGCTCGTTGACGCCGGGGGCCAGGTCGTCGCCGTTCTCGCGGCTAAAGCGGACGACGTCGATGACGCGACCGTAAGCGCCGTGAGGCATCTTAAGGGAGGTGTCGCGAACGTCGTGGGCCTTGGCACCGAAGATGGCGCGCAGCAGGCGCTCCTCGGCGGTCAGAGCGCTCTCGCCCTTAGGCGTGACCTTGCCGACCAGGATGTCGCCAGGGCCGACCTCGGCGCCGATGCGAATGATGCCGTCCTCGTCGAGGTTGGCAAGCATGTCCTCGGAGAGATTCGGGATCTCGCGGGTGATCTCCTCGGGGCCGAGCTTGGTGTCGCGGGCGTCGATCTCGTGACGGGTGATGTTGATGGTCGTCAGCAGGTCCTCGGCCACCAGGCGCTCGGACACGACGATACCGTCCTCGTAGTTGAAGCCTTCCCACGGCATGTAGGCCACGGTGAGGTTCTGGCCCAGTGCGAGCTCGCCGTGATCGGTCGAAGGACCGTCGGCCAGAGGCTCGCCCTGCTCAACGGTGTCACCGACGCGCACGAGCGGACGGTGGTTGATGCAGGTGGACTGGTTAGAACGCTGGTACTTGGCCAGGTGATACTCGTCCATGCCGCCGGCATGCTTGACGATGATCTTGGCGGCGTCGGCAAAGATGACCTCGCCGGCGTTCTTGGCCAGGGTGACCTCGCCGGAGTCCAGGGCAGCGCGACGCTCCATGCCGGTGCCCACGTAGGGAGCGGCAGGATGAACCAGCGGCACGGCCTGACGCTGCATGTTGGCGCCCATCAGGGCACGGTTGGCGTCGTCGTTTTCCAGGAACGGGATCATTGCGGTAGCGACCGAAACCACCGGGATCAGCGTGGCTGCGACGGAGAGCATCTGACGCGGCGAGACGTCCATGTAGTCGACGTCCTCGACGGGCACGTCGGCAGGAGCGCCGAAGGAGCCGTCGAAGTCGCGGGTACGGGCGATCACAGTGTGCGGGCGAACAATCTTGCCCTCGGCATCGGTCGTGATGAACTCGTTGGTCTTGGGATCGAGCGGCGTGTTGGCCGGCGCGATGACGTGCTTCTCTTCCTCGTCAGCGGTCATCCAGTCGATCTGGTCGGTGGCAACGCCGTTCTCGACGCGGCGGAACGGAGCCTCGATGAAGCCGTACTCGTTGACGCGGGCGTAGAGGGCAAGCGAGCCGATCAGGCCGATGTTGGGGCCTTCGGGGGTCTCGATCGGGCACATGCGGCTGTAGTGCGAGTTGTGAACGTCGCGGACGGCCGTCGGCACGTTGGTGCGGCGGCTGGAGCCCGACTTGTGGCCGGCAAGACCGCCAGGGCCGAGTGCGGACAGACGGCGCTTGTGGGTCAGACCGGTCAGGGGGTTCGCCTGGTCCATGAACTGCGAGAGCTGCGAGGAACCGAAGAACTCCTTGATGGAGGCCACGATCGGACGGATGTTGATGAGCGACTGCGGGGTGATCTCGTCGATGTCCTGGGAGCTCATGCGCTCACGGACGACGCGCTCCATACGGCTCATGCCGATACGGAACTGGTTGGCGACGAGCTCGCCGACGGTGCGGATGCGGCGGTTGCCAAAGTGGTCGATGTCGTCGACCTTGAAGCCCTGCTCGCCGGCAGCGAGGGACAGGAGGTAGCGCAGCGTAGCGACGATATCCTCGTCGGTGAGCACCGTGACCTCTTCCTCGGTGGTGAGGTTGAGCTTCTTGTTGACCTTGTAGCGACCGACGCGGGCCAGATCGTAGCGCTGCGGGTTGAAGAGCAGACCCTCGAGCAGGCTGCGGGAAGCATCCACGGTGGGAGGCTCGCCCGGGCGCAGACGACGGTAGATCTCGATGAGGGCGTCCTCGCGAGTGAGGGCGGTATCGCGCTCAAGGGTGCGCTTGATCACATCGGAGTTGCCGAGCAGCTCGATGATGTCGTCGTTGGTGACGGCGATGCCAAGGGCGCGCAGGAACATCGTGGCGCTCTGCTTGCGCTTACGGTCGATGGAGACCATGAGCTGGTCGCGCTTGTCGACCTCGAACTCGAGCCAGGCACCGCGGGACGGGATGATCTGAGCCTTGTAGATCTGCTTGCCCGAATCCATCTCGGAGCTGTAGTACACGCCCGGGGAACGGACGAGCTGCGAGACGACGATACGCTCGGTACCGTTGATGATGAAGGTGCCCTGATCAGTCATCATGGGGAAGTCACCCATAAAGACGAGCTGCTCCTTGATCTCGCCGGTCTCCTTGTTGGTGAGACGGACGTCGGTCAGAAGCGGAGCCTGATAGGTCATATCCTTCTCGCGGCACTCCTCGACGGTGTGCGCGGGGTCGCCGAACTGATGCTCGCCGAAGGTAACCTCGAGAACATGGTTCTGGCTCTGGATGGGGCTGGATTCCTTGAACGCCTCACGAAGGCCCTCGTCCTTAAAACGCTCAAAGGATTCCCTTTGAACAGAGATAAGGTTGGGGAGCTCCATGGCCTCCGGGATTTTCCCGAAGCTGACGCGCTTGCGCTCAGTGGCAGTGTATGCGTAGGTCACCAGGTTTTTCCTCCTTCACGGAAATGCTCGGTGGGTTGGCGAGGCATAGCTTCGCCAGTTATCGCAACCTAATAGTTTATCAGGTACCGACCGTTGGGCAAGAAAAGCCTTGACGCGATTGAGTTTTTGGAGTAGCAAAGTTTTTCATCAGAGAATACGCAGGTAGACATATGTGTAGCGAACACATGTTCATATATTTTCTGTGAACGGAGGACTGGCAATCGCAGCTCTTATAAAAAACGGGCGCGAACCGAAGTCCGCACCCGTAAATGTCGATGACCGAAGGCTTACTTGCGCATCAAGCCGCCGCGCTCGTCGATGGCGTCCCAGAAGGCGTCGGCAAAGCGAGGGTCGCTTGCGGCCATAAGGGCATTGGTTGCCATCCAGCCAGACGGGGTACCGGTATCGTAGCCCGAAAGCGGATCGATGACGACGGCGTACATTGCCTCGCGGTCGAGCGAGCGTGCCATGGCATCGGTCAGCTGAATCTCGCCACCCTTGCCGGCCTGCTGATCGGCAAGCAGGTCCATGACCAGCGGGCTGAGCAGGTAGCGGCCGACGATGTAGAGGTTGGAGGGAGCCTCCTCGGCAGAGGGCTTCTCAACCAGGCCGGAAACACGCCACACCGAGCCGGGCTCGTCATCGGCAGCGTCATCGGCGCCGTCAAGCGAACCCACGCGCTCGCCGGCAATCACACCGTAGCGGCTGACTTCCTCGGGAGCGCACGCGGCAACGGCGATAACCGAAGCGCCACCGTGCTCCTTGGAGACGGCGAGCATCTTGTCGCAGATGTCACGGTTAGGCACAACGTAGTCGCCCAGAAGAACCAGGAAGTTCTCCCCCGCCACAGCGTCGGCGGCAGAGCGAATGGCATGACCGAGGCCCTTGGGCTCGTACTGATAACGGAAGTCGACCGGCATACCGCCCGCATGGGCAACGG
The DNA here is from genome assembly GCA_902465105.1 of uncultured Collinsella sp. Taxonomy (GTDB): domain Bacteria; phylum Actinomycetota; class Coriobacteriia; order Coriobacteriales; family Coriobacteriaceae; genus Collinsella. The sequence goes on from CABQLM010000004.1 coordinate 46,297, forward strand.
CATCGGCGTAGGCGTCCTTACCGCGCTCGCGAAGCAGGTTCTCGAGCGAACGGTCGGGCTGGAAGTAGCTCAGCAGCTCGGGCTTGCCGGGAGAGGTGACGATGATGGCGTCGTCGACCTCTTCGGGAGCAAGCGCCTCCTCAACGACATACTGGATGACGGGCTTGTCGAGCACCGGCAGCATCTCTTTGGGCGTGCACTTGGTGCCCGGCAGAAAACGCGTGCCAAGACCGGCGGCGGGGATGATTGCCTTCATATTATTCAAGGATCCTTTCGCAGGCGCAAATGCGCCCTGTGCGTGCAGCGCAAGCGCCGCAGACCAAATTGCGATTCATCGTATGTTAACGCCGGGAGCCGGCATCGCCGCAGGCAAATGCGATTCTTCAGCAGGTCAACGCAAATTATTGCAGGAATGATGGGTTTGCTCCAGCCATCAGGCCACCAGCTTGCGTGTAAGACGAACAAGGAATCGTGCAGATTCGCAGCGTTCCAGAGCAAAATAAAAGACGGGGTCCGCAATGCGAACCCCGTCTGCAAAGAAATCTGGCGAGAAAGCCTGATTACTTGAGGGTGACAGCAGCGCCAGCAGCCTCGAGCTTCTCCTTGGCAGCCTCGGCGTCCTCCTTCTTGGCACCCTCGAGAACAGCCTTGGGAGCGCCCTCGACGACCTCCTTGGCCTCCTTCAGGCCAAGGCTGGTGAGCTCACGGACGGCCTTGATGACCTGGATCTTGTTGTCGCCGAAGCCCTCGAGCACGACGTCAAACTCGGTCTTCTCCTCGGCCTCAGCAGCGCCAGCAGCGGGAGCGGCGACAACGGCGGCAGGAGCAGCGGCGGAAACGCCGAAGGTGTCCTCGATAGCCTTGACGAGCTCGGAAGCCTCGAGAAGGGTCATTTCCTTAAGAGCATCGATGATCTCATCGGTGGTAAGCTTAGCCATTTCTAAGTCCTTTCGGTTTCCGTGCATGTGCACGGAGATCAGTTAAAACACGGCGCGAATGCGCCAGGGGTGCGGCGTTGCCGCCGCGGGTGAAAACAGCGACTAGGCTGCCTTCTGCTCGGAGACCTGCTGGATCGAACGAGCGAGACCAGAGGAAACGCCGTTGACGCAGACAGCGATGTCGCGAGCGAAACCGGAGATGAGACCGGCGATCTGGCCGAGAAGCTGATCCTTGGTGGGCAGCTCGGCGATAGCCTTAACATCATCAGCGGAAACGGCCTTGCCGTCGGAGATACCGCCCTTGATCTCAAGGACGCCCTTGGACTGAGCGGAGAAGTCCTTAAGGGCCTTAGCGGCCTCGACCGGCTCGGTCTCGTAGAACACATAAGCGACGGGGCCGGCGAGGATCTCGTCGAGCTCGGGCTGCTCCTGGTTCTTGAGAGCGATCTTGACCAGGTTGTTCTTGTAGACCTTCATCTCGGCGCCGCACTCGCGAAGCTGATGACGCAGCTCCTGAGCCTGCTTAACCGTCAGACCGTTGTAGTTGACGACGAACAGACCGGCGTTCTCGGCGATACGGGACTCGATCTCTGCAACCTTGTCGATTTTGTACTGCTGGGGCATGAATTACACCTCCTCGAATTCTTTCCGGGCACGGTCCGCCACAAGGACGTGACGGGGGCATGTCCAAAAAGAAAGCCCCCGCGCTGCATGAGCGACGGGGGCGAGAAGACATATCTACTCGACCACCTCGGCTGGCGGGATATCCCATTAAGCTTGCGGGCGATGCCCGTTTGCGCCGGCTGTCTCTGGCAGCGGATTCGTGCGTGAACCGAAAGTATTATGGCGGGGACCCCGGCGTCGGTCAACGGGCGCGAGGATTCGTACACAAACCCTGCATACGCTCCGGCCGGGAGGGGCAGGGCGAGTTTTCCGCTCGGTCAAGTCCTGGGCTCGCACGAAGGCCACATTAAGTGGCCTTCGGCTCGTGCGGAATCTACGGAAAACTCGCCCTGCCCCTCCCGGCCGGAGCTACGGTAACTCTGCTGCGAATCCTCGTGTCCGTTGAGCGACGCGCCCCACGCATAACCCTTGTGTCGGTGGGCTGATATGTTGCATCCCTGAGGACTACAAAGTCGAAATGAAGGTGGACAGGCGATTTAGGCCTTCGTCCAGGTTTTCATCGCTCACGCAGTAGCTGAGGCGGATGTGGCCTTCGGTTCCAAAGCAGTCTCCGGGGACCAAGGCTACGTTTGCTTCTTTGATGGCTTTGATGCAGAAGTCTTCGCTTGTTAGGCCGAATTGTTTGATGCTGGGGAAGGCGTAGAAGGCTCCTGCGGGTTCTACGACGTCGAGGCCCATGTTATTAAGGGCTGCGAGCACGCGTTCGCGGCGGGCTCGGTAGACTTTGAGCATGGGGGTTGGGTCGACGGTCAGGGCTCGGGCCGCAGCGTCCATCTCAAAGGAGACGGCGCTCGATACTAGGTATTGGTGGGCTTTTGCGATCTCGGCGATGACGGGGGCTGCCGCTGCGAGCCAGCCCAGGCGCCAGCCGGTCATGGCCCAGGGCTTGGAGAAGCTCTCGATAACTACCGTCTGCTCGCGAAGTTCTGGGTGGCGCTGGGCAAAGCGCTCGTAGCCATCCACGTAGACCAAGCGGTTGTATACGTCGTCGCAGACCACGTAGACGCCCGTCTGCTTCGCCACACGCGCCACGGCGTCGAGCGATGCCGCGTTGAGGATGCAGCCCGTAGGATTGTTGGGCGAGCAGATGACGATGGCCTTGGTCGCCGGCGTCACGCAAGCACGAAGTGCCTCCTCATCAATCTGGAATTGCGCAGGCTCCGTATCCAAAAAGACCGCTTTGGCGTGATTGGCCACGACGATGCTCTCGTACAGGCCAAAGGCCGGCGTGGGGATGACGACCTCGTCGCCGGGGTTGAGCATAGCCATGAATGTTGCCGACAGGGCCTCGGTCGCGCCGTCGGTCAGGATGACCTCATCGGCGGAAAACGCCAGGCCCGCATCTCCCATGTAGGCAGACAACGCCTCACGCAGGGCGGGGCGACCGTTGTTGGGCGGATAGTGCGTATCGCCGCGGTCCAACGAAGCGGTTACCTCGGTGCTAATCACATCGGGCGTAGGAAAATCGGGTTCGCCGAGCGCAAGCGCGATGCACCCTGGGTGCTGGGCGGCGAGCGCGTTAATCCGACGGATGCCGGAAGGCTTGAGCGTGGCAAGCGAGGTGTTCATGGGCAGACGCATGGCGTTCCTTTCGTAAGGGTTGCACTAGGATAGCGCGGCGGGGCGCCGCCAGACGGTGTAACCTAAACGGAAACCAACCGGAAAGGAGGCGGCATGGAGACGACCGCGCGCGGCGATGTACCAAAAACGTTGCAAACCATTGCGTATATCAGTATTCCCGATAACGCCGATCTTGAGTTTTTGCTCTGGGACCTGCAGGATGCCATCGCGGCTTATGCCCGGCTTTCCGGCACGGTACTCCCCCGCCCGGTCGACTTGAAGGCAAATGGCACCGATGCAGTCGATGGCATCGTGCTCGCCGTTGATGATGCATTTGACGAAGAGGCGATGGCTGTTGTCGAGCAGATGCTCGATCGCCTTGGAAATACAGAGACACGCGTTTATGTCGTCGTGCAGGTTGCCCACATAAGCACCGAGGGGGCGCACATGCTCGTCGAGCGCCTGCGGGAAGCTTGCGAGCTCCGTAAACTAACGTGGTGCGACGGCGTTGTCATCTGTGCCGGCAACGGCATCGCAGCACTTCGCCATTCCCCACGCATGGGACTCTTGCGGCGACCGTTTTCTGAGGCCATGGACAAGCTCGTAGGCGCCGTGCGCATGGGCTGCTCCATTGAGCATGCGCAGTTGCTTGGCGGCGGCAATGCCGGTAGCGTCGATGCCGACGGCATGGTGCGCGCCAAGCCCGCCGTGCCCGCACCAATCTGGCGCGCCATCATCAAACGCCTCGGCGCCCATACTCAATCAAGGGTCTAGACTACCGTGCGGCCCAGTCAGCTGCCTGGCGCCAGCGCTCGACAAGACGCTCCAGGCGCCAGGCGGCATTGGCGGGACTTGTCGAGGGCAGGACGATGGCGGGCAGCCCGGTGCGTTCTTGTAGATAGCGCTTGTAGAGCCGGCCAGCTGTACCACCGTTGCATATCACCTGCTTAATGGGAGCCGCGTCGGTAATGCACTCGATATGTGCCGGCACAACGTTACGAATGCTCGCGTCACTCGAACCCTTAATGTCGCAGCTCTCGATCACATCCCACAGGGCCACGCCGCCGTTCAGCAGCATGGCCCGCTTGGCGGCAATGGAGGTATCGAGCGTCGCGGGCTCACCGCTTGCCAAAGGGTCGCCCTCGTTGGGCGGTACAGGCACACCGAGGCACGCGGCCATCACGCGCCAAAAGCGATTCTGAGGGTTGCCGTAATAGAAGGCATTGGCGCGCGAAAGCACCGAGGGAAACGATCCGAGCACCAAAACGGAAACGATCCGAGCACCAAAACGCGCGAGCGCTGGTCGAACACGGGCTCAAACCCATGCTCAATATGTTGATAGCCCTCGTCGGACGCAGCCATGGCCTAGGCCCTCAACAGATAGCGCACTTCGTAGGGCGCAAGCTCAAGGGAGCCCGTCAGCTCGACCGTGGGCACGCCGTCGGCAAGCAAATCGACAAAGGAGCCGTTGAGCTCGCCGGCGCCAAAGGTGTAAGGCTCGTCCACGGCGTTCACCGCCACGAGCACCGTCGCGTCGTCGCAGGCGCGCTCGAACAGCAGTTGCTTGTTCTGGATCACCACATTGCGATAGGCACCGTAGTCGAGAGCACGGGCCGCCGCGTCGTTTGCCGAGCGCAGGTGCGCCAGCTGCGTGATGAAGGCCGTCAGCTCGTTGGGCGCAGGCTCATCGAGTGCAGGGCGCAGCGCCCAGTCGCCATCGGGGCCACCCTTTTCGCCAGCAATTCCCCACTCGCTGCCATAGTAGACGCACGGGATGCCCGGCATGCCAAAGAGCATGCCATAGGCGGGACGCAGGCACGACTTGTCGGTGAGGATGCTTGCCAAGCGCGGCACGTCGTGGTTGTCGACAAACGACAGCAGGTGCTTGCCGCGGTAGATGCACCAGGGGTCGCCGCCAAACTGGCGATGCAGCGAGTGCGCGATCTCGAACATATTGACCGAGTTAAAGCTGGAGTACAGGCCCTTGTAGCACTCGTAGTTGGTGCAGGAGTCGAGCATCTCGTCGTTGACGATCTGGTTGTAGTCGCCGTGGAGCGTCTCGCCGATCAGCACGAAGTCGGGCTTGAGCTCACGGGCAAAGGCATGTAGGCGGCGCATAAAGTCGCGGTCGAGCATATAGGCGACGTCCAGACGCAGGCCGTCGACGCCAAAGACCTCGGCCCAGCGGCGCACGGACTCGAGCAGGTAATCGACCACGGCAGGGTTTTGCAAGTTGAGCTTCACGAGCTCAAAATGGCCTTCCCAGCCCTCGTACCAAAAGCCGTCGCCATAGCAGGAGTCGCCATCAAAGCTAATGTGGAACCAGTCCTTGTAGGGCGAGTCCCACTTACGCTCCTGCACATCGCGGAAGGCCCAAAAGCCGCGACCGACGTGATTGAAGACGGCGTCGAGCACCACGCGGATGCCGTGGGCATGTAGTGTGTCGCATACGACGGCAAAGTCGGCGTCCCCACCCAGGCGGCGGTCGATGTGACGCAGGCTGCGCGTATCGTAGCCATGGCTATCGGACTCGAGTGGCGGGTTGATCAGCACAGCGCCAACGCCGAGTTCCTGCAGGTAGTCGGCCCATTGGGCAATCTTCATGATGGGAGCATCGGGGTTGGGCGCGGCGTTGGCAGCCTGGGCGAGCTCATCCTCGGCAACGGGCGCGGCGTTTTCGCGCGGAGCTCCACAAAAGCCCAGCGGATAGATCTGATAGAACGTCGTCTCGTATGCCCACATAGCAACCTCCCGGTAAGCTCAACACAACGACATCCATTGTATGCCCGCCGCGTATCCCCTCCCCCAAAATAAGTTGCGGTGGAATAGTTCCTGCTTGGGCCTTCAGAGGCCTTAAACAAGAACTAGAACTATTCCACCGCAACTGATGAGGGAACGAGATTAGGCGACGGGCTTTGCGCGACGGATGGCTGGGAATAACACCGTGATGGCGAGGATGACGCCCACGACGGCGATCGTGCCGCCTGCGTAGCCGATCCAAGCGATACCGGGACCCGAAACCACGGCGCCGCCGATCGCGGTACCCGTGCCGATACCCAGATTGAACAAGCCCGAGAAGATTGACATGGCGACAGCCGACGAATCCGCCGGCGTGTGCTTGATGAGCTCGGCCTGAAACGCCACGTTAAAGGCCGTGGCGCAGCAGCCCCACAGCGCACAGACGGCAAGCACTGCCACGAGCGACGATGCGGCCGGACCCATGAGCAGCAGGGCCGCCGGCACACCGGAGAGCGTAATAGCCAAGAACGGGAACCGGTGCCCATCGAACAGGCGGCCAAACAGCCAGCTTCCGAGCAGACCAGAGCAGCCAAACGCCGTCAGCGTCATGGTGATGGCGCCCGCGTCGACGTGAGCGACCTGCGCCAGGAAGGGCTCGATGTAGCTGTAGCTTGCGTAATAGCCGGTCGCCATAAAGACCGTGACCGCGTAGAGCGCGATGAGGAACGGGTTCTTGAGCAGCTCGGGCAGCTGTTTGACGGTAAAGCGCTCACCCGCCGACATGGCAGGAAACACGGTCGCCTGGTAGACGATCGCGACAGCAGACAACGACCCGACCACGGCAAACGTCATGCGCCAGCCCACGGCCAAGCCAATGGCGCGACCGAGGGGCAGGCCGAAGATCTGTGCGATGGAAGAGCCCGTAGCGATCATGCTGATGGCGAGCGCCCCATGGCGCGTGTCAACCAGGCGCGAGGCCATAATCGAGGCAACCGACCAGAACACGGCATGTGCGCAAGCGACCACCAGGCGCGCGCAGACCAGGATGGGATAAGTCGGCGCCACAGCGGACAGGAACTGGCCCAGCGAGAACACGGCAAGCACGCCCAGCAGCATCCGCTTAAACTCGAAACGCGAAGCGAACACCATGAGCGGCAACGACAGCAGCATGACGCCCCAGGCATAGACCGAGATCATGATGCCAGCTTGGGCCTCGGTAAGCGAGAACGACGCGGCGATATCAGTCAAAAGGCCGATGGGCATAAACTCCGACGTGTTAAACACGAACGCACAGCAGGCGAGCCCGATAAGCGGGAGCCACTGCCTGAGCGTGATGCCGTCTTGCTTTGTTTGAGCCATATATAACGTCTCCAATCATTTTGAGCGGAGGCGATTATATAGCAACGGTCCCGCATCCGTCAGTAACGGACACGGGACCGAAATACAGCTAAACTCGCTGGTTACTCAAATCCCACTTGTCAGGATCGTAATTTGGATGGGAAGTAATCGAGGATGTGTCTTTAATCTTATTGCCAAGGAGCCTCACATATTTAAGGCTCGGGCATTTCGATAAATCAAGACTCGTTATGTTACTTCCAATGCACTCGAGATCCTGCAGCTGCGGCTGACTCCCAAGGCTCAATTGCGAAAAACACCCATAGGTTTCCTCTTGTCCAGGTCCATAACAACTAATGGCGATATCCGTCAGCTCGTTATTGTGACTGACGTCAAGGCCCTTCAAGTTTAGATTCATGTCGATCCAAATCTTACTCAGACGAGGGTTGCCCTTTAGGTTCAGCTCGGCGACATTAGTATCCAACAACGCGAGATATCTCAAATTGGGACAATTGCTCACATCAATAGACTCAAGGGACATATGCTTATCGGGCAAAGCCGATGCGAGGTTGTTGATTTGGACCGATTCGACTTTCGATCCCTTCTCAAAACTAATTGATTTAGGATCTTTCGCCTTCAGCATCGGATGCTCGTCATCGCATTCTTTACCGTAGTGGAAATCAATGTTGTAATTAACCTCTTTGACGTACTTTCCCTCGAACTTTGCCGGAACTACCAGATTCTCATTTGGGCCGTCGTAAGCAATCAGAACGATTTCGCCCTTTTCGTAGGCTTCATAGTCGCAGACCCAGCCGTCTTCATAATTTTCCTTTCCATAGGTGCACTCAGGGACAAAGGCAAAGTCCTCCAGATGGAAGTTCTTCTTGAACGGGGAGTTATCTTCATCCCAAAACTTAACTTTCAGCGTTAATCCCGCCGCATCCATCCAGACGGTATCTTTTCCAGCAGTGAGTTCCGCATAGGCAAATACGGCAACGTCGTTGCACACCATGCCGGTATCGCGAACAACTCCGGTTCCCTTGGCTTGCGCGCCTACCGCCAATTTCACATCGCAAACTTCCATGCTCAAGAAGTTCAGAGTGGCCTGGGGCCCGACGCCAAGCTTAATACCCGCCTCGCAAGCAATCTTCGAATCCCCCAGCGTTGCGTCATAGTCTGAGCCCACGTGTCCATTTTTGACGAACGCGCTGCTTTCGGACTCAACATTCAAGGTCACCTTGACCTTGCCGTAAACTGACACCTCGACATTAACCACGGACCACACGGTCAAGGTTGGGGAAATCTTAAAGGGAATCCTTGCAACGGGAAACGCACCCTCGTTTTTAAGCTCAGCCTTTAATTCGCCCTCTAAGCCGGCCGTTCCTCCCAGCCCGAGCTTCATCTCCTGAAAGCCCTTATCGGCAGACCATTTCATCGATGCCCTGGCATAAGGACTCATTTTGAGCTTCAGCTCACCCTTGCTATGCTTGCCAAGGGTCTGTTCTCCAATTTTGAAGGAGACTGTCGGCAAATCGAATTTGCCATCGCCGACCGCCGTCGTCATCGGCTCATCGACCAACTCGACACCCTCCAAGGGCTCGATCATATCGAGAGAGGCCGCAATCTTGGACTTCGAGATATTTATGCTCTCAAAATAGTCCTCGAGCTTATTGGCTTGAGCTATCTCAAGAAGCGTTCCGTCACCGTTCTTTGTACAGCTTTTGACGACACCAAACGCACCATCCGCCTGCGACTCATCGGTCTCAAGGGCAACTTTGTCCCCTTTTGCAACAGCGCAGTCAGAAGAAACCTTGTAGGCATCCCCGACACGTTCGAACCCATGGATCACAACCACATCTTTGCGATACACAACCTCGTCACAGTCTTCCGAAGGGGAATCGCCCAAAGCCATCAAGTCGGCGACTTTTTTGGCCAGGCCATCGGCTTCGGTGGCGTCAAATGCAGCCTGAGGCCTTATGTATCCTTGTTCGTCAAGCGAAGCGATGCCTTCGTCGAGGGCAACCTGAAGAAGGGCAGGCTTGTTCGCCTCATTCGCGTCAGCCGCCTTGAGCTTCGATCCATCATCGCTAAAGCCTGCGCGCAGCACGGCCGTCGCAAACACAAATTCGCGCGTCGCGGGGGCATCGGGATTAAACTTCTGGCCTCCGTCGATTATCCCAAGCGAATAAGCGACCTTAATAGCAGCTTCGTTTTCATTACCCGCTATATCGGAAAACGGAGCATCTACAGATACGTCCATCTTGGCGCTGGTCGCAGCCAGAAGTTTTGAAAGCCACGCGCCGCGCGAGATTGTTGAAGGCTGAACCGGATCGGGTTTCACGACAGGATCTGTCGCCGACACCCGAGAGCGCCTTACGGTCACTTGAGCGCGAACGGTCTTTCCATTCACTTTAAATTCGCAAGTTGACGTCTCTTGCATCACGCCTTGATCGGCATGTGCGGAAACCGGAGCAGCATACGTCGAGACGGCCAAGACTGCGGCTGCAAGAATCATCAGCGCTGCGTTTCGGCGATTTCGTACGCCAGCAGCCGCAAGCAATAGCCCAATAAGGAAGACCGGAATCCATGCGACAAATTGGCTATCCCCTGTTTGAGGAATTGAGCCCCTTGCCTTCGACGCAAGCACCCTTGCCTTAATCGTTGCCGTCTTTGTCTCGCCAGGAGCGATATCGCCAAAGCTCCCTTCGAGGGCAGAGCCGTCATCCACCTCAACGTCATCGGGAAGCTTGACAGAATATGAGACCGAATGCCACGTTACATCTTCATCATTTGTCGAAGCTATCGTTAACGCGACCGTGTCTCCACTCTTATAGCTAGCGGCGTCCGACGATATTGATGTCCTTTGCCCTCCATGTCCCTCCGCATAGGCGAGAGATGGATAAACGGCCGATAGGGCCAAGAGAACTGTAAGGATCAACGCCGCAAATCGACGCTTCTTTATCCCGCACATTTTTCAGTCCTTTCCCAACTCTACAGATAGGACGCTAAAATACCTTGATTCTCATGGCAGGAAAGCGGGAACCACCCAATCAGTCAAAAGCGGCCCTCTTGAGGAAATAACCGGTAGACAAAACCGGTGAAAGGCGACACACTTCCGATATCCCCACCCAACCGGCCTAGGGAATAATCTGCCCGCACGTTATCTCTCCATGCTCGGCAACGATGGCCAGCAACGTGCGGTTCTCCTGTTTCAGCACACGCTCGAAATCGTCGCGGAGAATCGGCAGGCGGCCGTCGGGACAAAAGCCCTCGAACTTGCAGTTATCGGCGTATCGGAATATGTACGTATCCCTGGGAAGCAAGGCAGTCGGCGTCGTCTGCGAATCGGACTCATAGTAATAAAGCTGCGCGGTAATCGTCACAACATCCCCGTCGATAGAGATATCGGCTTCATCTGTAGGATTCAGCAGATAATGCCCCGTCAGATCCGACAACGTAACTGTGGGCTCGTGATGGTTCGACTCGAGACAGGTCGCCCGCTCAAAGCTGTAGTTGTAAATGCTATCCGGGTTCTCGACAAGAAGCACCTGGTACACCTGCTCGTCCCACCGCTCATCGTCAGGATCGGCGTCACATCCCCCGCTAAAGCGAACGGATGCCCTCACCTTCACGTGATTGCCGTACTTCTCAAAATCAGAGAGGACAACGTTTTTGGTATCCGCCGCGGTCACGCAGGGAAAGTTCCACCCATCACCCGTCTTATACTCGTCAAGAAACGAAAGGTCCGACGGGGCATGCGCTCCATAAAAAGACGAGAGCACCTTCTGGACATCGTCTTTTGTAAGGAAACACCCGCTTGACTGACATTCCAAGCCAAGTGCATCCGCGGCATAGCACGGCAGTTCCTTAACCTCGCCCGCAGCATCGTGATAGCCCAACCCGCAGAAAGCCATCCCGGGATAAAGGGCGTTGAAGAATAAATCGGAAGTCGTTTCGGAATCGTCCGCAGACCAAACGGTACCCTTCTCGGCAAGCTCCCCATATGGGTCATGCGACACGATATAAGTGCAGACCAAGGCGGAAGCCTTGGCATACTCGTCCTCGGACGGGGCATATGAAGCGGCACTTACCTCGACGGAATCATCAACCTCGACCTTCTTGAGGGAATCGCAGCCGGCCAGGTCAATCTTGGCAATCGGATTGTTCGTGGCATACAAGCAGCTAAGCGTCTTTGGAACCGAGAGACTCGTCAAGTTATTCCTGCGACAGCATAGGACCTTGATGGCGGGATTCCGGCTCAAATCAATCTGGTCCAGCTTATTGTCCTCGCACACCAGCGTCTCGAGATTCTTAAAAGAAGCAATGAAGTCAATATCCTCGAGGCCCATATCCGAAACGCCGCCGTCGGTCACCATGCCCGAATCATCGACCTCACCAAGCGATGTAACCCGACCGGCCTCGTCGCTGCTGATCAGCCCGTCCATATCGGAGTCCGCTACGTCCGATAGATATGACCGGAGCTTCTCGTTGTCGACGTCACTCAACGTTATGGCAATGTCGGTTGTCGAGGGCTTCTGGCGCTTTGGGGCGAACAGTTCATTGCCCACGGTGCGGGCAGCGGCAACGATGAGCACAAAGACGATCGTACTCATCAGCAGCTTCTTTCGATCTCGCTTCGCCAGTTTCTCCCCACAGTTTGTGCAAAATGTTGCACTATCTGGGCATTCAAAACCGCATTTTATACAGCGCATCGAAAACCTCCGTTTTCGTCGTCGTTGCCGCGAAGGCCTATGTAGCGACAAGCAGCTCAGCACGGGCAAAACATCGTTCGTCCCTATCCCGACGGTGAAAATCTCCTGAACGTATGAGCTGATTTTATTTCAGCGGGAACAGCATGTATCAATACTGAAATAACTGGTTGAGCAAGTGACATTTTTGGCATAGCCCAACGTTTTTTATACAACGTCAGAGCCACGCAATTGAATTGCCTTGCCGCACCATGGACCGAAAAGGACATCAATGCAACCGTATATGTCATCGCACACGAGCGCTTCCTCACCGTCTTCCCCCCAGCGGCTAAACTAATAGTTATCTGTCAAAATTACGGGGAGGTACGTCAAGGTGGCTTGGGTGGTCGGTATCATCGATGACATCGTTGATGAGGCGAAGGGTCTGGAACGGATTGTCCGCGATTTCGATGCCCCACAGCTCACTGAAAAGACTAAGGTTATTCTTTTTCCGTCCCTCTCACTCTTTAGCGCCTACATCGCTGCTGAATGGCAACTCGATGCCCTGTTTGTAGACATCAGCCTCTCTGGAAAACACTTCGAAGGCGTCCGGGACGGCATCGATCTGGTGCAGAACTATATTCCACGCGACTCATCCACCCAGGTAATTTTCATGACGGGGTTTGACCAGTTCTACACCCGCGTCTACGAGGCTCGCCACGTGAGCTTCGTGAGAAAGCCCTTCAATACCGTCGACGTCAACCTGGCCCTCTCCCAAGCGCTCGAAGCTTCCCAAGCCCGCGCAGACGCCCCCTTTGCAATATGCTGCAATCACGATGTGGTCCTCATCCGACCCTCCGAAGTCTCCTTCATCGAGAGCGACCGCAGGTGTGCCTTTATTCATGAGGGCGCCCAGGTACATCGCGTATATCGAAAGCTATCCGAACTCCTCGACGAGCTCCCGGCGCAATTTGTCCGTTGCCATCAAAGCTTTCTGATCAATCTCGACTTTGTCGAGAAGCTCGGCATCGACAGTTTGCTTCTTTCCACAGGCGACACGATCCCCGTGAGCCGACGCTGCCGTCCCCAAGTCCGCGACGCTCTCTTCGAACGAATTGGAGCGTTGTTTTGATGACAAGCATGGCTTCATACCTGCCCATCACGACAAGCTTTCTCCCATACCTCCTTGTAGCGTACGCGTTCTTTGAGAGCGCCCTCAAGCCCCGTGGTGGTGCCTGGCTGCGAGCAGCGCAGCTGGTGCTCTTTCTTGCAATATTGCTCATACCTCCCACGGTGCCATGGAATTGGGCCCAATTCCTCCTGATAGCGACAATCGTGATCACAGGCTACCAGGACACCCCCTCGCGAAAAGTCCTCGCGTCTTCCCTTCTGATGGTGGGTCATTTATTTGGCGAGGTTGTCGCCGTCTTTTTTTGGTTGTTTCTGACCGGCGGCGCAGCGACCGCATCCGTCGAAACCTCGATGGCAATGTATGGATCGCATCTTCTCTCTTGCCTTATCGGAGCGTGCTTTTCTCTCTTTGCGACAAGGATGCTCGCCCAGCAGTTAAAGCACTTAGACGAGCATTTGCGCCGCAATGAGTTCTGGCTATCGGGCGCCGTAGTTATGCAATCATCGACGTTTCTCTTTCTACGATCGACTTACTTTGACTCTTCACCCCAATCGACGACCCTTCTCTGGTTTTCAATGCTGGGGTACGCCCTGTGCGTCATCGCCGATTCACTGGCACTTCGTAGCTTTGGTCTGCTGCGCAAGCGCGAAGAAGACCGCCTGCGCCTCGAGCTCGTCCAACAAAGCATCGCGGAGCTCGAAGCCCACTGTGCAGAGGAGCTCGCGGCGCTTGGGGAATGCGCAATGCTTCGCCACGACCTACGGAACCATGAGCAGGTAATTGCGGTGCTCATAAACCAAGGGAGGCTGGAGGAGGCGTCGGCGTACGCCCGCGGTCTCGTTGACGAATGGAGCCCGGAGGACAAGAAGAAATGAATGCAGGCCACGTAGTTTCACTCCTCGCGTTCGCGACCACATGCTTGTGCGCGCTTTCGCTGGGACACCGCGTTGCCCACTTCACGGCCTCGCGCACCCTCGTAACCCTTGTTCTCCCCGCTTCTTTTGTGTTGCTCGGGGCACTTGGGCTTCTGTATATCTTTTTTTCCCAACACAAAAGTGCCGAGGCCGCATTCGTCGGAGCGCTATGCTCCATCGCCGTCGGATCGGTGTTCGCATGGTTCTTCATCACGCATTCCGTAAGCGACGAGCAGGCGCGCGACACGAGCGAGCGGCTGACAGCCGCATCGGAACAGTTCTCCGCACAACAGGAGTACTGTCGCACGCTAGAACTCTCCAAGGGTTCCGCCGCAAATCTCAAATCCGAGAACTCGAGGCGCTTTCACGAAGTTGCCCATGCACTCGACAAAGGGGACGCGAATGTCGCCTTTCGGTTATTGCGCGGAGACACGGAATCTATCGGGAAACAGCCCTATGCGCCCTGCGAAAACGCGGCAGTTGCCGCACTTCTATCGGCAAAGCGCGAAAGATGCCTCGACCTCGGAGTTGCATGGCGGTGCGACATTGATGTCCCCGAGGTCATCGGACTCTCGCCGCTCACTCTTTGCGAGGTGTTCTCAAACATGCTCGACAACGCAATTCGGGAGGCAGCGGCGAGTGAAGCTAAGAACCCGCGCGTGGAGGTACGGGCGCGTCTTGCCGCCGGTTATCTTGTTGTGAGGGTTAAGAACAATACGCTGAAGACAGCGGACGTCGAGCCCAACAAGACAGAACAGAACGCAAGGCCCGCTGGCGAGGTGCTCCCCGAGCACGGCTGGGGCAGACAAATTCTCGCCCGCATCGCCGAGAAGCACGACGGAGAAGTTCGCGTAGACAGGACCAACGAATCTTGGGTCACCGAGGTGTTTCTTTCGCTATCCGAGAGATAACGAGAAGGACCGCTGTCATCCGTTAGTCAAGAAGCCCGCCGGAAATGTGGGTATTCTCGCCAGCAGCCTTAGCGCCAATAGCCAGCATCTTGCAAGATGAGGTCCGCAAAACAAAACAACCCCGGTGCAAAACAACCCCAATAATGGGCATCTACAGACCGATCAGCACGCCAATGCCGTGGACTAGGAACGCCACGATCCAGGCGACCGTCACCTGAAACGCAAACACGGCTACGGCATAGCGCGCGCCCAACTCGCTCTTGACGGCGCCGATGGACGCCACGCACGGCGGATACAGCAGCGTAAAGACCAAGAACACGTAGGCGGTAAACGGAGAGAACATGGTCGACAACACCGCAGGCGAGGTTGCGCCCAAAAGGACCGTGAGGGTCGAGATGACACTCTCTTTGGCAATAAGTCCGGTGACGAGCGCCGTCGAGGCGCGCCAGTCACCAAATCCGAGCGGCGCCAGCACCGGCGCGATGATGCTGCCCAGACCGGCAAGCAGGCTCTGCGACTGGTCGGCGACCACATTAAAGCGAATGTCGAACGTCTGAAGGAACCAGATGACCACGGTAGCGGCAAAGATAATGGTAAAGGCCTTGGTAATAAAGTCCTTGGCCTTATCCCATGCCAGCATCACCGTCGTCTTGACACTCGGCAGGCGGTAATTGGGAAGCTCCATGATAAACGGCACCGGGTCGCCCTTAAATGCCGTGCGGTTGAGCACCAGGGCGGCAATGCAGCCGACCACGATACCGATCAGATAGAGCGAGACCATGGCGGGAACTGTCGCCTGCGGGAAGAATGCCCCGCACAGCAAGCCGTAGACCGGCAACTTGGCCGAGCAGCTCATGAACGGCGTGAGCATGACCGTCATCTTGCGGTCGTGCTCGGATGGGAGCGTACGGGTCGACATGATAGCCGGCACGGTACAGCCAAAACCGACGAGCATGGGCACAAAGCTGCGGCCCGACAGGCCAAAGCGACGCAGCACCTTATCCATGACAAAGGCCACGCGCGCCATGTAGCCCGAATCTTCCAGAATGGAGAGAAACAAGAAGAGCACGACGATAATCGGCAGGAAGGTCAGCACGCTGCCCACGCCCGCAAGCACGCCATCGACAGCCAGCGAGCGCACCACGTCGTTGGTACCAAATGCCTTGAGGCCCGCATCGGCCGAGGCGATGACGGCAGCGATACCGTCCTCCATGAGTCCTTGCAGTGCCGCGCCAATCACGCCAAACGTCAGCCAAAAGACGAGGCCCATGATCACCAGAAATGCCGGGATGGCCGTATAACGCCCCGTCAGGATGCGGTCGATTTTGACGGAGCGCACGTGCTCGCGGCTCTCGTGCGGTTTGACCACGCAGCGCCCGCACACGTCGCCGATAAAGCTAAAGCGCATATCGGCCAGCGCGGACAGGCGGTCGGTGCCGGCCTCGCCCTCCATCTGGGTAATGATGTGCTCGATAGCGTCGAGCTCGTTGCGATCCAGGTGAAGTGCCTCGGTCACCAGCTCGTCGCCCTCAACCAGCTTGGTCGCCGCAAAGCGTACCGGGATGTGCGCTGTCACGGCATGGTCCTCGACCAGGTTGGCGATACCGTGGATACAGCGGTGCAACGCGCCGCCGTCCGGGCCATCGGGCGCGCAGAAGTCCAAGCGGCCGGGACGCTCGCGAAACCGCGCCACATGCAGAGCGTGATCCACCAGCTCGCCAATACCCTCGTTGCGGGCAGCGCTGATGGGAACGACCGGCACGCCCAACAGGCTCTCGAGCAAGTTGACGTCCACAGCGCCCCCATTGGCCGTTACCTCGTCCATCATGTTGAGCGCGATGACCATGGGGCGGTCGAGCTCCATAAGCTGCAGCGTCAGGTACAGGTTACGCTCGATGTTGGTGGCATCGATGATGTCGATGATGGCATCGGGGGCTTCGTCCAGGATAAACTGGCGGCTGACGATCTCTTCGCCCGTGTATGGTGAGAGCGAATAGATGCCGGGCAGGTCGGTAACGCTCGCCTCGGGGTGGCTGCGGATGGTGCCGTCTTTGCGGTCGACCGTTACGCCGGGAAAGTTGCCGACGTGTTGGTTGGAACCCGTGAGCTGGTTGAACAGCGTGGTCTTGCCGCAGTTCTGGTTGCCGGCAAGAGCAAAGTGCAACGGCGCGCCCTCGGGCACGGCCGTCTTGGCCGCGCGAGGCGAATACGTCCCCTCGCCCAGGGCCGGGTGCTCCGTCGTGCCAATCGCGGCGTTGACGCGCGGGCCCGTATCGGTGTCGTGTACGTCGACGAGCTCGATGCGTGCGGCATCGTCCTTGCGCAGCGTCAACTCGTAGCCACGCAGGCGAATCTCGAGCGGGTCGCCCATGGGGGCGTACTTCATCATGGTGACTTCGGTGCCCGGCGTTAGGCCCATGTCCAAAATATGCTGTCGGAGCGCCTGATCGTCCGATGTTACCGATGCGACGACGGCGTCCTTTCCAATCTCGAGCGTATCGAGCTTCACGTCCGTGTTCCTCCCCCGGCGCCCACAGGGCGTTGCAATTTGTTTATCTTGGCTAACCGTTTGCCATGGCTAACCATTTAACCATGCATGATAGCGCGAACATACAACGACGTTCAATCAACAGATTGTTGCAAAGTAACCTGTCCCCATTGCACCAAATCAGCAAAAGCCCGCGCAGGCAACAAATGTCACCTGCGCGGGTTTGGTGGGCACTCACAAAGGCACGTTATAGAGTCCCACATAAGTTATGGAATACCGAGCAGCATCGATACGCGATGCCCGCCGGCTGACCAAGCAATAAGGCTCGCCGTGGTCTTAGACAATCGGCGCAATACCAGTAAAGTGCAAATACAGCGAGATGACTGCCACGACAATGACCACTGCTGCGATCAGTTTGTCGTGCAGATGCGGAAGCACCTGCTTGCCACGGCCTCGCTCGCCCGCAATATACACGGGAATTGCCGGAGCAAAAAGGATCGTCGTGATCATGACGCCCTGGAGGCCCGTTGACCATACCAAGAACAACGTGTAAATAAAGCCGAGTGTACCGAAGAAGCGTGCCTTACCGACGCTTGGCGCATAAGGCCCATCCAGATGCTCGTTCTTCCATCCGATCACCATGTAATAGGCAGCCGAGCAGACATACGGGACCAGAATCGTGTTAACCGCGCAGCTATAGAAGAACTGGTAGGTGCTTGCCGCCACATACGACACAATCAAGAAGAGCTGCGTGATACCCGAGCTCACCAGAACCGTCACCACCGGAGCACCGCGCTCGTTTGTCTTGGCAAACGCCAACGGGAACGACCCCTGACGCGCTGCTTCAAACGGCGTCTCGGACGCAATGATGACATAGCCGAGCATAGCGCCGACCAGCGACAAAATAACGCCGAGGTTGACAATAGCCGCACCAACCGGACCGATTGCGCATTCGAGAATTCCCGCCATGGATGGCGTTGCAAGCTGCGCCATTTCCTCGCGCGGCATAATGCCGAGCGACAGCATAGAAATAATCAAATACAGGACAAAGACCGCCGCAAATCCGAGCGCCGTCGAGCGACCGACGTCACGCACGTACTTTGCACGGCCCGAGATGACAACGGCGCCCTCGATGCCCGTGAAGACCCAAACAAGGGCAATCATGGTCGAGACAACCTGCTCGCCAAAGCCGGGACCAGCCGGCTCTCCCCAGAAGTTGTCCATAAAGATATCGACGTTGAACTTGCCCAGGAGCACAATGCTCAGCACAAAGAGTCCCAGCGGCACCAGCTTCGCCAAGGTGACAATCGTGTTAATGCCCGCAGCTTCCTTAACGCCACGAAGCACAAGCGCGGTAAGGAACCACAAAAACACGCTGGCGCAGACGATGGAAAGCAGGTTGTTGCCCGCACCAAACGCAGGGAAGAAATAGCCCAGCGCGCTAAACAGCAAAAGTGCAAAGCTCACGTTGGAAAGGCATGCGCTGATCCAGTAGCCCCAGGCGGAGTTGAATCCAATGTAATCGCCAAAACCAGCCGCGGCGTACGCATAGATGCCGCCAGTCAGGTCGGGACGAGCCTGAGACAAACCGTTGAACACCATCATCAGCGCAAAGACGCCAATAAAGCAGATGCCCCACGAGACGATAACCGCGCCGGTATTTGCTCCGCCCGCAGCCATATCGCCGGCAAGAGAGAAGATACCGCCGCAGATGCTCGCAGTAATGACCATCATGGTCAGACGGAAGAGATCCAGACCATTGGGGTCGATAATCTCGTTGTTAGAAGTTTTAGAGGCCATTTTATGTGCACCCCCCTCATCATGTGATCGAGCGAAAGATGGCCCGGACGTCCCGAATCGGGTGCCGGGCCATCGGTCAAGCGATCATTAAGCTAGTACAGTGACTGCATTAGAAGCGCAGCGACAGGCAAGAGAGACCGCCGTCGACCTTGCGATACTCAGAGGTGTCGACAACGAGCGTCTTGTAGCCCAGATCCTGCACGGCCTTGAGCACGGTTGGATAGCCCTCGGCAACGATAACCGTACCGTTGACCCAGATGCAGTTGGCGCCATAGGCCTCGTCCTCGGGCACAACGATCTTGTTGTACTGGGCAAAGTCGGGCTTATCGATGAACTCACCCGAGACGAGCATGTTGTTGTCCTCGATGTAGTTGACGCCCGTCTTGAGGTGCAGGACTTCCTCCAGCGGAACCTCGGAGCCCTCGAGGCCCCAGCCCTCGAGAATCTCGCAGAACTGGCGGATGCCCTCTTCGTTGGTGCGAGCGGAGCGACCGACATAGAAATGATCGCCGACCATCATGACGTCGCCGCCGTCGAGCGTGCCGGGGGAAACGATGTGCTTCACATGCTCGTCGTCAAAGAAGCGACGGACGGCCGGCTCGATCTCGTCCTTCTCGCCGTTGCGGCTGTCGGCACCGGGGTTGGTAATGATGGCGCCACAGCGG
Source organism: uncultured Collinsella sp. (assembly GCA_902465105.1). Lineage (GTDB taxonomy): Bacteria > Actinomycetota > Coriobacteriia > Coriobacteriales > Coriobacteriaceae > Collinsella. The sequence continues at coordinate 66,151 of CABQLM010000004.1, forward strand.
GTGATAACGGCCGGATCCTCGACAAAGCAGCTGTCGGGATACTGCTCGAGCGCCGGCAGCACCGACACGTCAACGCCGCACTGCTCGAGCGCATGCTCGTAATCGTAGTGCTCCTCGATGGCGCGCTCGTAGATAGGCTGGCCAAGCTCGGGAGCGCTCGTGATGCCATTGCTCAGGGACTTGCCGGGACGACGGATGATGACGTGGCTGAACTTGGTCATGATGATCCTCCTTGGATCTCGTAGCAGAGAGCGGGACTTCTTTGCACCCGCCTCCCTTTCGATGACTTTATCTTAAGGTGTCTTTACTGTCTTGTATATTGTATACAATCCTGAACGGTAGGTATTTTTCGGTAAGCGTATTTTCATTTCTTCTGGTTAAGTAGCGTGTTTTAGCTGGTAGTTCTATAATTCAAATAGCCTATTTAACCGAACCGTATTTATTTTTGAAAATATACAGTTAAGGAATATAAGCTCATGGAAACACTCAGAAGACCCCTGAAAGATCATGTATACGACTATATTTCGAGTCGCATAGACGCCGGTGAGCTTTCGGCTGGCGACCGCGTGAGCGAGCAAGCGATCTGCGATGCCATGGGTGTATCGCGCACGCCGGTTCGCGAAGCGCTCATTCAGCTGGCAAGCGACGGCTATCTGGACAATCTCCCCCGTCGCGGCTTCCGTGTCCGCGGGTTCGACCAGCAAAACGCCGTTGAGGTCTTTGAGATTATGGGGCCGCTCGACGGGCAGGCAGCATACCTCGCCTGTCCCTTCCTGACCAAAGAGGACATCATGCAGCTGAAGTTTTTGGTTGGGTCCATGGACCTTGCGATCCAAGGCGGTCTTATCCGAAAGTACGACGACATTCAGCGAGACTTTCACCTTACGTACTTCAACCGCTGCGGCAACGACCGTCTGCGCGACATGATTTCGCAACTCGAGCGCTGCTTTATCAAGCGCGATTACGAGACTGTCGACCAGGAGACGGCGTGCAAACTGCTCAATAAAGCCAACAACGAACACGCCCATATTCTTGAGCTCTTCGAAGCGCGGGATACGGCAGGCGTGCGAGACTACGTTCGCGATGTCCATTGGAACACGGAAAACGCCCAGTTCACCGTTTGGTAGGAAAGCAATGAGGGTTGATTTTCGGAGGCTTTACTGATGAGAGTGGATAATCTCCCCCTTCGGCCGAAAAGCAGACCAAAAACGGGAGATTATCCACCCTCGCGCTGCGCGGCCTAAAAACCGTGACGGCCTAGGAACCTAAAGGCCAGGCGAATCCAGGGGCGGACCGCCACTTGTTTGTCCTCATTATCGACCGCGGTGTTGGCGTTGCCGAGCGAAAGGCCGTGGCCGCCCTGATCAAAGACGTGCATCTCGCATGCGACGCCCTCCTCGGCCATGCGCTGTGCAAACGGATAGACCTGTGCGATCGGCGCGGTCTTGTCGTCGGACACGCCCCACACAAAAGTCGGCGGCATCTGGCGCGAAACATGCGTGGTGGGGCAGATGTCCGCCAAGTGTTCGTCGGTCGCCTCGCCACCAGTCACCATCGACAGGTAGTCGTTGAGCAAATCACGCCCCGTCTTGAGCAAATCACGCCCCGTCTTGCCGCCCGTCTTGGGCACGCGCAAGTCAATGCGAGGGTCGCGCGTCTGCATATCGCGCATATAGGCAAGGTCGAGCAGCGGATAGCCCAGCACCACGGCGTCGGGACGAATATCCTCCGGACGAGCCCCTGCCAGGCCCGCGAAGGGACCGGTCTTCCACTGCGTCGCCAACGAGGCGCAGATCATGCCGCCAGCCGAAAAGCCCACGACGCACACGCGTTTGGGATCGACATGCCACTCGTCGGCGTTCGCACGCACCGTGGCGATCATCTTGGCCAAATCGGCCTGCGGGTGCGGAAAACTCACATCGCCCGTCGCGCTCGTTACATAGTTGAGCACAAAGGCTTGGTACCCGTGATCCAAAAATGCAAATGCCACGGGATCCTGCTCGTGCGGCGCGATATGCGTAAACGCGCCTCCGCCGCAAATGACCACGGCGGGACGGCGGCCATTGGGCTTGTCGGGCAGCGGCTCGGCACCCAAATACGTAAATGTCGCCGGATGCTCCTCGGTTTGTTCCTCGCCCCACAGCGCATGGCTCTCGACAATCATATGAACTCCCTTCGCGCACAGCGCACACAGTTTTTGCCTTCAAGCCTACCCCACTTGAACGTATCGCGCCGAATCGCATTCACAATAAGTTGAGCCAAAACGAGCCCACCCAGAGGCAAACGTCGCGTTTAGCCCCTATGACACACACACTTCGGACTGTGTAATTCAGAAACCGCCGTATACGGTCATCGTTTGCATAATATGAATGAGCCGAGCTGCTAGAATATCGAACTGTATGGATAACTATCATTCAACCGTTATGGGAGGATACGTGAACCGCACCAAAATCGCGCAGCTCTATGCCGATGCCGAGTCACTCGGCGGCCAGACCGTCACCGTCGCCGGCTGGGTCAAGTCCGTCCGCGACATGAAGAACTTTGGCTTTGTTACGCTCAACGACGGCAGCTGCTTCCGCGACCTGCAGGTCGTCATGAACCGCGAGGCACTCGACAACTACGACGAGATTGCCCACCAAAACGTCTCTGCCGCCCTCATCTGCACCGGCACCGTCAAGCTGACGCCCGACGCTCCCCAGCCCTTCGAGCTCACCGCGGCCGAAATCGTGGTCGAGGGCACGAGCGCCCCGGATTACCCGCTGCAGAAGAAGCGCGCCACCGTCGAGTTCCTGCGCACCCAGCAGCACCTGCGCCCGCGCACCAACCTGTTCCGCGCCGTGTTCCGCATCCGCTCCGTCGCCGCGGCTGCCATTCACCGCTTCTTCCAGGAGCAGGGCTTTGTCTACGTCAACACCCCCATCATCACCACGAGTGACTGCGAGGGCGCTGGCGAGATGTTCCGCGTGACCACGCTCGACCCCCAAAACCCACCCCTCACCGAGTCCGGCGAAGTCGACTGGAGCCAAGACTTCTTTGGCAAGCATGCAAGCCTTACCGTGTCCGGCCAGCTCAATGCCGAGAACTTTGCCATGGCCTTTGGCGACGTGTACACCTTTGGCCCCACGTTCCGTGCCGAGAACTCCAACACCACGCGCCACGCCGCCGAGTTTTGGATGATCGAGCCCGAGATGGCCTTTGCCGACCTCAACGACTACATGGACAATGCCGAGGCCATGCTCAAGTACGTCCTCAAGGACGTCATGGTCACCTGCCCCGACGAGCTCAACATGCTCAACAAGTTTGTGGACAAGGGCCTGATCGAGCGCCTGAACCACGTGGCAAACTCCGACTTTGCCCGCGTCACCTACACCGAGGCCGTCGAGATCTTGGAGCAGGCCGTCGCCGCCGGTCACAAGTTCGATTACCCCGTCAGCTGGGGCATCGACCTGCAGACCGAGCACGAGCGCTTCCTGACCGAGGAGCACTTTAAGCGCCCGACCTTCGTGACCGACTACCCGGCCGAGATCAAGGCGTTCTACATGCGCATGAACGAGGACGGCAAGACCGTCGCCGCCGCCGACTGCCTGGTGCCGGGCATTGGCGAGATCATCGGCGGCTCCCAGCGCGAGGAGCGCCTGGATCTGCTCGAGGCCCGCATCAAGGACCTGGGCATGAATCCCGAGCAGTACAAGTACTACCTTGACCTGCGCCGCTACGGTTCCTGCAAGCACGCCGGCTACGGTC
>CABQLM010000005.1 GCA_902465105.1 uncultured Collinsella sp.
TCCGCGCTCCCGAGGTCACCGAGGCAGTCCGCGACCTGCTCAAGGCCCGCGACGGCCTAATGCTGGGCATCTGCAACGGCTTCCAGGCCCTGGTCAAGCTCGGCCTGGTGCCCTATGGCGACATCGTCGACGCCACACCCGATGCGCCCACGCTGACCTTTAACACCATCGGTCGTCACCAGAGCCGTCTGGTGCGCACTCGCATCTCGTCCAATCTGTCCCCGTGGCTGTCGCAGTGCAGCCTGGACGACCCCTACACCGTCGCCATCAGCCACGGCGAGGGCCGCTTTGTCGCCAACGACGAGGTGCTCGCCCAGCTCATCGCCAACGGCCAGGTCGCCACGCAGTACGTGGGCGAGGACGGCAAGCCCAGCATGGATCTCTCCGTCAACCCCAACGGCTCCGCACTCGCCATCGAGGGCATCACGAGCCCCGACGGCCGTGTCCTGGGCAAGATGGGCCATGCCGAGCGTCGCGGCGACAACCTGTACCGCAACGTACCCGAGCATGTTCCCGGCGATAAGTTCATGCCGATCTTTGAAAGCGGCGTAGCCTACTTCGCTTAATACGTCCCCATCGGGTACAATCCCCTCGGGTAACAACACCCGCCACCGGCACCCCCGGTGGCGGGTTCTTTTTTGCTTCGCGCATACAGGAAGGACACCATGGAAAGCCGCAAGCCGTATCTCGCCACCCTGCCCGGACTCATCCTGGGTTGTCTCGTTTGCTGCGCGCTCTGGGGATCAGCCTTCCCCTGCATCAAGATCGGCTACAGCCTCTTTGGCATCCCGGCGCACGACAGCGCCTCGCAGTTGTTCTTCGCCGGTCTGCGCTTCACCCTTGCCGGCATGTTGGTCATTATCGGCATGAGCGCAGCCCAGCGCCGACCGCTCGTTCCGCAAGCGCGTGATATCAAGCCCATCTGCATCTTGTCGCTCTTCCAGACCGTCGGTCAGTACTTCTTTTTCTACCTGGGACTCTCGCGTGCCAGCGCCATGTCGAGCTCCATCATCGAGGCCAGCGCCAACTTCTTGGCTATCCTCTTTGCCGCCCTGGCGTTTCGCACCGAAAAACTCAATGCGCCCAAGGTGCTCGGCTGCGTGTTGGGCTTTACCGGCGTTGCGCTCGTCAACCTTTCGGGCGCAGATGGCACCTTTGGCTTTACGCTCGACGGCGAGGGCTTTATCCTGGCCTCCACCGTCGCCGGCGCCCTTTCGACCTGCCTCATCGGCATCTTCTCGCGCGAGCACGACGGCGTCTTGCTTGCCGGCTGGCAGTTTTTAGTTGGAGGTCTGGTCCTCACCGCCATTGGCCTTTTGATGGGCGGCGCGCTCTCCCCCACGGCAATCGTCCCCGCCATCGCGCTCATCATCTACATGGCGCTTATCTCCGCAGTCGCCTACTCGCTGTGGTCACGCCTGCTTGCCGTCAACCCCGTCAGCCGCGTCTCGGTCTTTGGCTTTATGAACCCGGTCTTCGGCGTGCTGCTGAGCGCACTGCTACTTGGCGAGGGTGCTGGCACGAGCCCCGTCACCGTAATCGTGGCCCTGCTGTTGGTCTGCGGCGGCATCATTATCGTCAACAGGCCCAAAAAAGCCTAGCGAGCTCACCTTTTTAGAAAGGGTGTTCGCACACTTTAGCTTAATGGAGTACGCAGCTCAAGATGATGCAGGACCTGGGCTCGACCGTCATCACCGCAACCTCGAGCTACACCCTGTTGTTGGCCGAGGAGATCACGAAGCGCGGTCTGCGCGACAAGCTCCACCTGACGCGCGGCGTCATCGGCTCGGAACGTTGGGGCGAAAAGATGCGCCAGCGCATCCAAAACGAACTGGGCATCGAGATCTTCGATATCTACGGGCTCACCGAGATTTACGGGCCGGGCATCGGCATCTCGTACCGCGAGCACGACGGCATGCATATTCGATCCGATTACGTGTACTTCAAGATCGTCGACCTCAAGACCGGCAAGGTCCTTCCCGACGGCGATGTGGACGAACTGGCGCTCACCACCCTGCGCAAACAGGGCGCACCGCTTATCCGCTACCGCACACACGACTTGACGCGCATCATCCCCGGCAAATGCGCCTGCGGCCTTGCCCACCGCGCATCGATACCCTAGCGGGACGCACCGACGACATGATTAAGGTCAAGGGTTGCAATATGTTCCCCGCGCAGATCGAGGAAATCCTTAAATTTGTAGACGGCGCGAGCTCGGGGTACCAAGTAATGATTGAGGCCGTCAACGGTCGCGATGTGCTTGAGCTGCTGTTCGAAAGCGAGCTGACGAGCGCCGAGCGCGATGCATGCGAGCGCGAAGTGGCCGCCGTCTTTAAGGCCAAGATCGGCTGCACGCCCAAGGCGACCGCCGTACCGCTCGGTGAGTTGCCGCGTTCCGAGAAAAAAGACGAAGCGTATCTTCGACAGCCGTTACTAGTCCCAACTGCTACCGCAAGGGGCGCTTGGCCAGCATATTGGTCAAGCGCCCCTTGCGGTAGCAGTTGGGATTGATCGGCAAGTCGCCGAAAACACGTGAGCGCTGGCGCGCACGACGTAACAGGCGAACGTCGGGGCCGCAAATCAAACGTATCTACAGCTTGGTTCGCGGCCCCGAAGACATGGCTACGCACCTTAACTCAATTGATCGTGGATATTATTCACCATCTATATCGGTCGCGACGGCCTCCTCAATAGCCTCGACACCGGCAACCGACAGGTCCTCCTTACCCTGACAGAACTTCTTGTCGACCCAACCGGTCAGAATCGGGGCCATGATTGCCGTGATGATAACGGCGGTGGCAATCTGGGCATACGCCGTAGGCGCAAGCTCGGCATAGCGCGGCGCGACCTCAGCAAGGGCAACCGGCGTGGTCATAGCGGTACCGGCGATGGTGGAACAAGCCACGGCAGCCCTTCCGTTGCCGCCGCACAAGCGCTCAAAGGCAAAGGTGATGGGACCGACGATAAAGAGTGTGATGAGGCCCAGCAGGATGCCCGAGATGCCGCCGGTAATAAAGCTCGACAAGCTCATGGACGCACCGAGCTGAAAACCGATGACAGCAATTGCAGGATTGGCGCCGGGAACCAGCAGGTTCTTAATGAACGGAAAGAGGTTGCCCAGAACCATGCCGATCACGAGTGGCAGGATGGAGCCGATGATGGTGCCAACGGGAATGTTGGCAAGACCAGAGACACCAAGGATGATCATGGTAACCGCGGGGCCTGCCGTAAAGAACAGGATGCCCACGGCGCCCTGCTCGGACTCATCGCCGAACTCGCCCATGATGCCCGTGTAGAGGGCCATGTTGCAGAAGGTGATACCGCCGATGATAGAAACGGAACTCAGACCCAAAAAGTTGTCGTTGAAGAAATATGCCACACCCAGACCGAGCGCCGCCGCGACGATAAGTTTGGGAATCAGCACAACGATGCCGGTCTTAATGGCGCCCGGCGTAGACTTAAAGCTAATGCCAGCGCCCACAAACAGCAAGATGGCGGCAACGATGGTGTTGGAGCCGCCGCGGCAGGCAGCGGTAAAGAAGCCGCCGATTTCGAAGACCTGCGGGCAGAAGGTATTGAGCAAAAGGCCGACGATCATCGGGTAGATCATGATGTCGCCCGGGATGCGTGGTACCTTGAATTTCTTTTGCTCGCTGGCGGTTGCTTCCTGTGCCATGAAACCCCATTTCCGCTGACACGGGACAAAAGCCCACGTCATGCTTTGCTACAGTAAAGTTTGACCATGGTACCAGAAGAAGCAGACCAGCTCAGTGAGAAATTCGATTCGTTGAGTCAGGATGGTAAGCGCGCCCTGCTTTTAAACAAGGCTCAAAACGATATAGAGCACGATACCCAAGACGCAGCACCACAACATCGACTTTGTCTTGATTGCCACCGCCACGACACCGGCAGCCGCAATCCAGGGCATCAAGCCCTGCCACAAGCCGGCGTCGAAAGCGCCAGGGCTTATCAAATCGTTAGCGACCAGTGCCGCAAAGGCGGCGGGCGGAATATAACCCAAGGCCTCGGTAACGCGGGGCGACAGCGTTCTCCCGCGCAAGGCATACGCCGGGGCGATGCGGAAAAACGCGATGGCCGCCCAAGACGACAGCCACAGGACCAAAAACTCATTAACGGGCATCGCGAGCACCCCTTCCTTCGGCGAGAGCATCGCACACAAGCGCCGCGGCAACGCCGACGAGCACGCTTGCCGGCACGGCGATATTCGTCCACCCCAAGAACTTGCATATGGCGACGGACACCGCGGCCAAAACGGCAGCTATGATATTGCCGCGCGACAGCCTCTGCGAAAAGAGCAGGCAGATAAAGAGCGAGGTACAAACAAACCCTGCGATAGCGGTGGGAACATCGACAACGGCACCGACAGCGGCGCCCATCGTGCACGAGACGCCCCATGTTGCGATAAGGATCGCGTTGAGCACGAAGGACTCGCGCGGACCCCAATCCTCCCCCTCAACCAACTTGGCAAGCGAGATACCGTATGCCTCCTCGGTGAGCGTCGCGGCAACGGCCAGCGTCTGACGCTTCGAGGCACCCCTCAGATGCGGTGCGATCGATGCCGAATAAAGCGCAAACCGCGAGGAGATTGCGGCCACACTTGCGACAATCGATGGCGCCGGTACACCCGCCAGCCACAGGTTGCAGACCATAAATTGGCCGCAACCCGTCACAAACGTGCTGCTCAGGGCAAAGACCATCCAGGGTTCCATCCCTGTCTGCGCCATAATCATTCCGCACGGCGCGCCTATCGCAACATAGGTAAGCATCACCGGCCAGACGGTTTTAACGATCCTAGAGACCATACCGCTCCCATTCTGGTAAGTCGTCTGCGATGCGCCTCGCAACGCAGCGGAAATATCGACCGGCGGCAATAAAGTTCGCCTACAATTGCCACCGGATCGAAAGACGTATCTGTAAGGAAGTCATTATGACAGTTATCGATCGAGCTCGGGCGTCCGAGGCCTTTAAAACCTATACCAATGCCTATGATGCCGCCAACCCGCGTATCGCCCTCAAGATCGAACATACCTATCATGTGGCCGAGACATGCGATGCCGTGGCGCGCGAACAGGGCTGGGCGCCAGAGGATATTGACCTGGCATGGCTTTGCGGCCTGCTACACGATATGGGCCGCTTTGAACAGCTGCGACGCTGGGACACCTTTAAGGACGCCGAGAGCATGAGCCATGCTGCGCTCGGCGTCGAGGTCCTCTTTGGCGAGCATCCCGCCGATGCACCCGCCACGACAAACATCCGTGACTTTATCGAAACCGATGCGCATGACGAGCTCATCCGCGCAAGCATTGCCTATCACAGCGATTTCCGTCTGCCTGCACAGCTCGACATACGCACGCTGCGCTTCTGCGATATCGTGCGCGATGGCGACAAGATCGACATTATGCGCACCATCGCCGACAGCACCGTCGACACCATCCTCAAGGTTGATGAGGATACATTTCTCGCCAGCCACTTCTCGGTACCGACGCTTGCCGCCTTTGCCGAACACCGCTGCGTCGCACGCGACGAACGCGATGAGTCGGCCGACTACTTGGTGGGCCTCATCTGCTTTATGTTTGAGCTCGTCTATCCCGCAAGCCGCGCGCTGGCGCGCGAGCAGGGCGATATCTACCGTCTGCTCGACGCGCCCTTTGGTATCACGCGCCCCTTTACCGACCCCGCCACACAGGCAACCTGGAGTCATCTTAAGGGCGAGCTGCGCAGCTGGCTGGCAAGCGCCTAGTGCCCAAGTTGGGCCAGCAGCTCCTCAACGACCTCGACGGCGTCGCCGACGACCTTGTACTGGGCGGCGCCAAAGATGGGAGCATCCGGGTCCTCATTGATGGCGACAATGCACTCCGCCCCACCGATGCCGGCAAGATGCTGGATGGCACCCGAGACGCCAACGCTCACGAGGAGCTTGGGCGAGACCGACACGCCCGTCTGGCCAATCTGGTGGCGATACTCCAGCCAGCCCGCCTCCACGACGGGTCGTGTGCAGCCAAGCTCGGCGCCCAGGGCCTCGGCGAGCTTTCGCATCAGGGGCAGGTTTTTCTTGGACCCGACACCGCGACCCACCACAACCAGACGCTCGGCATCGGCAATCGAAACCTGCTGGCCCCATTCCTCGGCGAGAATCGAGATTTCGACGCGGGCCTTAACGTCATCCGCAAGGCATACCTGGGTAATCGTTCCGGAGCGGCTATGGTCAAAGTCGGGCGCCTTAAAGATGCCGGGGCGCACCGTTGCCATCTGAGGACGGTGGTTGGGGCAAATAATGGTGGCCATCAAGTTGCCGCCAAACGCCGGGCGCGTCTGCTGCAGCAGGCCCGTCTCCGTATCCATCGAAAGCACTGTGCAGTCGGCCGTAAGGCCCGTCCGCAGGCGCACGGCAACGCCAGGCGCCAGCTCGCGGCCAAAGGCGGTCGCACCGTACAGAATGGCTTCGGGCTTGCGCTCGGCTACCAAATCGCAGATGAGGCGAGCATAGACCTCCGCGTCGTTCTGACGCAGGCGCTCGTCACGACAGACCAGTACTTCGTCCGCGCCGGCGCAAACCAGATGCTCTAGATCTCCGAGCGAGCCTTCGGGGCCCATGCCGACCAGCGCCACCAGGCGACAGCCGCGTACATCGGCAAGCTCGCGGCCCTTACCCATGAGCTCGAAGGCCACGGATGCCACGGCATCGTGCTCGTCAGTTTGCACGAAGACCCAAATGTCTCGATATGCGTCAAGGTCTGCCGCACTGGTGGCCTCATCGCGCTCGATCGAGATGGCGTTGACGGGACAGGCGTCGACGCACCCGCCGCACAGGATGCAGCCGTCGGTTACGTGGGCACAGCGATTGGGGCGCTCACCCTCCGCCACAATACCGCCCGAGGCGCAAGCGCGAACGCAGCGACCGCAGCCGATACAGGCTTCGCTATCGATAATCAGTCCGCTCATCTATGCCATCTCCTCGATAATCTTGGCGAGTTTTGCCGCCTGCTCGGACGCCGTGCCCTCAACGGCCTCACACGTTTGGTCGCGGTCGGGCACAAACGAGCACACGACCTGCGTCGGCGAACCGGCAAGACCGCAACGCGAGGGATCGGCGTTCACGTCGGCAGCGCCGACCACGCGCACGTCCGCTTCCTCGGCCGCGCGAATGCCAGCAATACTCGGCATGCGCAGCTGGCCAATCTCCTTGGCAGTCGTCATCGCGCATGGCATCTCCAGATATACCGTTTCCTCGCCGGCGTCACAGCCGTGGACAAGCGCCAGCGAGCCGCAAGTCGTAAAGCCCGCGCTCTGCACGCAACTCACGTCGGTCACGCAGGGAATCTCAAAGGCTCCGGCAAGCTCGGGACCAATCTGGGCCGTATCGCCGTCAACTGCCATCTTGCCGCAAATGAGCAGGTCAAAGTCCTCGTCGAGCGCCTCGATGCCACATTTGAGGGCATAGGTGGTAGCCAGGGTATCGGCACCCGCAAAGGCGCGATCGGTTAGCAACAGCGCGTCATCGGCGCCGCGGGCGATGCAGTCGCGCAGCAGCGACTCGGTCGCGGGGATGCCCATCGACACCACCGTCACGCGCACATCCATGCCAAAGCCGATAAAGTCGTCCTTGAGCGACAGAGCGCATTCCAGAGCGCTTGCATCGAACGGATTGATAACCGCCTGCTTGCCGTCACGCACGATGGTATTGGTTTTGGGGTCCATCTTGACCTCGGTGCTTCCCGGCACCGCCTTGACGCACACCACCATATGGAATTCGCTCATCTTCACGCGCCCCCTTTCTGGACGAGTTCATCCAAGAGCTTCTCCGAAAATAGGTTGCCGCGGCCGAGCTGTCCAGCAGGGTCGAGTTGGAGCTTGAGCCGAGCCGATTCGACCATGGCCTCGTGGCCGTACATCGTCTCCAAGAAGCCCGCCTTGATCTTACCGACGCCATGCTCGGCAGAGACGGCGCCACCCATGGCCGTGACCTCGGCCGCCCACTGGGCAAAGAGCTCGCCGCCGGCGCGATAATCCTGCGCGTCGCGCGGCAAGATGTTCACATGTAGGTGGTTATTGCCGATGTGTCCCCAGGCGGCAGACTCAAGCCCGCTATCGGCCAGCGTGCGGCGATAGAGGGCAACGACATCGGCCAGGCGTGCATTGGGCACCGACATGTCCGAGCCCAGCTTGGTAATGGTGGGGTCCGTGCGGCGGCGCTCGTCGATGAGCATGTTGACGCTCTCGGGAACCGCGTGGCGGAAAAACCGCTGGCATTCGCGATCGACCTCGGTGCGCGCGACCCAAGTCGCGTCGTCGCGGCCGCCCGCAAGTTCCAAAACCCACCCCAAGTGGTACAGCTCCTCGGTCGCCTGCGCCTCGTCGTCGCAGTCGAGTTCCACGTAGACGCAGACCTTTGCCTCCTTGTCGAGCGCCGGCAGCGAGGCAAACGCGGTCGACCGCTCGCGCTGGCGGCGAAGGATATCTAAGGCGCCGGCATCGAAATACTCAATAGCGGCAGCATGGGACAGCACGGGGCGCACGGAATTGGTAAAGGCAACGGCCTTGTCCTCGCTATCGAAAAAGCAGCTCACGCCCCACACAACCGCAGGAGCAGGCTGCAGGGCGATCTCGAGCTCGGTGATAACACCGAGCGTGCCACATGCGCCGATAAAGAGATCAATGACGTCCATATCGTCCGCAACAAAATAGCCCGAAGCATTTTTGGTCTTGGGCATGGTGTAGTCAGGAAGGTCTAGCTCAATCGAACGACCTTGCGCCGTCACAAGTGACAGACGACGGCCCTGAGCAAAAACCTCACCGCGGTGAAGTTCGAGCAGGTCGCCATCCGCCAGCGCAACGTGAAGACCCGTGATATGCGGACGCATGGGGCCGTAGGCATAACTGCGGGCGCCGGAGGCGTTGCACGCCGCCATACCGCCCAGACAGGCAGATGCCTCGGTGGGGTCGGTGGGAAAGAACTGCTCGGGGGCAGCTTGGAACTCCTCGTATGTCCGAAGCGACGCCTGGTCCCAACCGCCTGTCGGCAGCACCTTTTTGCCCAGCTGTTTGCGCAGCTCCGAAAGCACAACGCCCGGCTCCACGCGCAGCAGAAACCGGCCCTCGTCATCGCAGCGAAGACCAAGGTAGCGATTCATGCGCGAGGTGTTGAGGATATGCCCTCCATGAGGCACGGCGCCGGCAGCGAGGCCCGTTCGGGCACCCTGAACGGTCACCGAAACACGGTCGACATGGAGCTGCCGCAAGATAGCGCGCACCTCGTCTTCCGACATCGGAAACGAGATGCTCGAAGCCTCGCCCGATGCGCGGGACTCATCGCGGCCATACTCTTCGAACTCGTCGGTGAAGGGCTTGATGGTTGCAGACACGCAAACTCCCCCTTTAGCTAACTACAGTGTTTGCAGGGAGATGTTACCGCATCGTTTCATGGACGCGACCGAGAGCGCCTCCATATTTGACGAATTTAACGTTTGCGCAATTCGGTGAACGGCGCTCTACATCGGCGAGCGTGGGAGTAGACGCAGGTCGCCCCGCCGCCCATCTCGTGTCCAATCGACATCAAAAAATAATTGAATAATTTTTCATGGCCTTTTAGCTGCGCCGATAACAAGCCGTCAAGTACCTGGCCGGAAATCGGTCAAGCCGTGGCTGATATGGTCGCCATCGAGAGCCAAAACCAACGGTAGTTTTGGCATAGGAGCAGGGAGGCTCACCATGGCATATTACTGGCCCCAGTACGGCTTCGCCATCGAAGTTGACGATGACCCCTATCTCTTGCCTTTCGATGAAGAGGCATTTCCGAATACGACGGTCTACCACGTCACAACCGACGTGATCTGCAACCCCGAATCTTTTTCGGTATTTGCCCACCGCATCGCCAAAACCCATGGCATCAAACTCGATCCCAATTTTGATGAGCTCATCTACTCGCGCCGCATCATGCTACACATGCTCTTTGGGGCGGACCCGTCCACATTTGCACGTATTTACACAGCAAAGGACATCGCATGAAGGCGCGAGTTCGGCTAAACGCCCTAGACGCGTTGCGTAGAAAACGCATCGTCATCGCTGGTCTCGCCATCGCCTGCGCCCTAGCTTCCGCATATCTATACACCCAGCAATCGCATCTCGTCGCCAAGGCGAAAACCTCGTATTCCGCGGCCAATGGCGGGACACACGAAATGTCCAGGACTCAGCCTGATGCCATCGCCCGCGACGGCGCCATGACAATCTCGGTCTCACCACGCGCTCAGCTTCAGGCAAACGGCAAGCTCTGCATTAATGTGCGCAACGTGCGAAAAAACAAATGCCCCTTAAGGTTTCGCGTAATTCAAGGCGATGCGTCCATCTACGAGTCAGATGTGGTCGCAACGGGAAAAACAATCAAGACCTGTCCCGCCAAAACCGCCGAGGAAGGCGAAGCGTATATCGAAATCCAACCTCTCGATTCCACAACCCACCACGTTTGCGGCAATCCGATTCGCGTCAAAGTGCAAGTTATCAAGGCGAATTGATTTTTACACCACCAAGAAGGCAATTGGCTATGATCCCTATCTGGGTAACGAGACGTTCTGCTACGATTTCCCGGTTGGCATCAATGCGGGAGGGTTCATGCCGGGTTTAGGAACGATTATCAACGTCGCACTTTTGATTGCGGGCGGCCTGCTGGGTCTGATAGGCGGGCGCTTTATCACGCCCCGCATCCAAGACACGCTCATGAAGGCGTCGGGGCTGTGCGTTCTGTTTATCGGCTTGGGCGGCGCCATGCAAAAGATGCTCGTTATCGATGGGGAGACACTGGCGACCACCGGCACCACCATGCTCATCGTCTCGTTTGCCCTCGGCTCGCTCATTGGCGAAGCCATTAACCTGGAAGCCGGCATTGAGAAACTGGGCGAATGGCTCAAGCGCAAAACCGGCAGCGAGGAAGACAACGAGTTCACCAATGCTTTTGTCTCGACATCGCTGACCGTCTGCATCGGTGCCATGGCCATCGTGGGCTCAATTCAAGACGGCCTGCTCGGCGACTGGTCCACACTCGCCCTCAAGGGCGCGCTGGACTGCATCATCGTCTGCACCATGACAGCTTCACTCGGCCGCGGCTGCATCTTCTCGGCCCTGCCCGTTGCCGTATTCCAGGGAACGATCACGCTCTTTGCCGGCGCACTCTCCCCCATCATGACCGCCGCGGCCCTCGACAGCCTTTCGCTCGTGGGCTCCATGCTCATCTTCTGCGTCGGTGTTAACCTCATCCGCCCTCAGACCTTCCGCACGGCCAATATGCTCCCCTCCGTTGTCATAGCCGTCATCTACGCCCTCTTGTTCTAACCACTCGGTAGATTTTTGGGACATGCCTAAAAAACTACCTGAAAACGGTATCTCGAACACCTGTTTGATGCTGTGCTATGATATGAGGTCGCCGTAGCTGCGTAGAGAGAGGAGAGACGGTGGCCGATCAGGACATCAAGATGCTCATCGAGCGCATTATGGCCGAGGCCCGAACCCATCAGTCCGCCCGTTTCTCAAACGAAATCTATGCTGACGAGCCGATTCTCAAGACCGGCCGACAGATGCAGAACTTCCTCCCCGACCAGTACCGCAAGATGCGCGAGATATCGCGCTGGCAAGACGACCCCAAGGGCGGTGCGGGCCGCTGGCTTTCGGAAGCCGAACTTTTCTACCGCCAAGGCCTGCTGATGGCCGACTTTGAGGACGACTGCCCCTACAACGGCACGTTCAAGTCGTATTTTCCCACCTACAACGCCATGAGCGATCGACAGCTGCGCGGCTATTTTACCTGGCGTGCACAGGTGCGCCGCGAAACCGTCGAGGAAACGTCTACGTCCTTTGCCTTCCTGTATCTCTATGAGCTGATCTGTGGCATTGGCGTAGATGACCCGCTCGATGGTTTTAACAAAATCAAAGCCTTTTGGAATGCCTATCGCGTCTTCGAGCCCGGCATCGACCGGTTTGCACGCGTATGGCTGCAGGATTACGCCGTATTCCACGGGCTCGACCCCAAGCTGCTTCGCGACTCCAAAACCGTCATGTTCGACAACGCCCTTATCGAACTGCGACGCGCCGCGCGAGACCTTGCACCTGCACCGACGCCGTCGACCCAAGCCCCCAAGCGTCGCAAGGCCTCCGAACCCACACTCCCCCTTCCGCCCGATGAGGAGCGCGAGGAGCGACTCATGGCCGCCATCAACGCGCTCTCCACGTACAACCTCAATAACTCACGGCTCGATCGCAGCCACCACCGCGATCTGCGCCACGTGGCATGCGCCGTGTACGTCCGCATGGCGCGCTACTATGACACGCACCGAAAGACCGGTATCGTGGCGAGCTTGTTTGGGGAGGAGACGGCCATGCCCTATACCATGTTTGCATCGGCCGTGTTCTTTGCACCCGAGCGCCACGAGGACTGCGAATACCGTCTTGACCCCATCCATATCTACCGCTGTCAAAACGGCTTTTGGGAATGTATGCGGATTCATGGCAGCAGGCAAAAGAGCAGCAAGCTTGGTGAGATGATGCGCGCCTGTGATCGGCGCCTGCGCCTGGCCTTGGACCCCACTCACCCCCTTAAGGAAGAAAAGGTCCCCAAATATTTGGCCAAGATCATCGATGACGAGATCGTGGCATGGCTGTCGTGGGATGCCGCGCACCAGCCCGTCAAGATCGATATCGACCTGAGCCAGCTGGGGCACATTCGGAGCGCCGCCGCGCAAACGCGCGAAGCGCTTTTAATCGATGAGGAGCGCGAGGACGATATACTCGCAGAGGTCGATGAGGCAGGCTCCGAACAGCCGGAAGCCGAGCCCTCGGCAGACGTGTTTGTCGAGGCGGTCGCGGCGGCCACGGAGCAGAACGTGGACGACGAGTCAACCATTTCCACCGAACAGTTTGGTGTCGTGGCGCCGCTTCTCGTGCCGACGCCCCCGCCCGCAGCGGCTGCGCCCACCGACGCCACGGACGAACTCGCGCCTGCCGCAACCACGTACCTGCGCGCACTGCTCGAACAGAACACGGCGCAGGCGACATTGGCGGTAGAGAGGTCGGAACAGAGCGAGGACATGCTCGTCGACACCATCAACGAGGCGCTCTTTGACCTGGTGGGTGACACCGTAATTGAATTTGGTGCGGCAGGACCGCAAATTATCGAGGACTACGAAGCAGACGTGAGAGGATACCTAGACCATGAGTGATACCACATCCGCAGCACCCCGCGTGCCCAAGCGCGTCGCCGCCGTCATTCTCAACTCGCTCAAGGGCGGCGTGGTCCCGCGCATCGGCCTTCCCTACATCACCGTAGGACGCGAGGTCGAGATTCGCGCCCTGCTCACCGACCTGAGCCTCATCGCCGACGGTGGCGCGAGTTTCCGGTTTCTAGTCGGTCGCTACGGCGCAGGCAAGAGTTTTTTGCTCCAGACCATCCGCACGCACGCCATGGGCGAGGGGTTCGTCGTCGCCGATGCCGACCTATCCCCTGAGCGCCGTCTGCAGGGCGGCCAGGGACAAGGCCTTGCCACCTACCGCGAGCTCATCCGCAACATATCGACCAAGACGCGCCCCGAAGGCGGTGCGCTCAACCTTATCCTGGATCGTTGGGTCGCCTCGTGTGCCGATGCCGACGAGTCTGCCGTCAATGCCCAACTGGCCCCGCTCGAGGAGATGGTCCACGGCTTCGACTTCACCCGCATGCTTCGCCGCTATCGCGCGGCCGTATCCGAGGGCGACGAAGAGGCCATGAGCCGCGTGACCAAATGGATACGCGGCGAATACCGCACCAAGAGCGAGGCTCGCGCCGAACTGGGTTCCTCAACCATCATCAGCGATGACGACTGGTACGACTACGTTAAGCTCATTGCGCGCTTTTTGGTCTGCAGCGGCTACAAGGGCATGCTGGTGCTCATCGACGAGCTCGTGAATCTGTATAAGATTCCCAACGCCATCACGCGCCAGTACAACTACGAGAAAATCCTGACCATGTACAACGACACGCTTCAGGGCAAGGCGCAGTACCTGGGCATGATCATGGGCGGCACGCCAACCTCCATCGAAGACCGCCGCCGCGGCGTGTTCTCCTACGAGGCCCTGCGCAGCCGTCTCGCTCAGGGCCGTTTTGCGCGCGATGACCTCAAAGACATGCTCGCGCCTATCATCCGCCTGCAGCCGCTCACCTACGAGGAGCTGCTGGTGCTCATCGAAAAGCTCATGCAGATCCATGCCGGCTACTTTGGCTGGACGCCCACGCTTACCGAGAACGACTTAGTAGACTTCCTCAAGATCGAGTTCGGTCGCGTGGGAGCCGACACGCACCTGACGCCCCGTGAAGTCATTCGTGACTTTATCGAGCTGCTCGACATCCTATGCCAAAACCCCGACGCCAACGTGGCCGAGCTACTGCAAAGCGTCGGCGGCGACGCGCTGGCGCCGGCAGCCGCAACAGGCGACACCGATACCGCAGGCGGCGACCGTAACTTCGCCGAATTCACCATCTAACCTGCCAAAAAGGGACAGGTTTATTTTGGCAGGTTTTATCTGGGCAAACGTTGAAGCAATAATGCAGCAAGCCACTGCCCGCAGCGTTGAGAGATTCGCTTTTGAAAGGAGGCCTCGTGAACGCCTTTGACCGCTACGCCCCGTTTATCCAAGACTTCATCTACTCCCACGATTGGGAGAGCCTGCGCTCCATTCAGGTTGCGGCGGCAGATGCCATCTTTAACACACAAGACAATGTACTCCTGACGGCATCCACAGCTTCCGGCAAAACCGAAGCGGCCTTCTTTCCTATCCTGACCGAGTTTTGGGAGAACCCGCCCGCAAGCGTTGGCGCCCTCTACATTGGCCCCCTCAAGGCACTCATCAATGATCAGTTCGTCCGTCTCAATGACCTGTGCGAAGAAGCCGACATCCCCGTCTGGCACTGGCATGGCGATGTCTCGCAGTCGCACAAGACCAAGCTCATCAAAAAGCCGAGCGGCATCTTGCAGATTACGCCCGAGTCGCTCGAGGCGCTCCTGATCCATAAGCACATGGCGATCCCGCGCATGTTCTGCGACCTGCGCTATGTGGTCATCGACGAGGTCCATTCGCTCATGCGCGGCGACCGTGGCGGGCAAACGCTCTGCCTTATCGAGCGACTCTCGCGCATGGCCGGCGTGCAACCTCGCCGCATCGGCCTTTCGGCCACCATCGGTGACCCCGAGCGCACGGGTGCTTTTCTCTCACAGGGAACGGGGCGCGACTGCGTTATCCCCCGCTTTGAAGAACCGCGCCGCGTGTGGCGTATCTCCATGGAGCACTTCTACAACTCGGGCCCCCAGGCGCAGCAGCGGGGATTCGAAAGAATGGGCCCTCAAGAGGCCGAAGTGCTTGCGTGCGAGCGCATTGAGGCAGTGGCACCCGCGGCACTGCCGGCCGACACCCAAGACATGCGCCACAGCGGACAGCTCACACAGGAGGAGCGCCGTCAACGTCGCGAGCGGGCACGGGGCAAGGCCGCACCCAAGGACCGCCGAACTTCCTCGGCCCCCGAGGGCGAAGTCGACATCCCCCGAGCACCCGAACAGGCATTACTCTGCCCCACCGACACAGCACCAGACAACGCCGACCCCGGCATGGGCTATATCTTTGAGCACACGCGCGGCCGCAAGTGCCTGGTCTTTGCCAACTCGCGCGAGGAGGCGGAGGCCGTATGCTCCATGCTGCGCAGCTACTGCGAGAGCCGACACGAGCCCGACCGTTTCCTCATCCATCACGGCAATCTTTCGGCATCGTTGCGCGAGACGGCAGAAGAGCTTATGCGCGACGAGGAACAGGCACAGACGACCGTCACCACCTCTACGCTTGAGCTTGGCATCGATATCGGCCGTCTGGAGCGCGCCTTCCAGATCGACGCGCCGTTTACCGTCAGCTCCTTTTTGCAGCGTATGGGCCGCACGGGACGCCGCGATCTTCCGCCTGAGATGTGGTTCGTCATGCGCGAGGAAGAGCCCGAGCCGCGCACGATGATGCCCGAGACCATTCCGTGGAAGCTCCTGCAAGGCATCGCGCTCGTACAACTCTATCGCGAGGAAAAATGGGTCGAGCCGCCCGAGCTCGATCGACTCCCCTACAGTCTGCTCTACCACCAGACCATGTCGACCCTCGCCAGTACCGGAGAGCTCACGCCGGCCGAACTTGCCCAGCGCGTGCTCACACTCAGCTATTTCCATCGCATCTCGGCCGATGACTATCGCATACTGCTGCGTCACCTCATCAAGATCGACCACATCCAGGTCACCGAGGGCGGTGGGCTCATCGTGGGTCTCGCGGGCGAGCGCATCATTAACAACTTTAAGTTCTACGCCGTATTCCAGGAAAACGAGGAGTTTACCGTTCGCAGCGAATCGGCCGAGCTGGGCACGATTGTCAACCCGCCACCACCTGGCGAGCGCATCGCCATCGCCGGACACTGCTGGATTGTCGAGGAAGTGGACTGGAAGCGCCATACCGTCTTTGCCACGCAGGTCAGGGGCCGTGTGCCGGCCTACTTTGGCGACTGCCCCGGCGACATCAACACACATGTGCTCGAACGCATGCGCAAAGCGCTCAATGAACATGCCACGTATCCGTACCTCATGGGTAACGCGCGGGCCCGCTTGGCGCAGGCTCGCCATACGGCCGAGATTTCGGGTGCGGGAACCAAGCCACTCATCAACCTGGGTGGCGACACCTGGGTACTCTTCCCCTGGCTGGGCAGTTACGCCTTTTTGGCACTCGAGCGCATGCTCAAGATTAAGTGTGCCGCGGAGCTGGGCCTTCGCGGACTCGACCCATCGCGCCCGTACTTTATGCAGTTTAAGATGAAGGCCGACGAGGAGACGTTCTTTGAGGTGCTCGCCGCCGAGGCCGAGAAGGACTTCAATCCCATCGAGCTCGTCTATCCCGGCGAGGTGCCTTATTTTGATCGCTACGACGAGTACGTTCCCGAGGAGCTCGTGCGCAAAGGCTTTGCCGAAGGCGTGCTCGACATAGAGGGCATGAAGCAGCGTGTCCGCAGCTGGGGCGACCACACATAAAACCAGTCTTTTTGGGACGGGGAGACTTACTTGTCGTGAAGGACGGTGCCGAGGAAGTCCGTGTCGAAGGGCACGGCTTCGGCAAAGGCGTAGTCGCCGTCGCTGGCGATGAGCAGGTAGTTTTCCTCGCCGCCGAACTCCGCATCGCCACAGGGGACCACCCAGGCGTGGACGAATACCTCAAGTGCCGTGGCAGCGCAGTCGCGCAGGAACGTCACATCGCTCCCCTCGTTTGCGCTCACGATATTGGCCACGTAGATGCCGCCGGCATTCAGGCTGCCCCGCACCAGGCGCAGCGCCTCAACGGTCGCCAGCTCACGCACGGGCTCGGCACCGCCAAAGCAATCGCTCACGACCACGTCGTAGCGACGATGGCCCACGCTCGTCACACCCAGATACGAGCGAGCCTCAGCGGTTATTACCCGCAGGCGATCGCCCACCGTGTGCTCCAGCTCATCCAGGTAAAACCAACGGCGCGCCAAGCGCGTAATCTCTGCGTCATACTCGATGACGTCCATGTGCAAGCCTTCGTGCGACATCAGCGCAAACTTGGGATAGGCAAACCCACCACCGCCCAGCATAAGCATGCGGTCGATACCGTGACCATAAGCGTCACGCATTGCATCCTCAGCCTCAAACACATCGTCAAACGCACGATAGTACGCAAAGGCGGGCTCCGCCCAGCGCTCGCCAACGTGGCTCGCGCTTTGGTAGACACCGCCTTGCACCAACACGCGAATCTCATCGCCGCGCTCATCGTGCACGCGCTTTACACGCGCCAACCCATTGCGGGTTCGCGCAACCTGCAGACAGGCAGCACGAACAGCGACAGCGGCCGCACCAAGCGCCGCAGCTCCCAGAGCAACGCCGGCAACGACACCAGCAGAAACACTCGGCTTGTTCATCTAGAGCTCCTTTTGCAGATAGAGACTATGGTCGCAAAAACCCAGGTGACGATAGTACTCGCGCGTACCAATTGCGCTGATCACGTTGATGTGCGTATAGCCCGCGTCCCGAGCAATATGGCATGCACGCTCCACCAGCGACCGGCCCAGTCCATGGTGCTGGGCCGCCTGGCCCTGATCACCAACGCGCGCCGCCATGCCATACACGTGCACCTCGCGAATCATCGCCTCGTCCGGCGTCGTCGGCAACTCGTCCGCATGCGCGGCAACAAAAGCGCGATCGGGAAGCGACAGCCGCAAAAAGCCCGCGATCTTGCCCTGCGGTGTCACCCACTGTAAAAAGCGCTCGTGCGTCACCGGCGTCTCGTACGCCACCTCCTCGTCAAGGGTCAGCTCATCCAAGTCGGCACCCGCTGTGCTGATCTCGCGATAGCGAATCTCACGCACCGTCGCGCCTTCCCCACGGGCCGCCAAGCGGTTTTCGACGAGCTGGCGCAGGTTGGGTTTCTTGTTGCCCACCATGATGTCATCGGAGCTAAAGTCGCGAATCATGCGGCTGATGCGACAGAACGCCGGCGTCACCACGATGTCGTCGGCCAACACATCGAGCAGTTCTTCCTCGGTATAGGGGCGCCACTCGCCGCGCTCGTAGCAGCCCACCAGACGCGAGCCCTCGATGAGCGCACACGGGTAGACCTTGACCTCGTCGGGCATAAAGGCCCCCTCGGTCATAAAGCGCTCGTAGTCGCGCTTGTCCCCCTCGGGTATGGCGCCCAGCAAGTTGAGCATAAAATGCGCATGGATCTTAAAGCCAAACAGGCGCGCAAGCGAAAACGCCCGCTCGACCTGCGCCACCGAAATGCGACGCTCGTTGATATCGAGCAGGTGCTGGTCGAGGCTCTGGATACCCATCTGAATCTTGGTGCAGCCCAGGCGGCGGATGAGCGTGAGGGCCTGCGGCGTTACGGCATCGGGACGCGTCTCGATAACGAGTCCCACCACACGATGCTTCGCCGTCTCGTTGATGCGCTGCTGACGCTCAAGCTCCTCCATCGTGGCGGTCTGCCACTCGGCAACCTCGCCCCACGGCGTGCCAGGGCCGTACAGACGACGCACCGCGCGGTTATAGCCGCCCACGGCAGTATCCACACGCCCCTGCTCGCCGGCAACACCTGCTGCAAGCTCAGCCTCGTCTGTCGCAATGCCGGCAGCCCGATAGCGCTCGCGGCGCTCTGTTACCACCGGCGGCAGGGCATCGGCGGGAGCGTCATCGAGCAGGCGTCCCGCCTCGGCACGGCTGATGCCCGGACGCGCCAACATGGGGTTGGCCGCCACGCCGGCGACGGCATCGTCATTGAGCGCACGGAAAAGTTCCGACATAAACCACGTCTGATACCCTTGCGGATAGTCGCTCCAGGTGCCACCGAGCACGATGAGCTCTATCTTGTCGGTCGCATGCCCCATCTGCGAAAGCGCCGTCAAACGGGCACTCACCTGCAGATACGGATCGAAGCAATTTTGCTCCGCACGGGCACACGCCGGCTCAGCGTGCAGATAGCTCTTGGGCATGCGCAGGTCGTTGGGGCAAAACAGGCAATCGCCCGAGCACGGCCACGGCTTGGTGATGACGGTAATGGTCGCCACGCCCGAAGCCGTGCGGCGTGGCTTCATGCGCAACACCTGCAGCAGTTGACGCTCCAGATCGGAATCGACATTCCATCCAGCCCAACGTGCCGGCTCCTCGCGCTTCACCCGCTGGTAAAACGGCAGCAGGCGGCGCTTGGCCAAATCGCGTTTGTCGGCACCCTCACGGCGCGCCTCGGCATGTATCAGTTTGACGAGCGCTTTGTCGTCCACGGTCTCGCCGCGACGCAGAGCCTCGAGTATGTTCAAGATAATCTGTTCCATGTCCCCATTGTAAAGGCAAAGGCACCGAAGCCCGTCACGGCTCCGGCGCCTCCATCAAAGAGCGCGGCTATGGTTTATAAGTCTTCGATAGCCGTCTGTCACTCCGGATCAAACGACATGTCGCCCGAACCGACCTTAAAACGATACGTGGCAGACTTATCGCCGTTATCGAATTCAAGATTCAAAATGGTCTCGCCGTCGTAGTCAAGCGGAAGGAAATCGCTCTCGAAGTCACCGCTGCCCACGGTGAGGCTCGCCTTAAAGCCCGTAGAGTTCGGAACCGTCATCTCCACATCGCCCGAGCCCACACTCACGTCCATCGACTTCGCGGGGGCCTGGTAGAGCTCGAACGCTACATCGCCCGACCCGACCTCTGCACTAAGCGCATCAGTCACGCTGCCCGCAAACTCTACATCTCCCGCACCCAGGAAAAGGTCGAAACCATCACAGGTGACACCGACAATCTGCAGATCACCCGAGCCCACGTGCGCGTTGACTCCCTTCAGA
Organism: uncultured Collinsella sp.; assembly: GCA_902465105.1. Lineage (GTDB taxonomy): Bacteria > Actinomycetota > Coriobacteriia > Coriobacteriales > Coriobacteriaceae > Collinsella. Next base: position 20,402 of record CABQLM010000005.1, read on the forward strand.
TGTTCGGCAACACGGCGCGGCAGCTCAACCGTAACCGAGCGGTCAATTGCTTTACCGTCATCACTTCCAAACTGAGAAACCTTGAGCGTCGAGTCCTCGACGGATGCGATGTTCTGCGTCGCGGCCTTGGAGGCATCCATACCATTGGCAACGCGTCCCCGCTCGATAACGCGAGCCTTGTTGCCATCAACAACCTTGACGTCCACCGTAGCCGCATCGATATCGAAATCGAGGTAGCGAAACTCATCGGCATCAAAGGTCGTACACGAAAGCCGCTGAGGCCGAACGGAATAGTTACCGCTATCCAAGAGATCATCGTCGTCAACCGCATCGTCCAAACCAGACAAGCCGGATACAACATCGTCGAGATTCCACGGACCATCAAAATGAATCAATGTCCGCGAAATGCCGAAGACAAGTCCGATGATGAGCACGAACGCTCCGATGCCGACGCCCAGGCGCAGCTTGGATTCATGCGAAAGCTTCATCATTCATCACCCTCTTTGGCAATCGGCTCAGCGGTAGTCGCGGTAGCCACGTCAGTATCAGGTTCCGCAGAAGTATCCTTCCCCTGGGCCCTGACCGCCACCGGCGCCGGACCAACCTGAATATCCCCACGCGCCCAATCACCATCGAGCGCACGTGCCACCCAGTGATAGATGGGAATCGTAAAGAAGATCAGTGCGGCAAAGGGGCCGGCACCAAACAGGAACATCAGCAAAAAGAACAGCAGCCAGCACACGGCCCAATACGGGAACGACTGGAACGGGCCCTTCACCGGAGTCGAGCCAACCGCGCCGCCACTCGTCGCCTGCGCCGTAGCGGCATTGGCGGCCTGCGCACTCCAGCTTGCCGCTTGCGCCGCCTTGGCGGCAGCATCACTCGCCTGCGTTGCCGCCTCAGTAGCTCGTGCCGCCGCCTCATGGGTACGGGCGCGCTCCGCCGCCTCGGCCTCGCGTTGGCGAGCGCGGTCCTCGTTCTCAAACTCGATATCGTCCTCGATCTCATCGCTCGGATTGAGCAACTCGTCCAAGCTCACACCGTAGAGCTTGGCGAGCGAGATCAGGTTCTCGGTATCGGGCGAGCTCTCTGCACGCTCCCATTTACTGACCGCTTGGCGCGACAGCCCCAGCTTTCGTGCCAGTCCTTCTTGGCTAAAGCCTTTGCTACGGCGAAGGTCGGCGAGCCGCTGCGCAGTTTCTACATTCATGGTTCCTCCTATGTGATGCCAGCCGTGCCGCCGGACCGTTTTTGTTCTTAAGGCGCCTTGCACAGTTAAAAATGTATCCGCCACCGCCAAAAGCATGCCACCTATTCTAGTGAGATTTTTGACAACCGGAGGTTGCGGGTGCATATGAGCTGCGGAAATGTGTCCAAACAAAGCAATGACCCGCAGCTCGGTTGTCCCCGTTGCAGCGTTAACGGTAGTATGGTCGTACTGTTTATTCCGCACCGCCAACGGAGGGAGTTCCGCGTCGTGAACCGCGATTTCGCCTCATCGCTCATCCAGCTCAACAACACGTTCTATCGCGAGCACTCCGCCTCCTTTTCCGATACGCGCCAGGCCCCGTGGCCCGGCTGGGTGCGCACCATGGACATCGCGCTCGAACAGCTCGACGTCGCCACGATCGAGCATCCCGTCCGCGTCTTCGATCTCGCCTGCGGCAATATGCGATTCGAGAACTTTGCCGCCGGCGGCACGCTGGCTGCCAAAGGCGTGGACGGCACGAGCCCCTCGGCAGACGCCAGCTGCCCCTTCGAGTTCTATGGCGTCGACTCGTGCCAGGACCTGGCCATCGATGCACGCGGCCACGCCCTGCGCATTCCTAACTTGCACTTCCAAGAACTCGACGCGCTCGATGCCCTCATGAAACTCAACCCCGCCGAGACGCCCGACGTGCTTTTCGACGCCCCGCTCGCCGACATCTCGGTCTGCTTTGGCTTTATGCACCACGTGCCGTCGTGCGAGTACCGCGTACGCGTGCTCGATGCCCTGGTGCGGCAGACGCGCCCGGGCGGCATCATCGCCATCAGCTTTTGGGAGTTTATGAACGACGAGCGCATGGCGCGCAAGGCCGTTCGAGCCGAAGCCCGCGCCGAACTCACCCCGCCGTTTGAGGGTTACGATTCCACGCAGTTTGAAGCCGGCGACCACCTCATTGGCTGGCAAAACGACCGCCACGCCTACCGCTATTGCCATCACTTTGACGATCAGCAGATCACCGACCTGGTACGCGGCGTCCGCACGTTCTACAAGAGCGGCGAGGTCCCCGTGCGCGAGCTTGAGCGCTTCCATGCCGACGGTCGCAGCGGCGAGCTCAACCGTTATGTGATTCTCAAGCGTCTGTAGGCACCGACGACTCGCCGCCGAGCCGCACCGTATCTTTCGAGCAAACTATGCCCACCCTTTTTTCAACCCATTGACGGAATGCGCAGCTATGCGTTCCATACTTATGACTAAGGAGCCTCATGGGAGCCGTCCACGTTCGCACGCCTAAGAACTTTGTGCTCGAGGAGCGCCTGGAGCGCTACGCCGATGCGATTGAGACAAACCCCGAGGCATATGCCGGAGATTGGCGCGAAGCGTGTGCGCCCGCAGGCAGCAAGCCCTTCGAACGCCTTCACCTGGATCTTGGCTGTGGCAAGGGAACGTACCTTGTAGAGCGCGCGGTGCGCGAGCCAAACACGCTCTTTATTGGCATGGACCAGGAGCCCATCTGCATCGCCTATGCCGCGCAGAAAATCTACGAGCAGGAACTGACCAACGCACTCGTCCTGCCCCGAGGCGCCGCATCGCTGCCACAGCTGTTTGTCGCAGGCGAGCTCGATGCCATCACCATCAACTTTCCCACGCCGCAGCCCAAGGCCAAGTACGCCAAAAAACGACTCGTCCATATGGACCATCTGATGCTCTACCGCCCGCTCTTTGCAGCCGGCGCCACCGTCACGCTGCGAACCGACAGCAAGCCATTGCGCGACTACGCCCTGGGGCAGTTTGCCGCGGCAGGCTATGACACGCTTTGGGTAAGTGACGACGCACGCCGCGACCATCCCGAGCATCCCGAGACCGAGTACGAGTGCCGCACGCGCGAGATGGGTGCCGCCGTCTATGGCATTTGCGCCATACCCGGCGCGCAGCCCAGCGATGAACAGCTCGCGGCGGGCCGCGCGCAGGAGCAAAGCCTAGCCTGCTACCTGCCCGATAACCTCGATGAGCTCGCCTATGTGCCTCTGGGCATGGAAGAGGCCGTCGAGAACTTTAGAAACCGTGCCCGCAAGGGCAAGAAGCGTCTACCGCAAGAGTCCTAGGGGCTTCTGATGGTCGCGGCGTCGACAAACAAGCGCAAATAGGCGCCAGCGAACGGCCCTTAAACCTAAGTGAGTAGACTTTTTTGCAATAGCCAAGCACAGTCCGCATAACGAAAACTAAAACCGCAGGTAGAGCCCTTGCGCAAAAGCCATGTGCTCGCGATATTGCAAAAAGTCTACTCACTTAGCTAGCGACTACACTAAACGGCTGAGCAGAACGCCCATTTCCTGCATTTTCTCGCGCGCTGGCACCCCGCGCCGCCGCTACGCCATAATAGTTGGCGGACAATCGCGAGAGAAAGCAACCACATGGCACAGACCACGACAGATACCGCCGCCGGCACCGTCTCCGGCGCCGGCGCCGCCAGTTCATTCTCGGGCGGCACGGGAACCGAAGCCGAGTTCGGCTCGCTCGGCGCGCTCTCCCCCACCTGGTGGGAGCCCGAGGATGGCAGTGAGCCCGAACCATGGCTCACGCCCGATCAGGCCTTCGAACGCTTCTTTGAATGGACGAGCGATCGCGGCATTGAACTGTGGGATCACCAAGAAGAGGCCCTCATGGACCTAGCCGCCGGCGATCACGTCATTTTGGGCACGCCAACCGGATCGGGCAAGTCGCTTGTCGCGCTGGGCATGCTCTTTATGGGCATGGCACAGGGCAAGCGCTGCTATTACACGGCGCCCATCAAGGCCCTGGTCAGCGAAAAGTTTTTTGACCTGGTACAGGTGCTCGGCCGCGATAACGTAGGCATGATCACCGGCGACACGCATATCAACACCAAGGCTCCCGTCATCTGCTGCACGGCCGAAATCCTTGCCAACGACGCACTGCGCGAGGGCGAGGACGCCGACGTGGGCTGTGTGGCCATGGACGAGTTCCACTACTTTGCCGACCCCGATCGCGGCTGGGCCTGGCAGGTGCCGCTGCTCACCCTGCCCCACACGCAGTTTATGCTCATGAGCGCTACGCTCGGCGATGTCACTGCCATCGCCGCCTCTCTCGAAGAGCACACCGGCGCTGCTTGCGACCTGGTTGTCGACGCCCCGCGCCCCGTGCCCCTGAGCTATGACTACGTGACGACCTCGCTCGAGGGCACCGTCGAGCTCGCCATGCGCCGCGGAGAGGCCCCACTCTACATCGTGCACTTTAGTCAGGACGCCGCGCTTGCCACGGCACAGTCGCTTGCCAACTTTGGCATCGCTAGCAAGGAGCAGCGCGAGGCCATTAAGGAAGCTGCCAAAGGCACGAGTTTCTCCACCGCCTTCGGCAAGATTCTCAAGCGCCTGCTCGGCTGCGGCGTCGGCGTGCACCACGCCGGTATGCTGCCGCGCTATCGCCTACTGGTTGAGCGCCTGGCGCAGCAGGGCCTGCTGCCCGTCATCTGCGGCACCGATACGCTCGGCGTCGGCATCAACGTACCCATCCACACCGTGGTGCTCACCGCGCTCACCAAGTTCGATGGCTACAAAATGCGTCGTCTGCGCGCCCGCGAGTTCCATCAGATTGCCGGTCGCGCCGGCCGCTCGGGCTTCGACACCGAGGGCATGGTCATCGCCGAGGCGCCGGAGCACGAGATCGAAAACGCCAAGCTTATGGTCAAAGCGGGCGACGACCCCAAAAAACTCCGTAAGATTAAAAAGAAAAAGGCCCCCGAGGGCTTTGTCACCTGGAACAAGCAGACCTTTGAGCGCCTAATCGAGACGCAGCCCGAGACGCTTAAGCCGCGCCTGCGCATCACGCACTCCATGGTGATTAGCGTGGTCGAGCAGGGCGGCGATGCCCGCGCCCGCGTACACGACCTCATCGAGACGAGCCTACAGACTCCCGAGGAAAAGGCTAAGCTCGAGGTTCGCGCCGACGAAATCTTCGCCACGCTCATCGATTCCGGCGTCGTCGTTCGCACCGAGGTGCCGCCCGCGCCTGACGCCCCGGCTGACGCCGCACCAGACATCGACTATGCGCTGACGGTCGATCTGCCCGAGGACTTCGCGCTCGATCAGCCGCTCTCGCCGTTCTTGCTTGCCGCGTTGGAGCTGCTCGACCCCGAGAGCGAGACCTATACCATGGATCTGATCTCGATGGTCGAGGCAACGCTCGAGGATCCCAAGCAGGTGCTGCGCGCACAGGAGCGCGCAGCACGCGATCGTGCTATGGCCGAGATGAAGGCCGACGGCATCGAGTATGAGGAGCGCTTGGAGCGCATCCAGGACGTCACGTACGAAAAGCCGCTCGAGAATTTGCTCGACGCCGCCTTTGACAAGTACTGCCAGGAAGTGCCCTGGGCCAACGACTACCAGCTCTCTCCCAAGAGCGTCCTGCGCGACATGCTGGAAAGCGCGAGCGATTTTAAGGGTTACATTCAAAAGCTCGGCATCGCCCGCTCCGAGGGCATTTTGCTGCGCTACCTCGCAGAGGCCTACCGCTCACTCGATCGCACCGTGCCCATCGAAAAGCGTGACGAGCGCCTACGCGACATTATCTCGTGGCTCGGCTTTGTGGTGCGCTCGGTGGACTCGAGCCTGGTGGACGAATGGGAAAACGCCGGCAACCCGGCAGCCCTCGACGCCGCGCCACCGCAAGGCATCGACGAAGTCGTGACGGACCGCCGTGGCTGCACGCTGTTGGTGCGCAACGCGCTCTTCCGCCGTGTGACCCTTGCCGCCCGCGAGCATGTGCGCGACCTAGGCGAGCTCGACGACGACTGGGGCATGAGCGAGATCCGCTGGCAAAAAGCCCTCGATGCCTACCACGAGCAGCACGAGGAAATCCTCACCGACGGCGACGCCCGCAGCTCCGCGATGTTCACCATCGACGAGAGCGACGAGAAGACCGATCACGTGTGGCACGTGCACCAGATTTTTGCCGACGAAGATGGCGACCACGACTTTGGCATCATGGGCGATGTCGATCTGGACGCCACGCAAGACGGCGGCGAGGCCATCTTCAAAAACTACCGCGTCGGCTTTATCGAGGACCTGCTCGAGGACTAGCCGAGCACAATGGGCAAAACGAAGCGGGGCCGCTGGCAACATCGCCAGCGGCCCCGCTTTTGCACTATATGCTATGCCCTACTCGGCATCCTCGACCTCATACGAATCTGCCTCGGCAGGCTCATCGCCCGCGTCTGTTGCACCCTCGCGCGCCTCGTCAAACGCCGCCTTCATGGTCTTGTTACCCCAGGTGAGCTTACGAATGGTAAGCTCATCGGCCTTGTTGTGGGCCAGACGCAGATTCTCGGTACTGCGACGCAGGTCATCCTTGGTCTTCTCGAGCTGCTTAATGGCAGCATCAATCTCCCTGATTGCCGACTCGAACTGCTTGCTCGCCAAGTTGTAGTTGCGCGAGAAGCCGTCCTTGAACTTCTCCATCTTGGTTTCGAAGTTTGTGACGTCGATATTCTGCTGTTTGTACTCCGCCAGTTCCTGCTTATAGCGAAGCGAACCCATAGCGGCATTGCGAAGAAGTGTGATCATGGGAATAAAGAACTGCGGGCGAATCACGTACATCTTCTCGTAGCGATAACTCACGTCCACGATGCCGGCATTGTAAAGCTCGCTCTCGGGCTCGAGCAGCGTGCAGAGCACCGCGTACTCACAGCCTTTCTGGCGACGATCGTGATCGAGTTTCTTAAAGAAGTCCTCGTTTTTATGCTTGGTCGCGGTCTCGTCGTTCTCGTTTTTCATCTCGAACATAATCGAAATGACCTCGTTGCCGCTTGCGTCGCACTCGCGGAAGATAAAGTCGCCCTTGGTGCCCTCGGACGCATCGTTATCCTTCTCGAAGTACGCGTTGGGAAACGCCGTCATGCGCAGACGGTTAAACTCGGTCTCGCAGTGCTGCTCGAGCGACTCGCCCACCATCTTGGTGGACAGGCGGACCTTCATGTCCTTAAGGCGCTCAATCTCCTCATCCTTGTAGCGAATCAGCTCATCGCTCGCGCGCTTGGCCTGCGCAAGCTCGAGCTCGTGAGCCGCCTTGGCCTGCTCCTCGCGCGAATCGCGCACTGCCAGCTCGCTCGTCAGCTTGGCACGTGCCTCGTCGCGCTCACGCTCCGCCGCGGCAACTGCTTCCGAGAGCTCCATTTTGGCAGCCAGTTCCTGCTCGCGCAGCTGGGCGCGCAGACTCTCGGCCTCACGCTCGGACTGCACCTTAGCGTTCGAGAACTTCTCACGCGCTTCTGTCTGGTAATCGGAAAGCTTACGATTCGCTTCGTTTTGCGCAGCCTCGAGCTTACGCTGCGCCTCGGCCGCAGCAGTTGCGAGTGCCATTTCTTGAGCCTTATCTGCGGCGGCAAGCTTTGCCTGTAACGCCGCAATCTGAGCATCGCGCACGGCGAGGTCATGTTGAGTTGCGTTGCGAACCGCCGCCTCGGCGATTTTAGCTTCGTCGGCCTTATGATTGAGCTCCGCCTTCAGAGCATCGATCTCGCGCTGGAGCTCCACATTCTCCTTTTGAACATCGGCGCGAGCCTCAACTGCCGCACGCTGGCTTGCACTCTCGCGCTCTGCGGCAGCACCCTCGAGCTTGGCGCGCAGCTCGGCAAGCTCAGCATCGCGCTTGGCAACCTCTTGTGCCAGCTGTTGAGCCGCAGCGTTCTTCTGCTCGACAAGTTGAGCGTTGCGCTGAGCCTCTGCCTCCTGCAGGGCAGACGCCGAACGCGAACGCTCAAGCTCCAGCGCCTGCTCGCCCTCGCGTCGAGCAGCCGCTACGCGGTCATCCAGGTCGCGCGAGAACTCGGCATCACGCACTTGTTTGACGATATCTGCATAGCCAGACGCATCGACCTTAAAAACTTCGCCGCAATGCGGGCACTTGATCTCATTCATAGCAGCTCCTCGATGGACGCATATTTCAACCGCCTACACTCTACCGCGCCGCGCGGACAAAAAAGGCGCCGCCGCCATAATGGCAACGGCGCCAGAACCACCACAAAGGTGCCTGTCCCCTTTGCGGTGGTTTGAGTGACGGTTTGAGAATTACAGTCCAAAGAAGTCAAGGATTTGATCACGGCTTACGGGCTTGTACTCGTTGGCATCGAGGCCGACATCGTAGCGAAAGATAGGACGTTCGCGGTCGCGGTTGCGCGCGTTGGTGCGGTCTCCCCTGCTGTGGATATGTCCGTGCAGCATGATGGCGCCACGCGCCTTGCCATTCCAGCTGAGCATGGGGTAATGGCTCATCACCAGGCGATGTCCCTTGGCATAGCCGGGAGCAATCTCCAGATAGTCGCGCACGTCATCCCATATTTGCGGCGCGTCCGGATCTTCCCAATCTCCGTCATGGTTGCCACGGATGAGCGTTACGTTCTGGCATGCAATACGTTCACGTAAGCGCACCGCCTCCGCCATGGGCAAGCGATACGTAAAGTCTCCCAGGATATAGAGGCGGTCGTCCGCAGCCACACACTCGTTGATGGCATCGATAACCTTGCGGTTCATATCCTCGACCGAGGCAAACGGCCGGTCCATGTCGCGCAAGATATTCGTATCGCCCAGGTGCAGGTCGGCGGTAAACCACATCATCGTCTATACCCTCATTTCGCAACGTGTTCAACTCGTGCTAAGTATACAGACGCAGCGATGCGGCAGTTATCCAAAGAGCCCACCGAACAGACCTCGGCGGCGCTTGTCTTGCTTTTTCGAAGCGTCATCCTGAGTTTTCTTGTCCCGCCGCTTCTTACGGTCCCGCTCCAGCTCATCGTCATCGAGCAACAGATCCCACTCAAACGGATCATCCGTCAGATCGAACAGGTCATCGTCGTCAAACATGGCAGCCTCCCTTACCGATTAGCGGGCATCCACCACATAGAGGCCAACGCGCACCTGGTGCCACGGGTTACGCTCGGGGGCAACCTGCTGCACGCGTGCCTCAAATACATCCCCGTGTCCGTAATACATCATCAAGGACAGCGGGCCGGCCTCGTTTCCCGGAACATAGCCAAGCTTGGTCTTGCCATAGTAGATCGCAACTGCCTCGGGGTCATGAGGGTTATCGCGCTCGGCACACATCGTCAGCTTATCACCCGCTTGAAGATCGCCCAGGACCAAGGCGCCATCGGCATACTGAAATCCTGCGATATGAAACGACAAAAGAACACGCGAAGGCTCGTACATAGCAGCTCCTCTAACGGCCGGATAAACCGGCGCTTAACCTTACTGAGAAGTCTACAAACTCGTGCGGACATAAATACGCTCTCCGCTAGGCAGCGTTTCCGCACCAATAGTCATAAGCGGATTGCCAAGGGTCGCTCGCACCGTTTGAGGCAAACGCTGTCTCGTTATTGTCGGCATATTCCTCTGGGCTCGCATAGTCTGTCGGATCGTCGGGCACTACATCAAGAGAGCCCTTTTCAACCATCGCGCCACTCGCCGTCCGATCGGGCAGGTCTCTGCCGAGGATTTGGCCAGGCACCGCCCAGTAGTTCCTCCCTTGATTAAATTTACTCACCTTTATGACTCGACCATCGCGGACAATAGCTTCAAAAACCAAGTCATCCGTTCCGTTCTGAGCACGCCAATAAAACGGCGTTCCGCCAGAAAAAAGACTACCGCTGCTAATAATCTCCCCCTTTTCGTCATGCACGCCGAGCCAGGTTTGGTCAATCAGGCTCGCATCCATATCTATAAAAGGAAGGCCCTCGGCAATCGCCTTCCCATCAGGGCGTTCTGTCAAAGGTGCCTCTAGCTCCGGCTTTTGCCCAGACTCAAGCTCGGCCAGTATCGCCTCAATTTCAGCGGCTGTATGAACTGATGGGGAGGAACCTGTCTTCTCCTGGGCGGACGAGGCCCCGTCTCTACTCGACCCCGATACAGCAGGCGAGCACGCCGTCAGGCAAAGCGATGCCATTGCTACCGCCAAAGATGCGCCGGCAAATCTACGGATATCATCCATCAATCCCATTGACCCCGCCCCGTGCCTTTCGCTCATTTGTCGCAACGCTCACATGGCAGAGCGCTTGCAAATAAGATAGGAATACGCAGATGGCACCCGTTGCAGCGGGCCTTGCCAACTCCGATACACGTTTTCTTCGCGAGAAATGGCCGTCTTCGCTTACGCGGGGGCGGCCACTTTGTTTGTCCCTATCTCAACTAATTCTAATGCACAAACATGCGAACGAACTTGTGCTTCCAGCTTGCATAGGGGGCGTAGCGGAACGGCACGTCCAGCCATGTTGCTTTGTTCACGATGCTCTTCTTGTGGCTAAACGTATCGAAGCTCTCGCGGCCATGGTACTGCCCCATACCGCTCGCACCCATGCCGCCAAAGCCCATATGGCTCGTAGCCAAGTGCATGATCGTGTCGTTAACGCAGCCGCCGCCAAAGGGCACGTAGCGCACAAAGCGCTGCTGAGCCGCGCGGTCCTGGCTAAAGATATACAGGGCCAGCGGCGTCGGACGATCCGTAATAAACGTCTCGGCCTCGTCTAGGCTCTCAAACGTCAGCACCGGCAAGATGGGACCGAAAATCTCCTCCTGCATCACGGCGTCATCGGGCGTCACGCCATCCAAAATCGTCGGCTCAATTTTGAGCGAGGCTTCGCGCGCGGTGCCGCCAAGCACAACCTTATCGGGATCGATCAGCCCGCACACGCGCGCAAAATGCTTGGCGTTGACGATATGGCCGTAGTCCTCGTTATCGAGCGGATGCTCGCCAAACATATGGCTGACCTCCTCCTTGATGAGGCCCAGCAGCTCGTCGTGCACGCGTGCATCGACCAGCAGGTAATCGGGCGCCACGCAGGTCTGTCCCACGTTGAGCCATTTACCAAAGGCAATACGCCGTGCCGCAACCTTCAAGTTTGCCGTCGCATCCACGATGCAGGGGCTCTTTCCGCCCAGCTCAAGCGTCACGGGCGTAAGGTTTTTACTTGCGCGCTCCATGACGAGCTTGCCGACCGGAACGCTACCGGTAAAGAAGATCTTGTCCCAGCACTCATCGAGCAGCGCCTCGTTCTCGGCGCGCCCACCCTCGACAACCGTCACCAGGCGCGGATCGAACGCCTCTTCGCAAATTTGCTTGAGCACCGCGCTCGACGCCGGCGCATAGGCACTCGGCTTGATAACCACGGTATTACCCGCGGCAAGGGCACCGGCAAGCGGCTCGAGTGTTAGCAAAAACGGGTAGTTCCACGGAGCCATGATGAGCGTTACACCATAGGGCACGGCTTGCGTTTTGCACACACTCACGGCGTTGGCAAGGTCACACGGACGCAGGCGCGGACGACTCCATCGAGCCACATGCGCAATCTGATGACGAATCTCGGAAAGCGACGTGCCGATCTCGCACATATAGGCCTCGTCATGCGACTTTCCCAAATCGGTCTTGAGCGCATGGGCAATATCGGCCTCGTGGGCCCGTACCGCATCGCGTAAACTCACGAGCGCGCGACGTCGAGCATCGACATCAAACGTGGCGTGCGTCTTAAAGTAGACGCGCTGGTCGCCGACGATGCGCGCAATTTCCTCGGTGTTCATGGACCCTCCTAGTTCTCATCCTCAAACATACCACCCGCGACGACCTCGTACATACGCTCGAGCTCCAAACGGTCCATCAAAAGCGGAACGGGGTACAACGGATTGGCCTCGGAATCGGCATGCGCCGCCATCTCAGGTATGTCGGAGCGGCGAATGCCCGTCACATATTGGGGAATGTCCAAGGCGGCGTTCATGCAATCGATCCAATCGATAAAGGCCTCGGCCGCCAGGCTGTCCCGCGCGTTAGCCGGCGCGATACCGGCCATGCGGGCGAGATCGGCGAGTTTAGGGGCAGCAGCTTCGCCATAGGCGCGAAGCATATGCGGCAGGATGATGGCGTTGGCCAAGCCGTGCGGAATTCCGTATCGGCCGCCCAAGCTGTGTGCGATGGCATGAACGTATCCAACATAGGAGCGCGTAAAGGCAACGCCCGCCTTATACGCCGCCGAAAGCATATTGCGACGCGCACGCATGTCGTCGCCATGCTCATAGGCCTCGAGCAAATTGTCGTGGATGAGCTGCACCGCCTGTCGCGCCATCTTGCGTGTATAGGGCGTGGTGCTTCGCCCGATAAAGGCCTCGACGGCATGCGTCAGGGCGTCCATGCCCGTCTGCCCCGTAATGGAGGCGGGCAGGCCGCGCGTAAACTCGGGGTCGTGCACCGCAAAGCGCGGGATAAGCACAAAGTCGTTAATGGGATACTTGTAGTGTGTCTCGTCATCGGTAATTACTGCCGCAAGCGTGACCTCGCTTCCCGTACCTGCCGTGGTGGGAACGGCGATAAGCAGCGGCAGGCGACGATGAATCCGCAGCAGACCGCGCATCTTGTTGATGGGCTTGTTTGGCTGCGCGATGCGTGCTCCCACGCCCTTGGCACAGTCCATGGCCGAGCCACCGCCAAAGCCGATAATGGCCTGGCAGGCGCTCTCTCGATACAGGGACGCCGCTTCCTCTACGTTTGAAACCGTGGGGTTCGCGCACGTTTTGGCATAGACCGCAACGTCGATTCCCTTGGACGCGAGCGCTGTCTCGAGCGGTGCCGTGAGCCCCAGACGGGCAATACCGGGATCCGTCACGATAAGAACCCGCTGTATCGAACGCTTTTGAAGAACTGTGGGCACATCCTCAGCGTGTTCTAGAATGCGTGGCTCGGTATAGGGCAGCACCGGCAATGCGATGCGAAAAACCGTTTGATACGTTCGGCACCAGGCGCGGCGGGCTAGATGCATAAAGGAAACTCCTTCATTTGTTGATAGGTCAACATTTGCTCGACCGATTGTACTCAGCGGCGGTCAAAGACGGCCTGCCAATCGTTAATCAATCAACATCTTCATATCTCAAAATTGTTTTATTAAAAATCATTCCTAATAGGCTTCACATTTGGTTGCATTTATGGATAATAGAACTCGTCAAGACGCACGTCCGGAGAGGGCCCTTACGGGACCGGACAAGCGCCCCATCGCCATCGATCGAAAGGATCGAATCATGAAGTTTGTTTGCCCCGTTTGCGGTTATGTGGAAGAGTTCGACGGCGACCAGCTGCCCGAGGACTTCAAGTGCCCCCAGTGCGGCGTTCCCGGTTCTCGTTTCCTGAAGCAGGAGGAGGGTCAGCTCGAGTGGGCTGCCGAGCACGTCGTGGGCGTCGCCAAGATGGAGGGCGTCTCCGAAGACATCGTTGCCGACCTGCGCGCCAACTTTGAGGGCGAGTGCTCTGAGGTCGGTATGTACCTGGCCATGGCTCGTGTCGCTCATCGCGAGGGCTATCCCGAGATCGGCCTGTACTGGGAGAAGGCTGCCCACGAGGAGGCCGAGCACGCCGCCAAGTTCGCTGAGCTCCTGGGCGAGGTCGTGACCGACTCCACCAAGAAGAACCTCGAGATGCGCGTTGAGGCCGAGAACGGCGCCACCGCCGGCAAGACCGATCTTGCCAAGCGCGCCAAGGCCGCCGGCCTCGATGCCATCCACGACACCGTGCACGAGATGGCTCGCGACGAGGCCCGCCACGGCAAGGCTTTCGCCGGTCTGCTCAAGCGCTACTTTGGCTAAGCCAGCAGCCTGAGAGATAATCTCTAGCTTCATAAGGTCCGGACCGCATGGTTCGGGCCTTTTTTCGTGTCTCGAGAACTCGTAAACGCCCTGAAATAGGACCGCCTTCGGCATCGGTTTCTCGTCAAAACCTAAGTGAGTAGACTTTTTGGAACTTGCCGTGCAGACCGTCCGCATTGCTTTATAAAGCCGCAGGTAAATGACTTGTTGCAAAACGGCCTGGTCGCCATCACACCAAAAGTCTACTCACTTAGATCCGCAGGCGTCCACGATCGAGCCTTTTTGTGTCTAACGGGCATCTTTTCGTCGATTACTCCCAATTTTGTCCAGTCAACGAATAGTTCAGATCGGAGTAATGCCTCGGCCCTTTGCTCATCCGAGCTTTTATCACTATATTCAACATCGAGCATCCTGCATACGGCCTTAACGATCGCGCGGAATCTATCCTCATCGGATATCTGTCCGTGTGTCAGGAGAAGCACGTCGTAGCCCATGGTCTGAAGCGCCGTCATGCGGTCAGCGTCACGCAAACCATCCCCCGCGCGTCCGTGCGAGGCCTTTCCCTGACATTCAATGGCCACCTGCCGCCTCCCGTCCGGCGAAGAAAGAAGTAGGTCGATATATATGTGGGACTTTCCCACAATCGCTCGAGCACTTGTGCTTAGTATCACTTCGACATTGAGCTCTATGCCGCAAAAACCTTCGCCCCCCAGAGATCGCGGTAGTCCAAGCAACAAATACGCCTCGACCTCAAAAGGCGATGCGGCACCCAATGGAACGAGATGTGATACCGCCATAAATCGATTGCCGTAACGCATCCCACAAACATCCGAACAAAAACGGTCAAGGTCTCCACCCAAAACCAAGGCGTCGCGACGCCATAAATTTGAGGCGGTGCCGCCCTCGGACGGACAACGCACCCAACCCAACGTTGTCGAAATCGCACCCGAATCAATTGCACGCGAAAGTTCCGCCTCAAGTGCCGCAGGCAGGGCACACACCGCAAACAAGCCGCACATCTCCGCCAACACAAAAAGAAGCTGGAGATCCGTCAGATGTCGCGACATGATGAATGCCGTCAGTAGAGGAGACGTAACCAAAAATCCTTGTTCCGTTTCCAGCACGGATTCCCTGGGAAGCTCACCAAGAAAGAGCCGCTGCCTAATGCTGGCTGGACAAGTCCGTTTGTTTCTCGTCCGAACCAATGTATACAACGGAAAACCGAGCGCGACCGCAGCCGTCGGGTTGCGGGCGAGATCATATCGCTGCCGGTCTTCTTCCGGCCGTGGAAGCGGCGGACACAAAGCGCGGACCTGAGGGGGCAGACGCCAGTACCTAAAAGCCGATATGTCACAAACTAGATCCTTCATAGGCACAGGAAAACACGAATTTCACCCCAGCCAGTCACGCATTGGCGCGAACGCACCAAAAATGGCGCCGAACGGACTGCTAAGTTTTCAACAGCCCTCCCCAACTGGCCAAAAGCTTGCCGAGAGCTGGACGAGGTTCTGTTGAAACCCCATTTTTTTCTCATGCAGAAGCTTTGCGCGGCAAGTGAGTAGACTTTTTTAAACATCCCGAGCAGGCCAGTCATCCTGCTTTTCAAAACCGCAGGTAGATAGCTTGTTACAAAACTGCCTGGTCGCCAAAGTGCCAAAAGTCTACTCACTTAGATTGCAGAGTGCCCCCATGAGCTGCAATTCCAAGGTATTAAGCACTTTTGGACTCAAATCGTCATACTGAACAAGAATTTGACTTGAGTTTTCAGGGACAGATGCGCCATCAGCACACCAATAACAGTCACTGATATCGACAAAAGGGATGCTCGAGCGCGTGAGAGCCTGCGCAAAAGAGCTTCCGCCCGTTCCACGCTCCGCAACCACGGCGCAGTAAAGGCCCGCGTCTGCATGCTCGATCGAGACCTCCCCTGCCGGAAATGCCTCGCGCACGAGCTTCGCCAAACCATCGCGTGCCTCACGAGCACGAACGCGCACGCGGTTCACATGTCGCTCGTAATCACCCGATTCCAGCAAACGCGCCAAAGCGACCTGGTCAACAGAGCTCACCGACGAGGCGTAGAAACCAAGGTTGCGCCTAAACCGCTCCATTAGCTCATCGGGCAACACCATGTACGCTAGACGCAACGCCGATGATAGGCTCTTCGAAAACGTGTTGGTGTAGATAACCGACTGGGCGGCATCGATCGACGCGAGCGCGGGAATCGGCTTGCCGGCAAGGCGAAACTCACAATCAAAGTCATCTTCGATGAGATACCGGCCCGGCTGCTCGGCAACCCAGCTCAGAAGCGCATAGCGACGCGCAATGCTCGTCACAAGGCCGGTCGGATACTGATGGGATGGCATCAGGTGAAGGACATCGATCCCGGTTTTCTGCAGAGCGCTCAGGTCCACGCCGTCATCATCCAACGGGATATGTCGTACTTGGCAGCCCATAGCCTGATAGATGCGCGTCAGACGCAAATAACCCGGGTCCTCAACGGCATACACCTTGTCGGCTCCAAGCAGCTGAACCAACATGGTATCGAGCAGCTGGGCGCCCGCACCGATAACAATGTTGTCGGGATCGACATTCATGCCCCTCGTCCCGCGCAGATGGTGAGCAATTGCGCGTCGTAGCCGAGCGGTGCCCTGTGCCGGCGCCGTCGAAAAGATTTCGCGTTCGTCTTCGGATGTCAGCGTCGCCCGTAGCGCGCTTTGCCAAAGCCGCGCCGCCTCCAAAGCGGAAGGAGAGAGCGCGTCGAATTGCTCGACCTGTCCGTTGACACCATGCGCACTGAGACCCGCAGAGACGACATCTCGGTCGATGCCCTCCGCAGCCGAAGCCAAAACCGGTGCATCCGGAAGCTCGCAAGCGTAGTAGCCACGACGCGGCATTGAGCAAATATAGCCCTCGGCAAGTAGCTGGCTATATGCATTCTCGATGGTAATGACACTGATTCCCAGATGACTGGCAAAGGCGCGCTTGGACGGAAGATGCTCCCCCGCCGCAATGCGTCCAGCAACGATATCATCTCGAATTTGCTGGTAAACATACTCATAAAGCGATGCCTCGCCGCGTTTTTCCAAATTGTAGTCAAGCATGTGTTTGTCACCTGACCTTATTAAGTCATTCAATCTGGTATTAATCTGACCTTGTTATTATCTCGAAAACTGAGTATTTCGCCATACCCAGCTCCCCGATAGGATGTTCCGCCAAGCAATGCACATGCCAACCAAGGGAGCAACCATGGCAGAACAGACCAGCAAGGCCGATCGCGTCAAACTCAATCGCGAGCTCGCGCAGATGCTCAAGGGAGGCGTCATCATGGACGTCACCACGCCCGAGCAGGCACGCATCGCCGAAGAAGCAGGCGCCTGCGCCGTCATGGCACTCGAGCGCATCCCGGCCGATATCCGTGCCGCCGGCGGTGTGTCACGCATGAGCGACCCCAAGATGATCAAGGGCATCCAGGAGGCCGTCTCCATCCCTGTTATGGCCAAGTGCCGCATCGGTCACATTGTCGAGGCGCAGGTCCTGCAGGCCATCGAGATCGACTACATCGACGAATCCGAGGTTCTCTCCCCTGCCGATGACGTCTATCACATCGACAAGGCCCAGTTTGACGTGCCGTTTGTCTGCGGCGCCCGCGACCTGGGCGAGGCACTGCGCCGCGTTGCCGAGGGCGCCACGATGATTCGAACCAAGGGCGAGCCGGGCACGGGCGACGTCGTCCAAGCCGTGCGTCACATGCGCAAGATCCAAAAGCAAATCCGCGACGTTGTTGCCCTGCGCGACGATGAACTCTTTGAGGCAGCCAAGCAGTTGCAGGTTCCGGTCGAGCTGATCCGCGAGGTCCATGCCACGGGCAAACTTCCCGTGGTGAACTTTGCCGCCGGCGGCGTAGCGACCCCCGCCGACGCCGCGCTGATGATGCAGCTGGGCGCCGAGGGCGTCTTTGTCGGCTCGGGCATCTTTAGGAGCGGCGACCCTGCCAAGCGCGCCGCCGCCATCGTCAAGGCTGTGGCAAACTTCACCGATGCCAAACTCATCGCCGAGCTTTCGGAGGACCTAGGCGAGGCTATGGTGGGCATCAACGCAGACGAGATCGAAATTATCATGGAGGAGCGCGGGCGCTAGTCCAGCAGAAAGGATCGCACATGAGCGATTATGCAGACCAAACGGTCGCCGTGCTGGCGGTCCAAGGCGCTTTTGCCGAGCACGAGGCAAGATTAGCCGAACTTGGCGCACGCTATATTGAGCTGAGGCAGGCGGCCGACTTGCGGCAGAACTTTGACCGTCTGATCCTCCCCGGCGGCGAGTCCACCGTTCAGGGCAAGCTGCTTGATGAGTTGGGCATGCTCGATGAGCTTCGTGCCCGTATCGCTGAAGGCATGCCCGTCCTGGGCACCTGCGCCGGCTTGATTCTGTTGGCGCGCGACCTTGCCGCCCACGACGATAAGGGAACGCCGCGCCTGGCAACCATGGATGTGCTCGTTGAGCGTAATGCCTATGGCAGACAGCTCGGCAGTTTTCGCACCAAGGGGCAGGTAGGCGGTATCGACGGTGAGGTGCCGCTGACGTTTATCCGTGCGCCCCGCATCGTCGAAGTGCACGGCAATGCCAAGGCCTTAGCGAAAGTCGACGGCCGCATCGTCGCCGCCCGCCAAGGCAACCAGCTCGGCGTCACCTTCCACCCCGAGCTCGACGACGACGCCCGCCTCCACGAAATGTTCCTACAAATGTAGGCATCGAAATCAACAAACGAAATGAGAGTGGATAATCTCCCACTTTAAGCTTGAATGCAGGCTCAAACCGGGAGATTATCCACTCTCATGCTATGTAGTCGTTGGGGACGTTCTTAAACGACTAGTCAAACAAGAACGTCCCCAACGACTATCTTTTAGCAGGTCTGGATCAAGGCAATGCCGATGTTTTGGCACCGGCAGCGAGCGCCCACCAGAGCGAACAAATTGACATGAAAAGAGGACGGCATAGACCTTCTGGTCATGCCGTCCTCTTTGAATGACAAGTTGTCGCTCTGGTGGGCGCGCAGCGTCAACGAGTTACGCGGTTTGGTAAAACCGCGTAACCCAATTAGAAGCGGTTGCCGCGGAAGCCGCCGCCGTTGCGGCCGCCACGATCGCCACCGCGACCGCCGCGGTCGTTACCACGGTTGCCGCCAAAACCGCCACGGTTGCCGCCGCGGTCGCCATAGCCACCACGGTTGCCGCCAAAGCCGCCGCGACCGCCACGATCGCCACCACGATCACCAAAGCCGCCACGGCCACCGCGATCGCCAAAGCCGCCGCGACCGCCACGGTCGCCGCCACGGCCGCCACGGTCGTCACGGCCGCCGCGAGGACCGCGGTCCTCGTCCAGGCCCATGGCGACGAGCGGAGCGATAACCTTATCGAGGGCAGCCATCAGCTCGGTGGCCTCCTCGTAAGAAAGCTCGGGCAGGAGCTTCTCCTTCTTGTTGGCAAGCTCGACCAGGCCCTCAGCGGCATCCTCGGCAGCGAAGACGACGATCTTGCGCATATCGCCCTCGGCGTCGTCGATGCGACCGACCAGATCGGCAGCCTCGGCCTCGGCCATCAGGCCATCGAGCTCACGAAGGCGCATGCCCAGCAGGTCGGACATTTCCTTCTGCTCCATCTTGGGCTTGAGGTCAAGGAGCTTGATGGCGCGCTCGATGTTCGCCATGCGCTCGGCCTTGGCCTCCTCCTCCTTGGAAATAGCAAAGCGACGGCTACGCAGCAGGCGGGCGGCCTTCTGCATCTTGTCCATCAGCTCTTCGTCATCGTAATCAACGGCGGCCTCGACAACCTCGGCCTCCTCCTCGGCGGAAACCTCGTCAGCAGCCTCAACCTCGGCAGCTTCGGTCTCCACGGTCTCGACTGCCTCGACCTCGGCAGCCATGGTCTCGTTCTCGGTCTCGTTCATGATCTCTTCGTTCTCGGACATGAGACTCCTTCTTGGCCCTCTCGGGCATCATCGCCCCATTCGCGGGGCCCGTCGCGCACTCTTTGCGCTTTAAACATTCATGCCTCTCGGCAAAACGTCCATTAGTTTATGGTGTCGCCATCCAATCTAGCTGCAGAATCTATGTGCACACATTAATGCGACATGTGCGACTCGCGGCGAGCATATACCAGCGACGTCGCGAACCCGACCACGGCAATTACAGCCGCCACACGCACGGCAGCTGCAAATCCAATCGCCTGGGCAACGTCGGTCGCGGCGCCAGCGGCGCCGGCAGTCGCCGCAGAACTCGAGAGCAGGCCGATAAACAGCGACGGGCCAAACGATGCGGCAATCATGTTCCACGTGTTGAGCAATGCCGTTCCGTGAGGATGCTCAGCGGCAGGCAGCGTCTCCAAGCCGGCCGTCTGCGAGGGGCTCAGCACCAAACCGACTCCGGCATACACCACAACGGTCAGCGCCACGACAACACCGATGTTCATGCTTGCCGCCGGCATCGAGATGGCAATCTGCCCCACGGCAATCAGGGCAAAGCCGACCGGCAGCAGCGGCCATGTGCCACGGGCGTCCATCACGCGTCCGCCCACAATCGAGGTCACGGCGTTGCAGGCAATCGCCGGCAAAATGAGCAAGCCCGCAACAAGTGCGGTCATGCCGTATGCGCCCTCAAAATAGAGCGGCAACAAAACGCTCATCGAGAACGTTGTCATCATCGACACCACCACAAGCAAACACGCAGGCCAAAAACGAACGCTCGCCATGGGACGCACGTTAAGCACCGGATGCACGAGCTTGAGCTGACGGGCCGCAAACAGGCCGAGCAGCACAACAGCGGCGAAGAACGTCACGATGCCGGCGATCAGATTGGTCGAGAACTCGCCTACGGAATACACAAATGCCGTAATGCCGGCGGCGAGCAAAACAACCGACAGAATATCAAGCGTGGTGTTCGAGCGCTCTCCGACATTCTGAACATGCTTTACGCCCGCTGCAGCGACCGCAATGCCGCCCACCAGCGGCACTACGAACACCGCTCTCCAGCCAAACAACGTGCACATAAGACCGCTGATCACGGGTTCAAACGCCGGTCCTAGCGTAATGCAGGCACCGCCCAGGCTCAGATACAGACCGAGCTTCTCGCGCGGAGCGCAAGACAGCACCACGTTCATCATGAGCGGGAACAAGATGCCCGATCCCGCAGCCTGCAAAATACGGCTTGGCAGCAAAACGCTAAACGACGGAGCGATCAGGCACAGGACTTCGCCGGCGACCATGCATCCGCATGCGAAAAACAGCAGCTTGCGCGTCGAGAAACGGCCGGACAGGAAGGCCATGATGGCCGTAAAGATCGACGTCACGATCATGTAGCCCGAAACGAGCCACTGCGCCGTGGTGGCACTCACCAAAAAAGCCGCCATAATGTCGTGCAACGCCACGTTAATGATGTTCTCGTTAAATGCGGCGACAAAGGCTGCAATATACATTACGACGAGAAGCGCCGCAGTGGCCGATGGCGTTACTTGAACTTGTTGCTGAGATTTGGTCCCCATGAAATTCCTTCCTCTTGGAACGACAGTCGCATCGCCCCAGAGGAACAGCCCAGGGCGAAAAATGAGCCCTAGACTTACGCCAGACGCCGTACACGACGAGTCTGACAACATGGTCCAACGTCGAAAGATTGTAACGCGGACGCACAGCTTTCCTTCCGCGCTATTATTAAAAGCCCACGAAAGCATGAGACATGAGGAGCCCGCCATGATTAAGCCCATCATGAAATCCGAGTTCTTTTTGCGCCTGCCTTCCGAAGACGCGGGACCCGACGATGTCGTGACCGGGCAGGATCTCCTGGATACACTCCACGAGCATGAGCACGAGTGCGTGGGGCTCGCCGCCAACATGATCGGTGTGCGCAAGCGCATCATCTGCGTAAAGGACGGCAACAGGGTGCTCATGATGTACAACCCTCAAATTCTTGAGCAGGTCAATGCCTATCAGACGAGCGAAGGCTGCCTCTCACTGACCGGCGAGCGTCCCTGCACCCGCTATCGCCGCATTAAGGTTGAGTATTTGGACGAGAACTTTGTCCACCGCATCAAAAACTTCTCGGGCTACACCGCCGAAATCATCCAACACGAAATCGACCACTGCAACGGCGTCGTTATATAGTTCCGCGAGTCAAGGAAAATGATCTGTTTTCCTCCGTCCCTAATGGACCATGGTAACGACGCAGGCTGAGCACACGACAGCGAGCGAGCCGCATTTGCGCCAAGGTGACGTGAAATGAGAGGGCGCTGACCTTCTGGTCGCGCCCTCGAAATTGAACGTCAGATTGGCGTGAATGCGGCTCGCGCAGCGTCAAGCGGTCCGCCGTTCGGTAGAACGGCGGAACTAATTAGCTTTGGCGGTAGTGATCGAAGAAGTCGGCGAGGTCTTCGAGGGACTCTTTGAGCACTTCCATGCGCGGCAGGTACACGATGCGGAAGTGGTCGGGCTCGGCCCAGTTAAAGCCGCCGCCACGCGTGATCAGGATCTTCTTCTCGTGCAGCAGGTCGAGGGCAAACTGCTCGTCATCGGTGATGTTGAACTTTTTAACATCCATCTTGGGGAAGATATAGAACGCCGCACGCGGCTTGACCACCGAGATGCCGTCGATCTTGTTGAGCGCCTCATACACAAAGTTGCGCTGCTCGTAGACACGACCGCCGGGGCGGATGTAGTCGTTGACCGACTGATGGCCGCCGAGCGCCGTCTGGACGATCGACTGGGCCGGCACGTTGGAGCACAGGCGCATGTTCGAGAGCATGTTGATGCCCATGATAAAGTCGCTCATGCAGCGCTGGTTGCCCGAAAGCACCATCCAGCCAATGCGATAGCCCGCAATCATATGTGACTTGGACAGGCCGCTAAACGTAATGCAGGGCAGGTCGGGAGCGAGTGATGCAATGGAGACGTGCTCGTAGCCGTCCATGCACAGGCGGTCGTAAATCTCGTCGGCAAAAATCATGAGCTGGTGCCTGCGCGCAATCTCGACGATGCCATCGAGCACCTCACGCGGGTAAACGGAGCCCGTGGGGTTGTTGGGGTTGATGATGACGAGGGCCTTGGTCGCACTCGTGATCTTGGACTCCATATCCTCCAGGTCGGGATACCAATCCGCCTGCTCATCGCACAGATAATGTACGGGATGACCGCCGGCAAGGGTTGCGCACGCCGTCCAGAGCGGATAGTCGGGGCTGGGGATCAGAATCTCGTCGCCATTGTCGAGCAGCGCGTTCATCGAAAGCTGAATGAGTTCGGACACGCCGTTGCCCGTGTAGATGTGCTCCATCTGAACATTGGGCAGGCCCTTGATCTGCGAGTACTGCATAATCGCCTTACGCGCAGAGAACAGGCCGCGCGAGTTGGAATAGCCTTCGCAGTCGGGCAGCTGCTGGCGCATGTCCTTAATGACCTCATCGGGCGTGCGGAAACCAAAGGGTGCCGGATTACCGATGTTGAGCTTGAGAATGCGCTCGCCCTCGTCCTCCATGCGGGCGGCCTCGTCGACGACGGGACCGCGCACGTCATACAGGACATTCTCGAGTTTGGTGGATTTAGAAAAAGTACGCATGGTGGTGCTCCTTGTGATTTGAGCCGTGGGACTGGGTTCTGGCTTGGCAACTTTACGGGACGGAGGGGTCTCACCTTGGTCGGCGTCACCGGCGAGCAGCCAGGTAACATCGACCTCCAAAATGCGGGCGAGCAGCTCTGCCACATCGCGCCGCGGAATCGTCTTGCCGCTCACATATTGGCTCATCTGACTCTTGCCGAGTTTTTTGCCGAGCATCTCCGATGCGCGGATTACGTCCGACTGGCGAACGTCGCGATCGGACATAGTCTGTCGCAGGCGATCGCTAAACGTCTCTTGGGCCACAGGAACCTCCTTGCTGGCAAAGTTCAATTTATAGAACACGAATTGAACCAAGGTTCAATTTAGGCAGCAGTATAACGCGGCACCTCATTCGAAAGTTCAATTTCATAAGAAAACGTACCGAACTCCGAGATTTGCCCAAAGCGGACAATGACGTGCACACGTTTAGAGGTATTCGAGAAAACGGGCGGCGGCAAGCGAAACGTCAGCCGTGCGATATATCGCATTGATCTGCCGATGGGGATGCCCCTCGAGCGGACGCACGGCAACATCGAACTGACAGCGGCGCAAGATGAGCGCGGGAAGAATGCTCACACCCAAGCTGTCCTCGACCATGGCCATAATCGCATAGTCATCCCAAGTTGACAGTTTTGAGCGCACTGCCAGCCCCGCCCGACGGAACAGCGGCGTAATCTCGTCATCGGTCCCGCGTTCTAGCAGAATAAACTGCTCGTTAGCCAAATCGGCAAGAGAGACGACCTCCGCCGTGGCAAGCAAAGAATCTGCCGGCACTACCGCCATCAACTCGTCGCGCACCAAAGACCGCGACGTCATGCCGTTTTCTCGTGGCTCACGCGGGATAAATCCCAGGTCACAACGGCCCTCAGCCACCCATTGTTCAATCTCTGAGTAATCGCCCATCAGCAACTCATAATCGACGTCCGGGTGATTGGCGCGAAAGCGCGCGATCACCGGCGGCAGCACGTGGGTCGCCACGCTCGAAAACGTACCGATGCAGATTTTGCCGCGCATGAGTCCACGCATCTCATCCACCCGTCGCTGCAAGCAAGTGAATTCCTCGCAGAGTGCCTCGACAGCCGGCATGACCTGCCGCCCGTCGGCAGAAAGAGCCACGCCCTCTCGACTGCGGTCGAGCACCTTGAAGCCCCAATCGGCCTCAAGATCGGCCACCATACGACTCACGCCCGACTGCGAATAGCTCAGGCGCTCGGCGGCGCGCGTAAAACTGCCGGCGCGCACGGTCTCGAGCAGCACCTGCATCTTTTGAATATTCGTTTCCACGGCACCCCTCCACCTTTGCATGAGTTTTTGTCATGTTATCTATGCATTATATTCGCTTTTCTTCTAAAGCCAGTTCACCCATAGTGAACATGCTCGGATATAGAGGGGATGTCAGCGCATGAACAACGGACTGCTTACGTACTTAGCAGCATTGCTATTGTTTGGCTCCAACGGCATCATCGCCGCTGCCATCGCGCTGCCGAGCTCCGATATCGTGCTACTGCGCACGTTTTTGGGCGCCCTCTCGCTTGTCACTATCCTCGCCATCACCCAACGCCATAAACTGCAGGCGCCATCTCGCCCCCGCGAAGCCGCAGCCCTCCTCCTCTCGGGAGCCGCGCTGGGCGCCAGCTGGATTTTTCTGTTCCGCGCCTACCAGACGATCGGCGTCGGCGTATCCTCACTGCTGTACTACTGCGGCCCCATCATTGTCATGGCGCTCTCCCCGCTCATCTTTGGCGAAAAATTGACCGGCGGCAAAATCGCCGGGTTTATCGCCGTTGCTTGCGGTGCTTTTCTCATTGCAGCGCAAGGTCTAGGCGGCAATATGCCCATTGCGGGTATCGCCTGCGGCATCGCCTCGGCATTTTGCTATGCGCTGATGGTCATCGCTAGCAAGGGTGCGCCACACATCGAAGGCCTCGAGAACTCCGCGCTCCAGGTGAGCGCTGCCTTTGTGACCGCGCTGGTCCTCACGCTCATCACGCAGGGCACTCCCTCATTCCTGTCCGCCGGCGTCGCCGCCAGTATTGATTGGCGCGCCGTCGTCATGCTCGGCGTCGTCAACACCGGCATCGGTTGCCTGCTCTACTTTAGTGCCGTCGCCAAGCTGTCCGTCCAGACCGTCGCGGTCGTCGGCTACCTCGAGCCGCTTTCGGCCGTCGTGTTCTCCGCCGTCCTTTTAGGCGAAGCCATAACACCGGTCCGCCTGATGGGCGCCGCACTTATCATCGGCGGCGCGATTTTTTGCGAACTCGCCGGTAAACGCGCAAACGCTAAGGCCGGCGTCGCCCAGGCGGCAAGTGCCTAACAGCCCCTCTTCAGTTTCGAAGCGGGGGCGCGTCCGCAATTATCACATTGCAGCAAGCCATTCAGCGGATATGCCGCTGCTTTGAAATGCTACCTGCGTACGTGAATAATCCCCAGCTGGGGATTATTGTCTAAAATAACCCGATGTGCCAAACTGCTCTTATATGTATAAAGATGGCATAAAGGTCTACTGCTCGTGGCAGAGGCCAGATGTCCAAGGGAGTCCACGTGGCACACAACAAGCTGGAGGCAAGCCTCCAAGACCAGCGTAGTCAAGGCGGACACGGAGCCATTCCCCTCTCCGCTGGCATGCTGCTCGTAACGCTCGGCGTCGTCTATGGCGACATCGGCACGAGCCCTATGTACACCATGAAATCAATCGTCGCCAACAACGGCGGCATCGGCACCGTCAGCGAGGACATGATTCTGGGCGCGCTTTCCCTCGTCATCTGGACCATGACGCTCGTGACCACGGTCAAGTACGTGGTAATCGCTATGAAGGCCGATAACCACAACGAAGGCGGCATCTTCGCCCTGTTCAGTCTCGTGCGCAAGGTGGCACCGTGGCTGATTCTCCCCGCTATGATCGGCGGCGCGGCGCTGCTCGCCGACGGC
>CABQLM010000006.1 GCA_902465105.1 uncultured Collinsella sp.
CGCAGACGCTCAAGCAGGAATACCTCGATACATACGAAGGAGGTGAATGACATGATAGGCAAGAGCTATGCAAAGATAGCGATTGTTGGCTTTGTACTTTGTCTTGCAATGGTGCTATGTGCATCATTTGCGAGGTATAGGTCCGAGCAGTCGTTCATCGATGGCGCTGAAAATGGGTTTGGCATAGACGGGATGTATGTCAACGATGGCGCGACCAGGCCGTCTATGGCGATTCTTGCAGGCGAAGACATGGAATGGCAAATCTGTAATGACGACGGCTCTTGTCTGAGTGGTCGTTTGGCCGCAACGAGCGACCCGAATTCGTTCGATCTTCTCGACAATGATGGAGCGGATTGCGGTTCTGTTCACCTTTCATATGCATCGCGAGATGGGATGGACGGCATTCTCTACGTCTCCCACGAGACTGGCGATTTCAAGATGCGCAGGACTAACCGAGTGCCGGCTTTTATCGAGGAGTGAGAGTTCCCGGCGGTCTGCCGATCAGGCCGCCGGGGTATTGAACCCCGCATTCATCCGTACACACACGGATGAATGCGGGAAGTGTCCGGATGAAGTTGATAATCAAGGAAACAAAGCCGTTCTGCCTGGGACGGCTTTGGCCTGGACATTAACTACAACATCGCAATCGACACTTATCAGCTCGCGCAACGCGCATGGCCAGATCTCGGGCGCTGGTGCATGGAGGACCTTCGAGATTTACTGGACATCCAAAACGACGACGCACACCGCGTGCTCGCCGACTGCGAAGACGAGATGGCTGTCTACAATGCGATCAGAAACGGCGTGAAGTCCGGAGATCTTTCTGTGGAACCGCCGCGCCGTCGCGCGAGCCGACCGGGCAACCCGGGCAATCTGGTCCCGGCTCTCCCGGTCGTATTCCTACGATATCGCCCCTAGATCACCAATGTGTCAGATAAAGAATGAGGCAATGGTTATGATCACGCCTACGGCAGATGCAACGACTACGCCTTTTTTCCTCTCCTTTAGTCCGACGAATAGGGTTGCCGTAAAGTAAAGGGCGGAAATACAGTCTATGGCAAGCGAAACGAGTTCCTTGGGCGGTTTCAGCAAAAGGTCGCTAGCAAAGAGTAATGCAAGCAGAGCAAAGCCGATTGTGGTCAAGTATCTCGATTGATTTTGCGACAACATGGCAACTTCCTTTCAGAACATGCAAATGAAAAGTCGGTACGATGTCATTGCGGTTGCAAAAAAGCCGCCGCTAGGACCGGTTGTCACGAGACCGGCGATAACTTCAGCGGTGCCAGCAAGGTAGGGATCGCGCAGGCAAGCCTCCTCCTTCGCGTTCAGCTTGACCTTGTGAGGGACGGGGCGGTTATTTGCAGATCCGTGAGAATCGCACCACGCCTTGGAATATGAATCCGTGCAGCGTCCGCGCTCAAAAGGGATATATCGTAATTTTCGTCGTAGTTGTCTCCGACGTAGATCTCGCTGCTCTCGGCGGGAGATCCCTCGTCGGCATAGGCTGCCGCAACGGGCACAAATGGTGTCATGACAAGTGAGAGGCAAAGAGCTGCTGAGACGATGGAGGGCAGGCATTTCTTCATGGCTGGCTCCTTAATCTGGCCTTTGATAGTTACTCGATGTCGCCTCCTTCCGCTTTATATCCGTTGTATTCGGCGTATTTCTTTAATAAGGCAAGAGGTTCTTCCTCTCCTTCGGATAAGCCGATGATGTTTCCTTGATCATCCAGTATGAATACGGACGGAATATGCTCAAGTTCATATTGGTCATACACGGTATTATCTTAATTTTTGCTGATGGCTCAGGCAAGGCGGGGCTTACGTTCGAGGCGACCAACAATGCCCTGGCCCTACAGAGAATAAACGCCACGAACACGCACGCCGGCGGCTGGGAGAAGTCCGAACTCCGCGGCCTCCTCAATACCGGCGACCTCTGGTCGCTTTTGCCTTGCGAACTCCAGTCCAAGGTGAAGTCCGTCACGAAGATGACCGACAACCTGGGCGACGGCAAGGCAGGCACCCCCTCGGCCACGACTGACAAGGTCTTCCTGCTCTCGATGATTGAAGTCTACGGTGACCTCCAGTCTGACGGCGCCCAGTACGAGTACTACAAATCCAAGGGCGTGACAACGTCGAACTATTCCAGTGCTTCGTCGAGCAGCTATCACTGGACTCGCTCCGTGCATCCGAGCAACTCCGCGTCTTTCCGCTGTGTCCACAGCAACGGCAGCTATGACTACTACAGCGCGACGAACATCTACTGCGTGTTCCCCGCCTTCTGCTTTTAGCCTCATCTGCAACCAATGAAAAGCCCGTGCGATTCTGCGCGGGCTTTTCATTTGGCAACCAAACGAACGATTCTCGTCTTGAAGCATAGTTATCGGTTTGAGTAGAAATGGGGTCGTACAGCGGCTCTCAGAGCGCCTGCCGCCCTCCCCCGCCATTATCTCTGCGGCTCCTTCGTATGGAGCCCATCCTGCTTGGCGTTTCGTTGCAACAGCCCACTTGTCCACCGATCAAGTGAACTACTGGAGTAAATACAGTGACACGCTTGTACGTTACAGTCGCTATATTGGCGTAAATCGCCGCGATAAATGCCGCCAATTCTCGGCGTGTACCTGCTGCGCGTATGTAGAATCATATCGCGCTAATAAATCGGCTCAAGCGCGTGCAAAACACGCAAGTAACCGCACAAAGCGATTATCGCGCAGGTAGATTTTTGGCACCCCGTTGCTTAATCAAAATTAAGCAATTGCTTAAAACAAAAAAGGTCAGGCACTAGGTGCCTGACCTGCAAACTTCTGGTCGGGACGACTGGATTCGAACCAGCGACCCCTTGACCCCCAGTCAAGTGCGCTACCAAGCTGCGCCACGTCCCGAAGCTTTTGTTTGTTGCTCTGCTCTCGCTCGCAACAGGGAGTATATTAACCCGAAACTTTGCCCTTGTGCAAGAACTTTTTTAAATATTTTGAAGCAAGTCCAAAATTGTATCTGCAAGCTGGGGTTTTGTTAGTACGGGAAGTTCTTGCGTGCCCGTTGCGCTCACAATCCAGGCCTTGTTGGTGTCGGTCCCAAAGCCCGAATCAGCGCGCGAGACATCGTTGGCGATAATGGCATCGCAGCCTTTGCGGGTCAATTTACGCTCGGCGTACTCGACGACGTTATCGGTCTCGGCCGCAAAGCCAATCACGCGGCGATCGCCCTTTTGGCGTGAGAGCTCGGCCAAGATGTCAACGGTCTCGACGAGCTCAATTCGGTCCAGGCGCTCGTTGGCCTTTTTGAGTTTGTGATCCGCAGGGGCGGCAGGCGTGTAGTCGGCGACGGCGGCCGCGCAAATGGCCGCATCGGCCGTCTGAAAGGCGCTCAGAGCCGCCTGCAGCATCTCTGCTGCGGTCTGCACGCGCACGCAATCCACGCCGCGGCCCACGTCGAGCGATGTCGGTCCCAGCACAAGCGTGACCGCAGCGCCGCGGCGAGCAGCCTCCCCCGCCAGGGCGATGCCCATCTTGCCCGACGACCGGTTGCCAATGAAGCGCACAGGGTCAATCGGCTCGTGCGTGGGGCCGGCGGTAATCACGACGCGCTTGCCCGCCAGGTCTTGCGGGACGGGGTTGAGCACCTCGCAGACGGCCTCGACGATGTCCTCGGGCTCGCTCATGCGTCCCGTGTCCACGTCGCCGCAGGCAAGGTAGCCGCTGCCGGGTCCCACTACATGAACGCCACGGTCGCGCAGCGTGGCCATATTGGCCTGCGTCGCCGGCGCCTTCCACATACCGTTGTTCATGGCGGGTGCGACCACGATGGGTCGCGGTGTGGCAAGCAGCGTGGTGGAGATGAGGTCGTCGGCGATACCGTTTGCCATCTTGGCGATGATATTGGCCGTCGCGGGCGCCACGACCACCAGATCGGGCTCCTGCGCCAGCGAAATGTGGTGGATGGGGTCGGAGGGGTCGTCGAACAGGCCCACGGCGACCGGCTCGTTGGTGAGCGCACGGAAGGTGAGCGGGCCCACAAACTCCGTGGCATGCTCGCTCATAACGACCTTGACGCGCGCGCCGCGCTTTTGCAGCAGGCGCACGATATTGCACGACTTATAGGCGGCGATCCCGCCGGTAATGCCCAGCAGGATCGTTTTTCCCTCAAGTTGCATTGAATTGTTGGATGCCGCCGTCATCGTTAGGCTTCCTTGCTGGGGAGCACGAGCAGGCGGTGGCAGTACGGGCAGTGCGTAATCTCACTACCGTCGTGGTTGAGGTCGCTCATGGACGACGCCTGCAGCGCGGTGTGGCAGACCGTGGGGATGTTGCCCTTGATGGTCTCGACGGCCAGGCCGCGGAACTGCTTGAGCAGGCGCTCGTAATCGGTGAGCACGTCAGTCGGAAGCGTAGCGGCCAGTGCGGTGCGCTCCTTGGTGGCGGCATCAATCTGGGCCTGGAGGTCGGCTGCCTTGGCGCGGGCGGCCTTGGTATCGGCCTTCACACCCTCCTCGAACTTGGCGATGATGGCCTGCGCGCGAGCCTCGCGGTCGAGCGCTTCCTTGTGGGCGACGACGACGTCCTTGCGGGTGTGCTCGATCTTGTCCAGACGCTTGGCCAGGGTGGCGAGCTCATTCTCCAGGTCCTGCACCTCGCGGTAATCAGAGCCGTCAACGTGGCGCTTCTTGGCGGCCTCGATGGCGTTGTTGGTCTGGATCTCGGTGGTGTTGAGGTCGTCGAGCTCGATATCCAGATCCTTGCGCTGGGCGTAGAGCTTGGTCATCTCGGACTTGAGCTTCACATAGGTCTTACGCTTGGAAGCGAGCTCCTTGAGCTCCGGCATATTGGCAAGTTCGCTCTTGTTGCGGGCGAGTTCCAAATCGATCTGTTGCAGCTTGAGTAGCGTAGCGCCGGCGCTCATAAGTTCTCTCCTTTTGTCACAGTCCACCATTGGCAAGGGTTCAGTATTTTAATCGCATGACGGGGGTCGACCCCGGCGTCAACTGCAGAGTTCATCAATATATCAACGAACGGCTCCTCGGAGCGGTCATGGCCGAGCAAGATCACCGGCAGTCCGCGCAACGCAAGGTCTTGCGCCACGTGGTAGCCCGCCTCGCCCGTCACGACAACATCCGCACCGGCGGCAATGGCGAGCTCTCCAAAGTCGCCCAAGGAGCCGCCCAAAATGGCGATGGTGCGGCACGGGTGCTCGGCATCGCCCCACACACGGGGGTCGCTGCCATAGGCCATGGCAGCGCGCGTGGCAAGGTCGCGCAGCGTGCACGGTTCGTTGAGCGTTGCTAACGCGCCCAGGCCGCAGGCCTCGGGCTCGTCAATGTGCTCCAGCGAGCTCATGGGCTCAGCGCCCAGCAACTCACTCAGGCAAACGCGAGCCTCATGCGAGCGGTCCAGATTGGTGTGGAGCGAGATGATACTCACCCCGCAGCGGGCAGCCTCGTAGAGCGCCGCACTGCACTGGGGACGAGTCGCGCTGGGCGGGCAAAATGCCTCGGGCGCCTTGATATAGATGGGATGATGCGTCAGCAGCACGTTGGCGCCGGCCTCGAGAGCGCGGTGCACGTTGGCCTCGGTCGCGTCGAGTGCACAGGCAACACCGGTGATCTCTGCAGTGGGATCTCCCACGGATAGCCCAACATGATCCCAGCACTCGGCGTCTGCCTTGGGGTAGCGCGCCAGCAGCGCACGTTCAAGCTCGGAGACGATCATGCGGCGCCTACGATCGAGAGGAGCGTCTGGGCAAAATCGTCCAGATCGGCAGGGTTCACGCGGTCATCAAACGAGATGCGCAGCGACCCCAATGCCTGCTCGCGACCAATGCCCATGGCGCTGAGCACGTGGCTCGGGTCCATACTGCCGCTCGAGCATGCCGAGCCTGCCGACACCTCAAAGCCGGCGGCGTCCAGCTTGATGATGAGCTCCTCGGAGTCCATGCCGTCAATGTAGATCGATACTATGCCGGGCAGACGGTCGGCATGCGCATAGTCGCACATCGTGGCGTGAATGCGCGGATGGGCCGTAAGCGTGGCGTAGAGCTTGTCGGAAAGGGCTTGCAGCTTCTCGCGCTCCTCGGCCACATGGGGCTTCAGCGTGCGGGCGGCAGCGGCAAAGGCGAGCTGCGTGCGCAGGTCCTGCGTGCCGGCACGTCGTCCGGCTTCCTGTCCACCGCCAAAGATGCGGGGGCGCAGCGGCGTGCGGTTCTTAAGGTAGAGCGCGCCGGATGCCACAGGGCCGCCGATCTTATGTGCGGCAACGGTCATAGCATCGACGCCCAGCTCGGTGACATCGAGCGGAATATGTAAGTAGCCCTGGATGGCATCGGTGTGGAACAGGGCGCCCACGGTATGCGCCGCGGCGGCCAGCTCGCGGATGGGCTGCACCACGCCGGTCTCGTTGTTGGCGGCCATGATGCTCACGAGCGCGACGTCGTCGCCGAGCAAGTCGCTCAGCGCGGCGGTCTCGATGTAGCCCGCACGGCAGGGCTGCACCAGATCGACGGTAAAGCCGGCTGCACGCAGCAGCGGCAGGTTATCCAGAATCGAATCGTGCTCGATGGCCGAAACGATTACACGATCGCGCTTACGATCGCGCTGGCGAGCGCCTTCGGCAAGACCGAGGAGCGCCAGCTGGTTTGCCTCGGTACCGCCGTTGGTCAAGATAATCTCGGACGGGCGGACGCGCGCGCCAAAGCTGCGGGCAATCTCGCGACGCGCCACTTCTAGGCGCGCAGCGGCCTTGCGGCCGAGCGAATGTAGCGAGTTGGGGTTGACGCCGGCAAGCTCGCTGTCGTCGTACTCGCGCTGCGCAAGGAGCGCCTCGGCGCGCATGGGCGTCGAGGCGGCATAGTCAAGATTCACGGGTATGCGGTTTTGACCTGCGGTCATAAGGGTTTATGCCTCCTGTGCGGCCTCGTTGCCCAGCTTCTGCAGCAGCGCAACCTCGGCAGCGGGATCTTCGGACTTAAATACGGCGGAGCCGGCCACCAGGACATTTGCGCCGGCCTTGACGACCTCGGCGATGTTTTTGGAAGAGATGCCGCCGTCGACCTCGATCACGGGCGACACGCCGTGGCGCTCGCACATGGCTTTGAGCTCGTGCAGTTTAGCAATGGTACCCGGGATAAAGCTCTGGCCGCCAAAGCCCGGGTTTACACTCATCAGCAGCACGATATCGACGACCTCGATGATGCTCTCGAGCACGCAGACGGGCGTTGCGGGGTTGAGCACCACGCCGGCCTTGACGCCGCGCTGCTGCAGGTGCGTGAGCGTGCGGTGCAGGTGCGTGGAGGCCTCGTAGTGAACGGTGATCATATCGGCGCCGGCGTCGGCGTACCAATCGACGGTCTCGTCGGGGTTCGACACCATGAGGTGCGCGTCGACCGGCACGTCGGTGGAGCGCTTGACGGCCTTGAGGATGTCAACGCCAAAGGTGAGGTTGCCGGTAAAGTGACCGTCCATCACGTCGAAGTGCACAAAGTCGGCACCGGCGATCTTGTCGAGGTCGCCCTTGAGGTTGGCCATATCGGCCGAGAGGACGGACGGAGCGATTTTGATGGAACCCATGGTAGTAGCCTTTCTGCGCTAGTCGGTGAGTCCGTAGAACTCTTGCGATGGGACACGGTCGGTGAGAATTTCGAGCGCCCTATCCAAAGTAACACCGTTGTAGAGCGTTTGCTCCACGGCAAAGGTGAGCGGAATGTCTACGCCCAGTGAACGGGCGAGCTCGCTGACGCTGTGGGCCGCAACGGCGCCCTCGACCACCATGTGCGTGCGTGCCTGGTACTCGTCGAGCGACACGCCGTGGGCAAATTCGTAGCCAAAGGTGCGGTTGCGCGAATGCTCCGAGGTACAGGTGGCGATGAGGTCGCCCATGCCGGCAAGACCCATGCAAGTCATGGCCTGCCCGCCGCGGGCATGCACCAGTCGGCTGATCTCGGCCAGACCGCGCGTCATGATGAGGGCGAGCGTGTTGTCGCCCGCGCCGGAGCCGGCGGAAATGCCGCACACGATGGCGATGACGTTTTTCATGGCGCCGCAAACCTCGACGCCGGTCATGTCCTGCGACAGGTAGATGCGGAAGGCCGTGGATAGGAGCAGGTCCTTAAAGGTCTCCCCTACCTGCGGATCTTTGCTGGCGATGACGGCGGCAGAAAGTCCGCCGCGGCAGATCTCCTCGGCATGGTTGGGGCCCGAGAGTGCCGCCACGCGCGCATCGTTGCCGATCTCGCTGGCAATGACCTCGCTCATGAGCAGGCCGGACTCGGGCTCAATACCCTTGGTGAGGCAGAGCACCGGGGTGTCGGTGGCGATACGGGGTGCCGCCTGATGGCATACGCTGCGTAGGTGCGTGGAGGGCACGGCGAAGATAATGGCATCGGCGCCGTCGAGCGCCTGCGACAGGTCCGTGGTGGCGACAATGTTGTCGGGCAGCTCGTAGCCCACCAGATACCGGGGATTGCGGCGCTCGCCATTAATGCCGGCGGCCGTCTGCTCGCTATGGGCCCACATGGTCACGCGCTCGGCTCGAGCGGCGGCAAGGCCGGCGACGGCGGTTCCCCAGGAGCCGGAGCCAATCAGCGCAACATTCATGACTCTCTCCTACTTATCGTCGGGCTCGGTGACGCGCTTGGTAAACGAGAGCTTGGACTCCTTACCCGCCATGAGCTTTTTGATGTTCGCGCGATGGGCCCACACCACGGTGATGCCGATCATCGCCATGCAAAACTTGAGGCCCAGGCTGCTGTACGGAAAGACCGCGCAGGCAGCGATGGGAAGACCGATGGCGGCGGCAAGCGAGCCCACCGACACAAACTTGGTGATGGCGACGGCCACGATAAACATACCCAGCAGCGAAAGCCCAATGGGCCAGTACCAGGCGAGGATGACGCCCAAGCCCACGGCGATACCCTTGCCGCCGTGGAAGTTGAGGTAGGGCGAGAAGATGTGGCCCCACACGGCTGCCAGGCAAATGACGCCGAGCATCCAATCGCCGGGGGCTCCGGGCTCCATGATGCTCACGGGGAAGCCATAGCCCACGCTCGCGATGAGCGGACGGGCGATAAGAACGCAGATGGCGCCCTTAAGGCAGTCGAGGAGCAGCGTGAGCGCGGCCACCTTGGGGCCGGCTACGCGCAGGGCGTTGGTGGTGCCGATGTTGCCGGAGCCCGCTTTGCGAATGTCGGTGTGGTTGAACACACGGCCCAGGATCAGGCCAAACGGAATCGCTCCGATAAAGAACGAGACCACGGCGCAGATGGCGGTCAGCAGAATCGGATTATGCATCCTTTTGCTCCTTCTTCCTAAAGAAGAGTCGAATGGGCGTGCCGGAAAAATCGAAGGTCGAGCGCATGCGGTTCTCAACGTAGCGCTGGTAGGTGTCGTTGACCAGGTCGCTGTGGTTGACGAAGAACGTAAACGTCGGCGGGTTGACGCCCGTCTGGGTCACGTAGTGCATGCGTAGGCGACGCTTGCCGTCCACCACGGTGTGGCCAAACTCGCGCAGGTCGGTGAGGAACGTATTGAGGCGCGAGGTGCTGATCTTTTGCGAGCGCGTCTTCTCGGCGGCGTCGACCATCGCCCAGATCTTCTCGACGCTGCGACCGGTCAGGGCAGAGATGCGCAGGTACTGGGCCCAGGGAGCCATGACGCCCAGACGGCGGTCGACGGTCTCCATGCAGGCCTCGCGCTTGCGGTCGTCGTCGAGAAGGTCCCACTTGTTGAGCAGCACCACGATGGCGCAGCCGCGCTCGATGGCCAAGCCCATGACCTTCTGGTCCTGCTCGGTGACGCCCACGGAGGCGTCGACGACGAGCAGCGCCACGTCGGCGCGGTCGATGGCGCGCAGGCCGCGGACCATGGAGTAGTACTCGATGTTCTCGTACACGGTGCTCTTCTTGCGAATGCCCGCGGTGTCGACCATGCGGTAGTGCTTGCCGTTGCGCTCGACGACGGTGTCGATAGCATCGCGCGTGGTGCCGGCGATGTTGGACACGATGGAGCGGTCGGCGCCCAGGATGCGGTTGAACAGCGAGGACTTACCGGCGTTGGGGCGGCCGATGATGGCGACGTTCAGCGCGTCAGGGAACGCGTCGGCGACCTCGTCCTCCTCCTCGGGCAACAGGGCTACGATGTCGTCGAGCAGGTCGCCCGTGCCGTGGCCGTGCAGGGCCGAGAGCGGCGTGGGCTCACCGATGCCGAGCGAATAGAACTCCCAGATGCTGTCGTTCTCGCGATCGGGGTTGTCGAGCTTGTTCACCAGCAGAAAGACCGGCTTGTCGCAGCGCTTGAGCATGCGGGCGACCGACTCGTCCTCCTCGGTGACGCCGGTGCGGCCGTCGACCACAAATAGGATGACGGCGGCTTCCTCGGCGGCGGCGAGGGCCTGGTCGCGGATGGACGTGGCAAAGACGTCATCGCTCTTGAGCGGCTCGATGCCGCCCGTGTCGACGATGGTGAACTCGCGGCCGTTCCAATCAGCCGTGTGGTATGAGCGGTCGCGCGTGACGCCGCGGGACTCATGGACGATGGCGTCCGAGGTCTGGGCCAGGCGGTTGACGAGCGTGGACTTGCCAACGTTGGGGCGTCCGACGACGGCGACGATAGGTTTCATCTGCACTCCTTTAATGGGTAGGGTCAGTGGAATTAGTAGAGTCGGCAGGCACAATGCCAAGGATATGCTCCAGGGTATCGAGCAGCTCATGTGGCATGGTCGACACCACATGAACCTCGGCGCCGCGACTGGTAAGGCTTGCAAGTAAATCGTCACGATGATACTCGTCAAGCGTCATGCCGTCAGCGTTGAACATGAGCTTAGGCACAAAGAGCATAACCCCCGAGAGGTCCTGCGGCAGCTGCTCCAGAATGTCGCAGGCGACGATGAGACCGGTCACGTCCACGTTGCCGCCAAAGTAGCGGTTTTTGATGGCCGTGACGGTGCCGTCGAGGCCATGTGGCGACTCCACAAAGCGCGCCACCGTATCGCGCGCGCTGGCGCCCGAGAGGCACAGGAGGCGCTGGTTGCGCTCGGCGATGCCAGCGCGGACGCAGGCCAGACGCTCGGTGTCGGCGGCAAGCACGTCGTCGGTCTCGTCCAGATACGAGCGGATCATGCCGATGCCGTCGTAGTACTGCGGATAGCCGTCGTAAAAGTCCGCCTCGGGAGGATCGATGCCGGCGTCCAGATAGAACTCGTCGCTCATCTGAAAGGTGTGGCGGCCAAAGCGTTCGAAAGCGCGGTCCTGGTAGGGCCGGATCATGGCGATGGTCTCGCGCGCGAGCTCGGGTTTGTCGCTGTATGACCAGGTAAAGCGATTCTGGTGCTTGGTAAAGCCCAGCGGCACGATGCCCAGGCTCGTGATCTGCTCGTGCTCCTCGCAAAAGCGCAGGGTCTTTTGCAGCTCCTCGCCGTCGTTCATGCCGGGACATAGCACAATCTGCGCGTGAATCTCGATGCCGGCGGCCATGATGGCCTCGAGTACGTCCATGCCGCGCTGGGCGTTGCGGCCCATCATGCGGCGGCGGACGTCGGGGCTTACGGCATGGACCGACACGTTCATGGGGCTCATGTTGCGTTGGATGACGTTTTGAACATCTTCGTCGGTGAGGTTCGTGAGCGTGACGAAGTTGCCCTGCAAAAAGCTCAGGCGGTAGTCGTCGTCGCGGATGTAGAGCGTGGAGCGACCGCCCTTGGGCAGCATGGTCATAAAGCAGAACACGCAGGCGTTCACGCAGGTGCGCATGCCGTCGAAGATGGGGCCATCGAACTCAAGGCCCCAGTCCTCTCCCGGGAAGCGGTCGAGCTCGACGGGGGTAACGCTGTTGTCACGCGGGTCGAAAACCTCCAGCTCGACGGTGTCGTCGTCTGCCTCCCAGAGCCACACGATCATATCGGTCAGCTGCTCGCCGTTGACCGTGAGCACGCGCATACCCGGCTCGATACCCACATCCCATGCGGGCGATTCGGGACGCACGTTTTTAACGAGCGCGCCCTCACCCGGCTCGGGGTCGCGGCTGCGCCCGTAATCGGCCACCTCGGCGGCGTATGCGGGTACGGTCTGGTCCATGATTAGCGGCAAAGCTCCTTGATGCGCTCGACGGCGCGTTCGATGTGTTCTTGCGGAGTGGAAGCGCCGGCGGTGATGCCGATGTGGCGTGCGTTAGCAAACCATGCGGCCTCGAGCTCACTTGCCTCCTCGATATGATGCGTGCGCTCGCAGGCGCCCGCACAGATCTGCGCCAGACGGCGGGTATTGCCGGAGTTTTTGCCGCCCACGACGACCATGCAGTCGCTGCGGTTGGCAAGTGCGGCGGCGGCCTGCTGTCGCTCGCTCGTGGCGGCGCAGATCGTGTTGATCACACGCAGCTCCTGCACGCGCGGCGTGATAGCAGCCACGACCTCGGCGAGGTTCTGCGCGGTCTGGGTGGTCTGCACAACGAGGCCCACCTTGCCCTTGAGCGGCAGCGCGTCCGCATCGGCAGCGCTGCTTACGACCTGTGCGTCATCGCCGGCGTGGCCCAGGATACCCTCAACCTCGGGATGGCCCGGCTCGCCCACGACTACCACGTGGTAGCCCTCGCGTACCAGGCGCTCCGTCGCCACGTGGACCTTTTTCACGTAGGGGCAGGTGGCGTCGACCACGGTAAGACCGCGATCGTGAGCCGCATCGATCACCTGCGGCACCACACCGTGGGCGCGAATGATTACGGTGCCCGACGCTGCGTCGTCCAGGGTCTCGGCTAAGCCAATGCCAGCCTCGGCAAGCTCGCGCACCACGATGGGGTTATGGATGAGTGGGCCCAGGGTGTGGACCTGAGTGCTCCCCCCTGCCTGCGGCGCGGCGGCCAGCGCCATGTCGAGCGCGCGCTGCACTCCGTAGCAGGTGCCGGCGTGGGCTGCGATCTCGATGATGGTCGCGCCGTCCTGGTCGGATGCAGTCGCGGCGGTGCCCATAACGTTCTCGTCCATGGTTAGAACCTGCCCGGATGCTCGGCGCACAGCTCGTCTCGCATAGCGTAGACGCGGTTCATGGCCTCGGACTCAAACCAGGCCAAGCGCTCCGTGCGCTTAAGCCCGGCCGGCGCGTCGGAAAGCGAGACGGCCTTGCCGGCGCGGATCCAGCACTTCTTGGGACGCATGATCTTTTTGCCCGCAGGTGTAATATCGGACCATCCGCAGATGGCGAGCGGGTTCACGGGTGCCTTGCCCATCTGGGCAATGAGCGCAAAACCGCCGTGGACTTCGGGTTTGATCTCGCGCGAGCGGATGCGCGTGCCCTCGGGGAAGATCAGGACGTCCTCGCCGCGCTGCAGCGCATGCTGGGCGGCACGCAGACACTTCATGTCGGCGGTGCCGCGCTCGACGGGAATGCCGCCTACGCGGCTAAAGGCCCAGCGTACGATCTTACTCTTGGCAAATTCGGACTTAAAAATGGGGCGAATGCGGCGGCCGCCAAAGAACAGCGCCGTCTCTACAGCCAGGAGCTCGGCCATCGAGGTGTGGTTGCAGATGACCACGCTGCCGCGGCCTTCCTGGCGCTCAAACAGCAGATCGGCGTCCTCTACCTTCCAGCGCCACATGAGCTTGGAGAAAGCCCAAAGGATTGCCATGACCACGAAGACGGTGCCGCGGATGAGTGCGGGAAACTCGGCATACGGGGCGTTGTAATAGTCCTCGGGCGTCTGCTTAAACAGGCGCATGGGCTACCTCCTTTGGTTGATGAGGTCCTCGATAATGCGGACGACCTCGTCGATGGTGTGGGCGGTGGAGTCGACATGTACGGCGTCCACGGCAGGCACGAGCGGCGCGACCTCGCGGCTGCTGTCGAGCTTGTCACGCTGCTTGAGGGCGTCGAGGGTCTCGTCGACCTCGGCCTCGAGCTGTGGCGTGGTGAGCGGTTGCGCATCGTTCTGGTGGCGCTGCAGCACGCGCCGACGGGCGCGCTCGCGCGGGTCGGCGGTCAGGAAGACCTTGACTTGCGCGTTGGGGAATACGACGGTTCCGATGTCGCGACCCTCGGCCACGATATCGCGGTCCTCGGCGGCGCGGCGCTGATGGATGAGCATGGCCGCGCGCACGCCCGGGTAGGCCGAGACCTTGGACACGTTGGCGTCGACCTGCGGGGTGCGAATGGCAGCCGAGGCGTCCTGGCCGTCAATGGTCAGACGTGTGTCTTCGCCGGTGCTGTTGGTAAAGCGGATTTCGATCTGCTCGGCGAGGGCGTCGATGGCCGCCTCGTTATCCAGGTCGATGCCGCGGTCGAGCGCGGCGAAGGTAACGGCGCGATACATGGCGCCCGTATCGAGCTTGTTAAAGCCCAACTGGCGGGCGATCTCCTTGGCGATGGTGGACTTGCCGGAACCGGCGGGGCCGTCGATGGCGACGATCATGTAATGCTTCCTTTCGGTGGTTTACGTGCTGGTATGATGTGCGGGCGCTGCGGTTTGGCGGGTTGCCTAGTCCGTGTAGCGCTCACGGTAGGTGTTGCGCTTGGGTGCGGAGCCGTGGCTGCCGTGATGACGCGTGTGGGCCGCGGGCGTGTCCTGGGGCTTGCCGCCGTTGCGCTTGGAGTTGGCCTTCTTAGGCGGGATGCCGCCGGACTTGAGGATCTGCACCTCGCGGTCGGTGAGTTCGCGCCACGACCCCTTGGCCACATCCTCGAGCTCCAGGCCGGCAAAGTTGCAGCGATGCAAGCGGATTACGGGATGATGAATCTTGCTCAGCATGCGCTTGACCTGGTTTTTACGACCCTCACGGATGATGACCTCCACGGCGGTGGTGCCGGGCTTGACGCCCTGGGGAGCTACGGCCTCGGCCTCGCGAGCGGTGATGACGCGGCAGATTGCCGGCTGGCATAGGCCGTCGTCGAGCTCGATGCCACGGCGCAGCGGCGTGAGGTCGCGATCGGACAGTTCGCCGTCAACGAGTGCCTGGTAGGTCTTGTAGACGTGCTTGCTCGGGTGCAGCAGGTCCTGCGACAAGTCGCCGTCGGTGGTAAAGAGCAAGAGTCCCGTTGTGTCGCGGTCCAGGCGACCCACCGGGAACAGGCCCGGAAATCGGTCGCGGGGAACCAGGTCCGCCACACAGGGGCGCTCCTGCGGGTCGCTCATGGTGGTGAGGTAGCCGGTCGGCTTGTAGAGCATCAGGTACACGGCGCCCTGGTTGAGCTTGACGGACATGCCGTCGACCTCAATGTGATCGCGGTCGACATCGACCTTGGTGCCCAGCTCGGTCGCGACCTCGCCGTTAACCGTCACGCGGCCGGCGGTCATCAGGTCCTCCGACCCACGGCGGCTCGCCACGCCCGCGCGCGCCAAAAAGCGCTGCAGGCGCATCGTGTGCGGGTAGACGGGCTGGGCGTCGCCTGTGGGCGACGTAGCGCCCGCGGCACGTGAGGTGCGCGTCTCCTCTGCTTCGTTAGTCCTCGTCATGCAAATCCTCCGAGGTATCACCGCTGGTCAGGATCTCTTCATCTGCGTCGTCCTCAACATCGGTATCGATCAGTTCGCGCTCTTCGTCCAGGTCCTCGGCCTGCTCCTCGAGCGTGGACTGAATACTGCGGCCGCTCAGGCGCTCGCGGATAAATTGACGCGACTGCTCGTCGGGGGCAAACTGCTCTAGATCGGGAAGGTCGCGGGTGGAGCGCAGACCGAACTTCTCCAAGAAGGCGTTGGTCGTGCCGTAAATGATGGCCTGCCCGCGCTGGGGGTCGCGACCGAGCTCGCGCACCAGACCCTTGTCAACGAGCGAAGCGATGACGCCGTCGGAGTTGACGCCGCGGATGCCCTTGACCACCTCGCGCGTAACGGGCTGGTGATAGGCGATCACGGCCAGGGTCTCGAGTGCCGCCTGCGACAGTTTTTGCGTGTCCCAGCTCAGCACGTAGGCCTCGACCACGTCGTGATAGGCGGGATGCGTAAACAGGCGCCAGCCACCGGCGACCTCGCGCAGCTGAAAGCCCCGGTTGGCCTCCTCGTACTCAACTTTGAGCTCGGCGAGCAGCGATGCGCACTCGCCGGGGGCGATATCCAGCGCACCAGCCAGCGCAGGGGCGCTCACCGGATCGCTCGACACCAGCAGCAGCGCCTCCAAGGCGCCTTTGAGGCTGTTTGCCTCCAGCGTGGAAAGGGTTGACATAGTAACCGCTCCTATTCGGTGAGTTCGGGGCCCTCGCCGGGCACGTATGCCTCGGCGCCCTCGACGCGGTTGATTT
The DNA here is from genome assembly GCA_902465105.1 of uncultured Collinsella sp. Lineage (GTDB taxonomy): Bacteria > Actinomycetota > Coriobacteriia > Coriobacteriales > Coriobacteriaceae > Collinsella. The sequence continues at coordinate 16,203 of CABQLM010000006.1, forward strand.
GAATGGTTCCAAAGATCTCGTCCTGGCTCAGGGTGAGCGAGCCTCGCTTGGCAAGCTCCAACATGGCCAGGAAGGTAACGACGAGCTGCTCGGTGGTGGCGTCGCCGTCCAACAACTCGCGGAAGGTGCATGTTTGGTGCGCCATGGTAAAGCGGTCGACCGAGGCCACCGTTAGATCGAGCGGCACGCGATGCGGTGCCACGTGCTCGGCCTCCAGCAGGAAGGTCTGGCGCTTGCCGTCCAGGTCGGCACAGATGACGGCGAGGCCGCGCAGAGTAATGCCGGCAAGGTAGTCGGGCATAAGGCCCAAGAACTCGGGGTCGGGGCCGGCCACGCGCGGATGCATGCGGCTTTCGGCCTGCATGCGGGCGCCGAGAGCCGCCGCCGCGCCCTTAAACTGCTTGTAGGCGATCAGGCGCTGAATCAGGACCTCGCGCAGGGCGTCGCCGTCGAGCGCGCTGAGCTCCTCGAGGTCTTCGTCATCCTCGTCATCGTCGACGGTTTTGTTCGGGGCCTCCTGAGGCACCAGCGAGGCAGCCTTGATGTCCAAAAGGGTTGCCGCAACCAACAAAAAGTCGCTCGCCACGTCCAGGTCTAGTGCCTCGATGCGTTCGGCTTCGGCCAGGTATTGCTCGGCCACCTCGCTAATGGAGATGGCGCCGATATCTACTTTTTGACGGGTTACCAGCTGCAGCAGCAGGTCGAACGGTCCGCTGTAGACCTGCGTCGACACGCGATACGACATCTTCGACCTCCTTTGACGGCGCCTTCGCGGCGCGGTTTGGGTGCATGTTGCGACCGTTTTGCGCGGTCGACCTGTAAGTTTACCTTAGATGCCGGCGATTGCGAAGTTGAGCAGCCACTCGGCGAGCGGATACACGGTAACGTCGAAATAGCGGCCGATCACATCGATGCCGGTCCACATGGGCAGCAGATACAGCACGATGATGAGAATGGGCATGGCGTATTGCTGAAGGTGGTAGTAGTTGGTGAGCGCCTTACCTTTGAGGAACGGCACGATGATAGACGAGCCGTCAAGCGGCGGAATCGGAATGAGGTTAAAGAACGCGAGCGATAGGTTGACCACGATAAACGCGGCGCCAAAGTTCATGATTTGCGACGCCACGCCAAAAGACATGCTGGCGTAGAGGTTGCCATAGGCCAGGTGCATGAAGGCTGCGGCCAGGCACGCGAGTGCGATATTCGATGCGGGGCCGGCCGCGCTCACCAGGACCTCGTCGCGCTTGGGGTGCTTGAGGTTGTTGAGGTAGACGGGCACGGGCTTGGCGAAGGCGAACACCGGGCCGCCGGCCGCGAGCATAAGCAGCGGCAGGAGGATGGTGCCAAACGGGTCGATGTGGTTGAGCGGGTTGAGCGAGACGCGGCCACGGGAGCGTGCCGTCTTGTCGCCGAGCGCCCAGGCCGCCGCGGCGTGCGCGCTTTCGTGAATGACGATGCCCACGATGACGGCGACGGCGCTGGCGAGCAGGTTCATGAAGTAGCTGCTGGACATGGCACTCCCCTAGCGGACGCGGCGCGAGGCGCGCGTGAGCAGGTAGTCGGCCACAAACAGGATGACGGCCACGATGGCGTAATCCAAGCGGAACACGCCGCCAAAAGGCGATGCGATAACGCCGTAGCCGGCGATGGAACTCGGCAGTGCGCGCGAAAGCTCGACGACAAAGCCGACGATCTGCAGCTTGGCGGTCAGGCCGCTAAAGCACAGCAGCACGGTCATAGCGCTCATAAAGATGCCGCAGATGCGGCACGCGATGGCAATGATGCTCATCGCCACGGCAGCGGCCTTACGAGAGTTCACGCGCGGTCTCCTCTTCGATCTGGGTGGAAAGCTCGAGCCATTCGTCCTCGAGCTTGGGCAGCTCTTGCTTAAGGCCGTTATATTCCCCCAGCGCGGCGTTGAACTTGTCCTGATCGGCATAAAGCTCTTCGCTTGCCATCAATTCCATAAGCTCGTCATAGCGGGCACGCTTTTTGTCGAGCTCCGCCTCGATCTTCTTAAGCTGGTTGCGCACACCCTTGAGCTTTTTGTTGAGCGCGGCGCGGGCCTGGGCCTCGGCGCGCTTTTGCTCCTTGGTCTTTTTACCCTCGGCCGGCTTGGGGGCGGCGGCGCTGGGCTGGGTGGAGCTGGTCGGCTTGGTTGCCTTGGTCGCGGCCGGTATGCTCTCCCCTGCTGCCTCGGCGGCGGCGCGGGCTGCGAGGTCCTCGCGTTTGTAGAGGTAGTAGTCGTAGTCGCCGTCGTAGACCGTGACCTTGCCGTCGCGGATGTCGATGATACGGTTGGCCACGGCACGCACCAGGTGCTCGTCGTGGCTGATCAGCACGATAGTGCCTGGGAAGTTTTGCAGGGCGTTTTCGAGCATATCCACCGAGTCGATGTCCAGGTGGTTGGTGGGCTCGTCCAGGCAAAGGAGTGCCTCGGGGGCCACGAGCATCTTAGCCAGGGCCAAGCGCGCCTTTTCGCCGCCAGAGAGGACGCGTACCTGCTTTTCGATGGAATCGTTGTCGCTAAACAGGAAGGCGCCCAGCAGGCTGCGCTGCTGCGGCACGGTCCACTTGGGCGTAACGGTGTCGATTTCTTGCAGGACCGTGTTGGACTCGGTCATGCCCTCGAGAGCATGCTGGGCGTAATAGGCTACGCCCACGTTGGTGCCCAGGTCGCGCGTACCGGTAGTGGGCGGCTCCAGGCCGGCGAGGATCTTCATGAGGGTGGACTTGCCAGCGCCGTTGGGGCCGACGAGCGCCACGTGCTCGCCGCGGTAGAGTTTGAGGTCGATGTCGCTATAGATGTGCTTGTTGCCGTAGGACTTGGACACGCCCTCCAGGCCCACGACCATATCGCCGGAGCGTGGCGGATCGGGGAACTTAAAGTCGATGTGCTTGTGGCCTTCGGGCAGGATGACGAGCTCCTTTTTGATTTGCTCGATCTTGCGGATGCGCTCCTGCGCCTGGGCGGCCTTGGTGGGCTTGTAGCGGAACTTGTCAACGAAGACCTGCATGTGGGCGATGTCGCGCTCTTGGGCAGCGCGCTTGGCGCGCATTTGCTCCAGGTTGTCCTCGCGTTGCTTAAGGTAGCTGCTGTAGTTGCCGGTGTAGGTGGTCACGCGGCGGTTCTCGAGCGCGGCGACGTGGTCGACGCAGGCGTCCATAAAGGCTCGGTCGTGGCTGACGATGAGCACGGCACCGTCGTAGTTGGCGATAAAGCCGCGCAGCCACTGGACGCTCTCGAGGTCCAGATGGTTGGTGGGCTCGTCCAGAAGGAGCAGGTCGGGATGGCGCAGGAAGAGCTTGGCCAGCGCGATGCGCATCTGCCACCCGCCGGAAAACTCGGAACACGGGCGCTCAAAGTCAGTGACCTTAAAGCCTAGGCCGGACAGGATCTTGCGGGCGTTGCTCTCGAGCTCGTAGCCGCCCAGATGCTCAAAGCGGTCCTGGACCTGGCCGTATTCGTTGAGGAGGGCGTCGACGTCCTTGCCCTGTTCGGAGAGCTCGGTGATCTGGGCCTGCAGCTCGTTAGCGCGCTCGCCCATGCGACGGATTTCCTTGGCAGCGGCCATGACCTCGGCAAGGATGGTGGTGTTCTTTTGCTCCAGGTTGGTTTCCTGCTCTAGGTAGCCTACCTGGCAGTCCTTTGCGTACTGGACCATGCCGGCGTCTGGGCTGTCGATGCCCATAATAATCTTGAGCATGGTGGTTTTGCCGGCGCCGTTGGGGCCCACGAGCGCGAAGCGCTCGCCGGGGTTGATCTGGAAGGACGCGCCACTAAAGAGGACGCGCGCGCCGAAGCTTTTTTCGATCTTGTCGACCAGGAGGATCATGGTGCCGCCTTTGACCTTGTGTGCCTATATGAAAAAAGGCCCCAACTTGCGTTGGAGCCTCATTCAATGCTCGGGTGGAGACGAGGGGGATCGAACCCCTGACCTCTTGACTGCCAGTCAAGCGCTCTCCCAGCTGAGCTACGCCCCCGTGCGAAAAAGTACTATACGGGAACTCGGACGGCGATGCAAGGACAATTTTGGAAAAACTTTCGCCGCCGCGGCCGCGGATACGGACGCGGGAACGGGCCGCGAAGCCCCGCGATGCCCTTTCCGCCCGCGGGGCGCGCCCCGCGGGCGGGCGCCGGCGGCGCCGCACGCCTTTCCGGCTCCAGTCCGGTCGCCCCCGGGGACCTCCCGCCACGAAACCGGCCCATCTACTACGTTCGGCCGGCACTGCCCGACCATGTAGTCTTGGGCAAAAATAAAACCGCAGGTAGACGGCCTGCGGTTTTCGCTAAACACCGGGTATGGTCGAAGGGTCGGGGCCAAACGTAGTAGATGGGCCGGTTTAGTGGCGGAGACATCGCGGGAAGCCGATCCCAGGCATTCGGAAGTGGGCAAACAGGCTACTTGCAGGAAAATGTTGCCAGAATAAAGAAAACAGGCCAAACAAATTGCCTGACCTGTTGAAAAATCTGGTGGGCCCTCCGGGATTCGAACCCAGAACCCAGGGATTATGAGTTTGCGCCAAGTGGAACAGATGGCACCTCTGTCTGCGGTTATACATTTTCACGGTCTGAAAGCCGACCTATAGTGACCTATAGTTACCCGAGCGTGGAGACATGCAGGGACAGGTCCCGACGGCGGCGTCCTTGCAAAAGAGCCCGCCCGGGATAACCCGAGCGGGCTGCGGCTAACTCCGGTTGATGCTCACGATGCAGAGGCCGATTGTCGCCACGGTGCCGCCGAAGAGCGAGCCGAGTACGAATGCCAACGCGATCATGCTAGTACGGGTTGCCGTCAGTGATGCACACCTGGAGTCGGTCAAGCGGCTCACCGTACATACCAGCGAAGTCATCGCCGCCGTAGGTGGAGCCATCGTCGCAGACGGTTCCGAGCCATCCGGCGCGCGCGGTGGTCTGCGAGCGGTACCACGCCTGCTTGTACTCCTCGCCGCCCGGGGTCACGTAGTACATGCGCACGCCGTCGATGGTATGGCCGGCGATGCCGGCGCAACCGTTGACGGTGTCGTTGCGGTCGCCCTTGGTCACATAGCCGAGCCAGCCGTCCTCGATTGTGTGAACCTGATACTTGAGCGTGCCGCGGTCGACTCGGGCGCACAGCAGGTCGTGGCGCTTGCACGGGTAGCCAGCGAAACCATTATCGCCAGTGCCGAAGTCAGTCACCTCGTCCAGCCAGCCGCCGCCCTTGAGGTGGAGGGAGTAGTGGACGGGGACGCGCTTGCCAGATGCCTTTGAGAAGCCGCCAGATGCCGCCTGAGCGGGCTTTGCCGCCATAGGCTTAGCGGTGGAGGGGGCGGGCGCCTTGCCGCCCTTCATGGCGTCATACCACGCCTGCGCGCGCTGCATGTAATGGTCGCGCTGGGAGCCGGCCAGTTCTCCCGGGCATGCCGTGCTCGACCAATAGCGGTGCGGGAAGACGTTCTTGCACCACGCGGGACGGCCGAGCTTGTAATACAGGCACAGAGCCGCGACGAGGTGAGCGCCGCTTTCGATTGCCTTCTCGTGCACGGTCCACGGGCCGCGTGCGCTGTTGGCGTGCTCGATGCTGATGGTGGTATCGTTGCCGCGCCCCGTGCCGATGCCGTCGCCACACGCCCATGCGCGGTCAGTATCATTAACGTGCTGCGTGATATAGCCGTTGCGATCGACCGCGTAATGCGCGGACGTGCCAGCGCCGCGCCAGATGCCGTTGCACTGGTTGCCGGTGAGGTCGCCCGCCATATGATGAATGGTTACGCCCCTGATGCCGAACGGGCGGCCAGCCGAGAAGTTGCAGCCGAGCAGCATATACTTGTCGGGCTGAACGTTTGCGAAGTCTGCCATTAGTCCTCCTTGATGTCGCCGAGCGCCAGAAGCGCGTCGAGCCATTTGTCGGTAACACCGACGGTCTTGAAGGCCGCGTAGGCCACCTGCACGCCGCCGACGCAGGCGAAGATGGACGTAACCCATGCCGACGCATCGGTCGGCATACCGCCCGACATGGCCGTGAGGACGCCGCATAGCGCCGATACCCCAATGGCAATCCAGCGTGCCACGTTGCCTGTCATGGCCTTCGATTTAATGGCCTGCACGATGTACGGCACGACCAGCACCGTGCATACCGTCAGGCCCGCCTGAATCTCATTCATTCGATTGCTCCTATCTATCTGATTCCTTGCTATAGATCAGGTCAACCCGGTCGCAGATGTGGTCAACCTTCTCGGCCATCCCCTGACTACGCGCCCGACTGTGCGCCAAGTCGGCGTGAAGAACCTCGTTGGATGTGACGACCGACTCCATGAGCGTCTTCATGGCCTCCATCAATGAGTTCGAGTGCTCCATCTGGGCGGCAATGCGGCCCTCCATCTCAGACCGCTCACGGTCGCGCTGAGCGCGCTCCTTGACCTCATCCTGCTTGCGCTCCTCGCGCTTCAGGTCAATCTCGCCCTTGCGCTCGTTTTGGCGTTTGTATTCCTCTAGGAATTGACGCCCAAAGTAAAAGGCGATAAGCGCCAGCATCACGCCGCCGAGCCACCCTGGGCCATAGGGCGCAAAGAGCTTTAGCACTTCCATCCACTCACCTCCTCCCCTCCTATGCTTGCTGCCTTACGCGAGTATCGAGGTGCCGTCCCCCGCGTCCCATGAGCAATAAATCCCAGACGTAACGCGGCGGGCTACCATGCGAAACGTCTGGGATTTTCGAGAGATTGGATTAGTAAAAATGCTGTTTTCCGCCGCAGTAACCGAGTACATGGCCGACAAGGGCAAGCGTCTCCGCGCCACCACACTGGAGGGCTACCGCAGCGCAATACGCTGCCACCTGATGCCGCAGTGGGGCGGGCGCGAAATCGAGACGATCACATTCGAGCAGGTGCAAGATTGGGTGGACAGGTTCGACCTCCCCGGCGCAGCTGAAAAGGCGTACAAAACTTTCCGCCAGATATACCGCTGGGTCTTGCGCCGCCACCAGCTGCGCATATGGGACGTGACGCAGGGCGTGGAGCTGCCGAAAAAGCCCGCCGTGCGCCGACCGACGCTCACTGCCGAGCAGGAGCGCGTGACGCTCAAAGCGATAGTCGGACAGCCATTCGAGGCCGCCGTGCTCTTGGGCGCCGCGCTCGGGCTGCGTCGCTGCGAGGCGTGCGCCGTGCGCATCGAGGGTGTTGACTGGCGTAGCGGATGGGTGCATGTGCGACGCGGGCTGCATGTCGTGGGTGGCGAGGTCATCGAGACTGGATGCAAGACAAAGCTGTCAGACCGCAAGCTGAAACTGCCGCGATTCGCCCTAGAGCGGTTGCGCATGATTCGCGGCTCGCGTAGGTCTGGGCGGCTTTGCCTGCTAGACCCGAATGCCGTGGCCCGCCGCTTCAGCGCGTTCTGCAAGCAACACGAGCTGCCGCATGTGCCGATGACATGCCTGCGCCACTCATGGGCGACCATATCGCTTGAGCGCGGTGCGGCCATCGAGGATATAGCCGTGGCGCTGGGGCACAGTACGGTCAACACGGCCATGAGCCACTACCTGCAATCATTCCGCACGGTCGAGGCCAGGGCGAGCGATTCATACACGGCGGCGATGGAGATGTAGGGCATTCCGTATCCCAGCCGGTGAAGCTCTACGATGACGGCAAGGGTGTGTGCTGGTACTGCCGCACGGGCAACGTCGTTACAGTTGTATGCCAGAACGTGCAGGTCGAGGCGAAGAAGGAAGTCCAACTTGGTGTGTTGCCCGAGGAGCTGCGTCCGAGCGTGCGCTTTGTCGGCTTCGGCATCATCCCCGGCTCTGTCAGCGTCGGTCAGATCGCGGCAAACGTCAGCGGCAACGTGCGTGTGTACAGCGCGAGCGGAACGGGTGCGTTTACCGCGAATCTGACCTATCCGATTGTCTAGGCGAGATTCTTCCTGTACAGCACGGTGAGCGTGACTTTCAAATCTCGCCACGTGCCTCTGTTGGAAACCTCGTTGTTCTGGATACCCGCAAATGCGGTTCCATCGCTGCGAAGCCCGAATTGCGTCACGACGCATGAACCTGTGTGATTCGACTTTACTTCCGTGATGCACACGGGCGTATAGCCGTCAATTTTCACGCTTGTATCAATAGCAGCAGATGCTCCATATTTAATGACTTGCGCAGTGGATGTAAACGTTTTAGTCGTGTACTGGGATACGGAATGCTACCGCTTAAGTTTTGAGCTGTAATTCCGTATCCCAGCCACCAGTGATGCTCTATACCGAGCGCGACGGCAACGGCACCGTTTATTACCGCAAATCCGGCGGGCTGGTCTGCATCGTGGTCAATTTCGTGTCGATCGAGCAGAAGAAGGAGAAGGTGTTCGGCACGCTCCCCGCCGAGCTGCGGCCTGAACATGACGTAATCGGCTACGGATGGGCGCGTGGCACAAGCAGCTCAATCGGCCAGGTCGCGGTCAATGTTGACGGCAAGGTCACCGGATGGTGCAGCATCGCGTCAACGAAATATTTCTGCGGCTCAATCTGCTATCCGCTGCCCTAGACGGGGTAGCAGAAATCGACGGAGTAGTAACTGCATGGGGAGCCCGAAGTGTTACGCACAGAGAGCTTCTTCGTTCCCCTTTCGACGCGCACGCCGACGGAGTCGGTGAAGCTCGTTCCCTGCTTCGGATAGCAGGCGGCTGACGCGCCGTGTGCTGACGGCAGGGCCTCGTCCGGTAGCGTGGCGATGTCCGTTTCCGCGCGCGCCGCTGCTTTGACGCTCCAGTTTCCGCCGCAGTCGATGCTCAGATAGCAGATACCATTGCAGACTCGGTAGGCCAAATGGTTGTCGTCGATTCTGCCTTTGAGCACAGTCCATGCTGGCTGGGATACGGAATCCCCGAGCGTGGCAAGCGGGGTCAGGACGGAGAACAGCGGCTCCGGGTCGCTCGCGTTGATGCCGCTCAGCTTGACGCGGTACAGAGGCATGAATGCCTCGGCGTCGCCCTTGAGCAGATCGCCCGCCGCGAATGCCGGGTCCGCCGCCGCGCCCTCGCTCGCCGCCGGCTCGCCGGTGAGCACCTGGAGCTCGAGACCCTCGCGGCCGCTCGTCTCGCGTGAGAAGTGCATGCCGACGATGTCGTGCCGGAACTGTCCCTGTGTGCCGCTCTGGATGTTGACGGTCGTCGTGGTCGAGCAGCGGAAGCGGGACCCCTGGAGGCTGCCAGCGCCCGTGCCGATCGTGACGGTGTTGGCGTCGACGAGCGTCGCCTTGAGCTGCGACCCCGTCGGGAAGACATAGCTGTCGAGGCCGGTGATTCCGGCCAAGCACTCGCGGTCGTCCGCCGCCTGGATGTTCTGCTCGCCGGTCGCGCCGGTCATTAGCTTCACGCCCATCCGCTACTCCTTCTTCTCGTTGTCCTTGTAGCTGTTGAAGAACGCGCTGACCATGCTGTCGGCCATCTTGCGCTGCTCGTGGTACTCGCGTGCGCAGTCGGGGCCGAGCACGACGTTGCGCTCGGTGCCGTCGTCGAAGACGTAGCGCACGCGCTCCCAGCCGATGGCGCTCTCGGCGCCCATGGCCATGTACCTCTTCTGGTCTTTCTGCCTCTGGCCGCCGCAGCAGTCGCACTCCCAGCAGCTCATGTTCTCGGTTACCGGCATGATCTCTCCTTACTCGAATTCCTTCTCGTCCTTCCACGACGCGAAGTCCGGCGTGACGGTCGCGTGGCCGTCGGCCACCTTCACGGTCAGCTTCGTCACCGTGCCGCGCGTCGATACCCCGACGGCGGGCGAGTACGCCGTGACCGTGTCGCCCACGGCCACGCCCGCGCCCGAGTCGAGGTCGACGTCGATGTCGTCGGTCTGCCGCAGCTTGGCCAGCTTGTCGCGCGCCTTGACCTTCAGGTCCGCGAGCTCGGCGTTGCTGTAGTCGTAGACGTAGCATCTCTCGTCGAGGCCCGTCATGGTCTGGTGCTCGGAGATGTTGCCCGCCGCGTCGCTGTACAGATGGTAGACGGCGCGTGACGCGCCCTCGCCCTTGCCCAGCGCGATGAGGTGGTTGTACTTGCGGTAGTCCAGCTCCGCGCTGTACACGGTCGAGCCGGAGACGCCCGGCACGTCGCCCCAGTCGCGCACCGGCACCGCCGACAGCACGCACCTCATGGCCGCCGTGTCCCACGCCGCCCTGAGGCGCGCCCCCGACGCCGCCAGCATCTCGACGATGCCGGCGTAGCCGGAGCGGTAGCGGAAGGACCCTGCGACGTTGATGCCGGCGTAGCTGCCCGCGCCGAAGATGTCGCCGAGGCCCATCGCCTGCACGAGCCGGCGCAGCACCGCGTTCGCGTCGCCGCTCACGGCGAGGCGCGCCTTGCCCGAAGGCGGGCAGATGACGTGGTCCTCCAGGATGCCGTGCCACGTCCGCCCCTTGTAGCTGATCGCGTCGCCGTACCTCGTGCGCGCCGGGCAGAGGACCGACACGACGCCGCCGTACTCCGTGCCGGGCACGAAGACGCGGCTCCCCGGCTCGATGCCGGAGGCACCCGGCGCGGACAGCTCGAAGTCGTTCTCGTCCGCGCCGAAGGCCATGTCCAGATCGAAGGAGCGCAGGCGGGACACCGTGCGCCCCCTCGGGTCCGTCACGAAGAGGTCCATGGCACCGCACCGTCCTCTCGGTAGACCTCGAGGTCCCATCCGAAGCTGCCGTCGTAGCTCACGGTCGACGTGCCCACCGGGATGTCCTCGAAGATGTACGAGCCGCTGCCCGCGCCGCCGCCGAGCACGGCGTCCGGCAGTGCGTTGGTCCTGTACCCGTTCTTGGCGACCTTGGTCACGGTGCCCTCGATGGAGTCGATGAGCAGGTAGCCGCCGTCCGGCACGTCGGTCGATACCTGGTACCGGTTGCCGCCCACCGTCACGGACGGGCGCACGGCCGGCCCGTAGACGATGATGCGGAAGGGCGACGCGACGATGCTGCCGACCTCGATCTCTCTGCTCGTCTCCTCGCTGTAAGGATAGCCGTAGGCGTACCCGTAGTCGTAGCCGTGGCCCGCGCCGACGGTGCCCGAGCCCGCGCCCGGGCGGAACTCGTAGGCCTCCTTGCGGCGCCAGACGCCGTCCAGCAGCACGGCCTCCAGCTTCACGACGGCCGCGCCCCCGGTCACGGCCTTGGCCTCGACGCCCGCGATGTAGCAGCGCTGGCTCCAGCCGTCGAAGTCGAGCGTGCCCGGCGTCATGGACGCGAGGTCCGCGTCGGCGGCCAGGCGCAGGGCGTCGGCCGCCGCGAGGTCGAGCATCGCGACCGTCACGGTCTCCTTGCGCGCCTTGCGCGCCGCGTAGGACAGGTCCCGGTAGCCGGCCTTGTAGTCCCAGCTGTCCGCGCGCACCGCGCCCGGCTCGCCGCCGACGATGCGCGCGCACTGCATGTCGTGGCGCGCCCTCGTCACGGCGCTCGTGTAGCCCAGGCTACGCATATGCCACCGCCTTCCTCGCGAGTCGGTCGAAGTCCCTCATTCCGGTGTACGGCGTGCGGCTCGCGATCACGTCGCCCAGGTTCGCGTCGAGCCACGCCACGACCGACGCCGTCGCCGCCGCGCTTCGGACGTCGGGCGCGTCCATCTGGATGCTGCCCGCCTCCGCCACGGCGGCCATGGCCTTTTCGGCGGCGCCCAGCGGCAGCCCGGCATTCTGCTCGATGCCGAGTCTCATGCCCTCCATCGTGTAGAAGCCGAACTTCTTGAACACCTTCGAGGGCGACGCGATGCCGAGGATGTGCTTCGCGAAGTCGACGGCGTTGCCGATGGCGTTGGAGATGGCGTCCTTGACCCTGCCGGCCGCGCCCGTGATGCCGTTCACGATGCCCTGGATGATGTTCGAGCCGATGTTGCCCAGCGTGCCCGGGATGGCCGCGAGGCCGCTGCGCAGCCTGCTGCCGAACTGCGACGCCGCAGACGTGGCGTTGCTCGCGAACTGCGACACCCATCCGACGACGGTCGAGATGGCTCCCGACAGCCATGACGCGACGTTGCCCGCGAGGCCCGACATGAACCCGGCTAGACCGGAGATGAACCGCGAGCCGGCGCTCACGGCCTGCGAGGCCATGCTGGTAACCCATCCCACCACGGCCGAGATGGCGCCCGAAAGCCACGACGCGATCAGACCCGGCAGCGCCATGAGCGCCGTGCCGACTATCGAGACGAACCCGAGCGCCGCGTTGATGCCGTCGAGCAGCCCGTCGGCGAAGGCGACCACGGCGTCGACGACGGCCGCGATGGTCTCCGCCAGCGCCGCAACGACCGTGACGACGGCCGCGACGGCGAGCCCGAGCGCCGCTCCTAGCAGCTCGGCGATGGCCTCGAGCCACGGCTGCGCCGCCTGGACCGCGTCCATGAGGTCGGCCCAAGCCGACGACAGCAGGTCGAGCGCCGGCGCGAGGTACGACTCCGCCGCCTGCCCGAGGCCCGTCATGAAGGACTCCGCCGTCTCGAGCGCCGTCGAGATCGCTCCAAGCGTCGAGGAGAAGGCGTCCGACTTGAACGCGTCGGTCAGCGCCGACGTGATGCCCGATAGGTCGGGCGTCGCGCCGGAGAACGCGCCGTCGAGCAGGCCCTTCACCGAACCGGACAGGCCGCTGCCGTCGACGGCCTCGAATGCCGCCGACAGCATGTTCTGCACGTCGCCCGGGAGCGACTGCCACAGCGTGTCGAGCGCCGTGGAGAACAGCTCGCTGAAGAACGAGGCCACCTCCGGCGCGAGCGTGCCGACAAGCTCCGGGAGCGACTCGATGACGGTTGTCACGATCTCCGTCACGCGGGGCAGGACGTTGGACGCGACAGTCTCGAGCGAATCGGCGAGCGCCGATGTCGTCTCGCTGACGTCCCAGTCCTCGGAGCCGAGCGACGTGAGCCAGTTCTCCCACGCCGCCTTCATCATGCCCACGGAGCCCTCGATGGTGGTCGCCGCCTCGCGCGACGTCGTGCCCGCTATCTGCTGCTTCTGCTGCACCAGGTCGATGGCGTCGACGATGTCAGAGAAGCTGTCGATGGACAGATCCCCGGCCTTGCCGATGGACTTGCCGTACTCGTTGGCGTCGTCGATGAGGCGCTGCATCTCGGACTGCGTGCCGCCGTAGCCCAGCTTCAGGTTGTCCAGCATCGTGTAGTTCTGCTTGGCGAAGCCCTGGTAGGCATTCTGGACGTCCTGCATGGACGTGCCGAAGGTGTTGACGTTGTCGGACATGGACACCATGGCCTTCTGGGTCTGCGCGGCCGCCTTCTCGGTGTCGCCGCCCAGCGAGTTGATGAGCGCCGCCGAGAAGCTCGTGGCCTGCTCCATGTAGGCGTTCGCGCTCATGCCGCACGTGGCGAAGGCGCCCTGAGCCTGCTTGAGCATCGTCGTCTGCGCGTTGCCCAGCGCCTGCCACTTGGCGCGCGCCTGGTCCGTGGTCTGGCCCACGCTCGCCGCGTACTCCCCGAGGGTCAAGCCCATGTTGCCGTACAGCTTCTGTATGCCGCCGACGTTCTGCTCGTAGGCCGAGTACCCGTCGAGCGACGCCTTGGTGACGGCCGCCACCCCCGCCGCCGCGGCGGCGACGCCGCCCGCGACCACCTTGGCCGCGCCGCCCACGATGCCGGCCGCCTTGCCGCCGATCTCGGCCAGCTTCGACGTCGCCTGGTCGTCGACGCCGACCTTGACCATCAAATCCAAGAGGTTCATCCGGTTACCTCCAATCCGAGCCTAGTGATGACGTCCGCCGCGATCTCGTCGCCCGTCCTCGTGTCGGGCCTCTCGCCCAGCGAGGCGAGGACCTCCGCGTACGGCTTGACCAGCGCCCTGCCCTGCGGGGCCAGCCTGAGCGATTCCGCGACGTATGCCCGGAAGGCCTCGTCGCGCGAGTGCGCCCTGTCGCGGGCGTCGAGGTAGCAAAAGAAAGGGTGCATGCGCGGGGGTCCCGCGTACGCACCCATGTAGAGCCATTGCCGTCCCTCGCCGTCCAGGGCTAGGCGAAAAAAGAGATGAACAGCGCGCGGAGGTCGCCGTCCTTCCCGCACGCCTTCACGAGCGCGCGCGTGTCCGCGGCGAACTTGGCCGGCGTGAAGCAGGCCTTGTACTCCTCGACCGTCTGGCCGTCGAGGGCCGCGAGGACCATGTAGGCGTCCGTGACGTTCTCCTTGAGCACGCGCGGGAGGTACTTGGCGATGATGCCCATGCCCCACTCGGCCGCGTCCTCCTCGCTGGATGCCTTGCCGGCGCCAGCCTTCATCTCCCCGAGCAGGGACTTGCCCAGCTCGCCGTTGGCGATGTGCTCGACGGCCTCGCCGATGAGCGCCATGGATGCGGCGAACTCGTCCGCCGTCAAATCGTTGATTCTCATCAGGCCGCCGCCTCCTCTGCCTTGCCGGCCACGGTGTAGATCTCGAACGGCACCGTGTCGGGCGCGTCCATGGAGTAGTGGCCGGTGAACTCGAAGGCGAACTGGCCCTTTGCCTTGTCGGAACTCTGGATGGCGTAGCCGCCGGTGCTCAGGGAGTTCATCATGTGGACGGCGATGAAGCCGGCCTTGCCGGTCTTGGCGCCGTCCTCGTTGACCTCGGAGTAGTCGCCGACCCACCACAGGTCGGTGAAGTCGGAGCCCTTGAGGTCGTTGCGCGGGGTGACCTTGGTGCCCTCGACGTCCGCCGCGCCGGTCAGCATGCCGGTGGTGGCCGGGGTGACGGTCACGAAGGTGCCCGACATCTTGACCTCCCAGCTGTCGAGGCGCTTCAGCTCCTTCATGTTCTTGGGGCAGTTGTCGATGTCCTCGCCGAGGTCGCTGTAGGTCGGCACGGCGGTGAAGTTGACGCCGCCGCTCGTCGCGCCGACGATGCCGTCGGCCGAGAGCGTTCCCTCGGCAGGCTTGAAGTCCTTGAGCAGGACGCCAGCGCCCATCTGGAGGTTCTGGAACGTCGTCTGCGGGATCTGGGTGAATTTCATGGGACCCCCCTAAAAGGTCGTGAAGTTCTCGATTGAGAGGTTGATGTAGCGTCGCTTGACGCCCGGCTCGCCCGAGTCGGCGGCCTGCCAGAACGGCGAGCCGCGCTTGACCCACAGGCCGCCGCCGTCGCAGGGCAGCATCACGCCGCCGAGCCCCAGCGCGCGCCCGATGGCCTCGGCGTCGGCGTTGACCTCGGCCTCGGACGCCGTGCGGCGCCAGACCTCGACGGTGACGGCCTGCTCGCCGTCGCCCCACGCGCCCGACACCGGCGTGAACGTGAGGTACGGGAGCGCGGCCCCGTCGGGCACGGCCTGCGCCGCGTAGGCGGGCATGCCGAACCGGCCGAGCCATGCGGCGAGCGCCGCGGTCCTACTGGGCATCGGGCAGCCTCCACTCCTCGGCCGTGCACTGCGTGAAGCTGAACGTCGCGCACGCTGGCGGGCGTCCGTCGTCGGCGTTGGACGTGACGCGGAACACCTGCCCGTCGGAGACGCGCCTGAACACGTCGCCGTGGGACAGCTCCTCGGAGCACGTCACCGTGTAGGCGTTGGCAACGCCCGCCGCCCCGGCGATTCGGGCCTCTGCCGACGTGTCGCGGACGATCGTCGCGGCGAAGCTGCGGCCCTCGGCCCACGTCTCGGTCCAGCCGCCCTCGCCGTCGGCGACACTCCTGCGCACCATGCGGACGCACGGCACGCGCATACGCTCGTACAGACGGCTCACAGCTTCCTCCACGGGTCCATGCGCGCCCTGAACTGGTCGCGCCACGTCAGCGGCCGGCCGTCGGCGCCCATCGCGCGGGTGTAGCTGTAGCCGCCGAAGCTCTCGGACTGGTACGGGCCGTCCAGCTCATCGGCGTGCTCCTTGCACCACGCGTCGATCTCGTCCGCGAGGTCGATAACGGCCTTCGGCACGGCGAGCGCCCAGACGGTGCCGACGAACTCCTCGTCCGTGAGGCCGTTGTAGGGCCATGAGTGCAGCCCGTCGTTGAACGTCGAGCCCGTGATGCGGATGTACTGGCCCTCCTTGAGGTCGAGCCCCGCGGGCGGCACGAGGCGGCCGCCCGCGATGCGGACGCGCCCCGTGCGCTTGCCTGCGACGAACCAGTTGCGCAGCGACAGAAGCACCTGCTCGAGCATCTCCGCGCCTATCGCTTGTCGGTGATGACGGCGGCGAGCTCGGGGCTGAGGGTCTTGACGCCGCAGAGCATGTCGATGGAGACGGTGTCGGTCTTGGTCTTCTGGTCGTAGCCCTGCACGACGCGCAGGCCGAAGCCGTCGTAGGAGGTGGAGAATGCCTTGGGGGCGCCGAGCGGCATCTCGAGCTGGCGGGTCACGAGCGCGAAGGCGTTCTTGTGGAATGCGATTGACGGCGTGTAGTTGGCCGTCTCCGCCGTGGTCTTCTGCACGTTCTGGTCGCAGTAGAAGTCGAGGCCGTACTTGCGGCCGAGCGACGCCTCCTTGAGGGCGGTGCCGTTGTCGCCGACGGCGGACGCGTTGGTGAACGCCTCGGTGTTGAGCAGGTCGGCCTCGGCCTGGGAGCCGTAGACGAAGCGGCGCTCCGTGGAGGGCGCCTTGGCGTCCACGAGGAACTTGCGTGCGGCGATGATGTCCGCCACGGCGATGGCGCCCTTGGTGTGGTCGACGCGGTTCGTGACGTCCTTCTCGAGCGCGAGCAGGTAGCCGTCGATCTTGTCGGCGAAGGCCTGCATCGCGGGGACGAGGAACTGCGCGGAGAAGTCGACGATGCCCATCGTCAGCTCCTTGGACGTGACGGCGAACGTCACGTCGAGCAGCTTGTCCATCTTGACGGGGACCTTGCCCTCCGTGGCGTCCTGCACCTCGACCTGGGTAGTGAACTCCTTGGCCTCGAAGGTGGCGGGCTTGCGGACGGTGATGGTGTCGCCCACGCCGGCGACGAACTCGGAGGAGTAGTCGCGGTGGACGAGGTTTGCCATGACGGCGTTGGTGCGCAGAACGTCCAGCGCCTCGTTGGCGATGATGTTGGGTGTAAGGATGGTGTTCGACATAGAAACCCCTTAGCCTCTCTGCTCCGCCTTGTACTTCATGTACTCGGCGGTGCTCATTTCGTTGATGTCCTTGCCGCCCTCGCCCTTGGGGGCGTGGGCCACGTCGGCACCCTTGACGGTCGTGGTGGGGATGAAGTCGGCCCAGTCGGCCTTGATGCCCTCGGTCAGCTTGTCCGCGCCCTCGATAGCGCCGTCCTTGACGGTCACGCCCTCGAGGTCGGAGACCTTGAGGACGGTGTCGATGCGCTTCGGGTCCACACCTGCCGACTTGAGCAGCTCTCGGTACAGGCCGCGCTTCTCGGCTGCGGCCTTCTCGCCATCGACCTTCGCCTTGAAGTCGTCGAGCTCCTTGCACTTGGCCTTGTACTTTTCCTCGTACTCTCCCGCGCCCTCGCCCTTGGCCTTGAGTGCGTCCAGCTCCTTCTTGTAGCCGTCCGCCTTGTCCGCGGCCTCCTTGAACTCGTCGCGCTGGGCCTTGAGCGCGTTCACGCTCTCGGCATGCTCGTCGATGATCTGGTCGATTTTCTCGTCCTCGATGCCCATTGCCTTGAGCATCTTTCGTGTGAGTGCCAACAGAATCTCCCTTGCTTCGGAATGGGCGGGTTCCCGCCTGTTGCCTCGGCAGGGCCCGCGCCGCAATACCTCGCGGCTAGGGTGAGTATCCAAACGGAGTAACGCGGCCCTAGCCGCCGAGATGCTTCTGCATGATGGCGCGGTATGTCGATGCGTGGTCCTTTGCCGCCGGCTTCAGGAACGGCTGCGGGTCCTGGTGCACGGTGCCGTACTCGACGCAGGGCGCGTACTCTACGTTCGTGCCGATGTACACGGCCTTCTCGTCCGGCCTCGTGACGTGGGTAATGGAGTTGCGCAGGCGGCCGGTATCGACCGGGCAGGCGCGTTTGGCGTAGCCCTCCGCGACGAGGCCGACCTCCTCGAGCGCCGTGGCGAGCGCCTGGTCGATGGCCTCCGCGATGGCCTCGCGGTTGTCCTCGCGCACCTCGACGAGGCCGGAGATGTCGGAGGCGAGCAGGCCCTTGGCGCTGCCCCGCGTGAAGCCCTTGGCGCCCATGCCCTCCGTTACGGCGCCGTTTCGGTCGGTCCACGTGTCGTTCTTGGCGCTCCGCTTCTCCTTGCCGACCTTTCGAGGCGCTGCCATCAGCCCAGCGCCTCCGTGCCGTAGCCGACGCGGCCGGACAGGTCCGCCTCGCACGCCTCGACGGCCTGCACGGGCTCGCCGGGGCTGCCCAGGGTGCAGCCGTCGCCCGGCCCCACCTCGTCGCCTCGCACGGTGCATATCAGCACGTCGGGCTGGGTGAAGCCGAATCCGAGCCTGATGGCGCAGTCGGAGCATCTGTTGCATTCGGTTATGGGGTTCATGGGTCCTCCCTCGTTCGGGAGGATGTTCCCGCCGCGGTCACGCGGCATGAAAAAGCCCCGCCGGGGCGGGGCTGAACTAGGCAAGCGGCTAGACCGATTAGCCGATTGATGGGCTAAAGGAAGATGTTAGGGTCATGCTCCATAAGCTTAGGCTCACCGGACGAGATGGACTCTTCCAGAAGGTCGGCATATTCGCAAACGTGCCCGTAGAACATAGGCTCATAGCCGAACATCTCGATAAAGACGGGTTTGGCCTTCTCGATACGGGCTTTTGCTAGCTTCTCCTGCTCAACCTGGCTTTCCATCAAATCAGCTCCTCAAGCATCTCTTCGAATATTTTACTCGATTCAGGTAGGTATTTCCGCAGGACATCAAGCGATTCCTGGTTAGCGGTATGAGCGCTGAAGAACTCGGCAAAGCCTTCATGGGACAGGCGCATCAGAGTGAAGTCCTCGCCTGACCCCTTGGGCCTCCAATAGTCTCTATCATGGATCCAGCCGTCTTTGCACTTGTTCAGCGTCGCCCCGCCGAAAAGGTCGGAAAGGTCGGCCTTGTCCGCATCGCTCATCTCACATATCTCGGAGGCGACCGAGCGGTACGCGTCTTTCTTCGAATGATGGAGTGTCGAGAGTGCGAGATCGGTTCTTTCCGGGTTCTTCCTCAGGAAATCAACTCTCCACTTCTCCATGTAGCCATTTGACTGAAGCCAGTCCAAGTCCTCGGCCTCGACCGCCTTCTTGAACCCTTCCCGCATCTCCTTGTTCCGAGCGTCGATGTATGCGTTCACCTCCTTCTTGATCGTCTTCGCGAATACCCCACCCTTGTAAGTCTCCGATATATTCGAGTTGAGACCGTCGACCATGTGCCCGAACTCATGGAACCAGGTCGTTCCTTGGGGTCTCAATCCATCTTTCGAAAACACTCTTTCAAGGTTGAGCCTCACGCCACCGTCCGTTGGGCTGTAGTGGGCGGTCCCGCCCCATCCGCCGTTCAGCAAAACGAAATCCCGCTCATGCTTCAGATAAACGCTACGGGCAGCCTTGTCCGAACGCTTGAGAATGCCTTTCACCGCATCCCTTTGGTCCCCATTGAGGCGCGAGTAGACGGAAGCGGACATATCGGGCTTGCCCGCGGTGCGCCGAATTCGGGCCAGCGCCGTGTCCAACACCTTCTGCTGGTCACCCGCGCTCATCTTGCGGAACGAGCCGGACGGTATGCCGTACTCCTTGAGCTGCTCGGTGAGCCTCTTCCTCGCCTCGGTCGGCGACACGCCCGCCACGTCCAGCTTGCGCTTGGTGCCGGGCATCTCCATGAACTCGGAAATGGTGCGGTTCGCGGGCTTGGCGCCGGTGACGGCGGGCTTGCCGGCCTTCCATTCCTCGTAGGTCATGCCCTCGGGCAGCCTGCTCCACCTCTTGCCGTCGGAGTAGTCGACGCCATCGACGGCCGCGATGAGCGCGCAGCGGCAGTTGCACGTCTCGGCATACGCCGCCTCGGGGTCGCCCGGGTAGCGGCACCCGTTGCTGAACTTCTCCCCGACCTCCACCTTCTCGCCGTCGAGCTTCCTGTGGCTCGAGCGCGTGCGCAGGTCGAGCGTGGCCAGCCACTCCTGCTTGAGCTCGATGCCGAGCGACCGCGCGCGCCTGTAGCTGTCGACGCGCCCGGCGTTCTCGGCGGCCGTAACGGACGTGCGGGCCGTGCGCATGGCCGTGGCCATGTTCGACAAGGTGACGTCGCGCACACGGCGCGCGATCTTGGGCATGGACTCGCCCAGCAGCACGCCCTGGGTGATCTGGTTGGCCAGCAGGCGCCGGTTCCAAGCGACGTCCTTGGCCGCGTTCACGGTCGGCTTGGGCAGGTAGCTGCCGTGGTCGGTCAGCAGGCGCTGCACGGTCGAGGCGTCCTGCAGCGCGAATGCGTCGTCGACGCGGGCCGCGGAGTACGCCTGGAACGTCCCGTAGTTGTAGTTCTCGGCATAGACGCCCGGCAGCCTGCCGTCCAGCGCGTCCATGGCGGCCTCGTTGGCGTGGGTGTAGCCCTCGGCCACCTGCTTCAGCACGACGCGGTAGCGCCGGCCCGTCAGTATCTTGCCCCGGCGCCATGCCTTCCACTGGGCCTCGGTCGCCTCGCCGCGGGCCACCCTGTCGCGCCAAGCGTCGTCCTGCTCGCGGAAGCGCTCGAGGTACTCGCCGAGCGTCTGGGATGCCGTTTTCTGGGCCTCGGCGTAGATGCCGGACACTTCCCTGCGGAAGGCCTCTATCTCGGCGTCTGCGGCCTCGTGGGCCACGTCGGCGGCCATGCGCTACTCCTCGCCGTCGCCGTCGTCGTCGCCCTCATCGCCATCGGCGCCTCCGTCGCCCCCGGAACCCATGGCGTTTGCGGCGAGCGCAGGCGGCAGCGCGGCCATTCGCTCGGCGGCCTCCTCGTCCTTGCGGCGGAGTATCTCGGCGACCTCGTCGGGCGTGATGTTCGGCAGCTTGCGCAGGATGGTCTCCTCGTCGAGCCACTCGGCCTCCAGGCACACGGTCTCTACCTGCTCCTTGACGTTGCTGATCCTGTTGCGCGTGAACACGGGTATGTCCTCGATGCCCTGGAGGGCGAGGATGTCCATGATGCCCTCGCGGATATGCCGCTCGAACTCGTCGGCCTCCTCGTCCATCGGCTGGTAGGCCGCATCGATGTGGTCGTTGGTAGCGCCGGCTGCGACGGTGTGCACGTCCAGCGCCCCGAAGTCCTCGTAGATGTCGGCCTTTAGCTGGGCCAGCGTCTCCCTGCGGCTCTCGACGGGCACCTCCTGCGTGTACGGCGTCACGGACTGCCCCTGCTCGGCGTCCACCTCGGCCACGTGCGTCAGCTTGAGCTTCGCCCTCCACAGGTCGAGGTCCCTGTCGTCCATGCCGCCCGCGCCGTTTATGATCCAGTAGATCTGGGCGCAGTCGTGCGTGTCGTTCACCAGGCCGCTCTTGATAAGGTCGTAGGCGTCGATGCCCTCGCGCATGCCGACGAGCGTCGACTGGTGCGCGTCGCTGCCCCAGACCGCCACGATGGGCAGTCGTGAGTAGTTCTCCGCATCGACTGCCAGCTTCATCCCGTCCGCCGGTGTCTCCTTATACGTAACCTTGTATGCGCGCTTGGCATCGGTCACCTCGAAGTCGAAGCCGCTGCCGTCCGACACCATCTCCGTGTAGCCGTCCTGCTCGTAGAGCGTCGCGTGCCACGGGTGGTCGGAGTCGAGCCGCCAGAACCGCACGCCGGCGTAGAGCGCCCCCGAGTGCTCATCCCATACCGGGCAGAACTCGTCGGCGGTGAACACGTCGATGTGGTCGAGGTTCCAGAACGGGAAGCTGACGCCGTGGATGAGGGCCTTGAGCCCCATCAGCTTCACGTCGTCGTCGAAGCGGCGACCGAGCCCCTCCTTGGTCGTGTCCTCGCCGCTCTTGGAGACGTCGACGAAGCTCACGCCCTTGCCGAGGCTGTACATGCACCGCTGCACATTCAGGCGCTTGAACAGGTTGCTGGCGAGCCTCATCTTCGACGCCGTGAAGTCCTCGGCCTCGGCCCCCGTGCATGAGTAGATCTTCTGCACGAACTGGTTGATGGTCACGTTGCGCTGGCGGTAGTACGCCTCCGCCGTGACGGCGTTGCGGTACATCTCGCCCGACATGTGCCGCTCGATGGCATCGGCCGCGAACGCCGTCGCCGACGCCGCCTCCCTGAGGTCGCAGTCTGTCACCAAAGGACCCTTGGACAAAGCCGCTACCTCCCTTCGAAGAATGGGTTTACCTGCCGTTTAGCAGGCCTGTACATCCGCAGTGTCTCCACGCCGTAACGAAGGGCGTCGCAGCTGTGGTCCTCGACCTTGACTGGCCTGTCGACGTCGGACTTCTTGTCCCACGCGTAGCCGCCGAGCTCTCCCAGCAGCCCCGCGCAGCCCTCCGAGATGCGGACGAGCCCGCGCCTCATGCAGACGCCCGTGTGCCTTATGCCGTCCCCGACGTCGTTGCGGGCGTTCCTAACCTTGAAGCCGGCGCGGCGCATCGCCTCGATGAAGCTCGACGCCGACGGGTCGACGATGAAGAGGGGGCGCTCCGGGAGCCCCTCGACGAACGCGGCCATGTCCTCGACGTAGTCCTGGTCGGTCTTCTGGCGGCCCGTGTCGCGGCCGCTGTAGCGGTACTCGTCGACCACGTGCCACACGCCGCCGTCGAACTCCCAGAGCAGCGCGGCGAAGGCGTTCTGCGTGCCGTAGTCGAGCGACACGGCGCGCCTCAGCGCGTGCCCCGAGAACCTCGGCTCGAGCGCGGCCTCGTAGTCCGGGTAGACGAGCCCCTCGGCCAGCGTCCACTTGCCGAGGATGAAGCGGTCGTAGTAGACCGTTCCCTCGTAGTCGCGGCAGAGCTCCTCGACGACCTCCGGCGCGAGGGCGCCGTCCCAGATCGTGTAGTCCTGGCGGTAGATGTCCGAGCCCCCGTCGAGGAACTGCTTGAACCAGTGGTGGGGGCTGTCGGGGTTGCACGTGCCGTCGAAGTGGCTGTGCGGGCAGCGCAGGCGGCTCTTGAGCATCTCGAACGCCTCCTGCGACCACGTCGCCACCTCGTCGCCGTAGACGTACTCGAACGTCGCCCCCTGAATCCTGGCGACGCTCGTTCGCTTGTCCGCGCCCAGGCAGTAGACCTTGTGCCCGAAGATGTGGGCTATGTTCTCGTTGCTGATGGTCCCGACCACGTCGGGGGTGTAGAGCGAGCGCATGGGCTCGAGGATGTTGCGCTCGAGCGTGGCCCGGGTGTTCCCGATCATCACCGCCAGGCCCTCCCCGCGCATGGCCTCGAGCCTCTGCGGGATGGTGACGGCGATGTCGAGCCAGCTCTTGCCCGAGCCCGTCGCCCCGCACTTCACGTTGTAGCGGTGCGTGCAGCTGGCGAGGTACTCGCGCTGCATCCTCGTGAGCGGCATCGGCTACTCGTCCCCGCCGATTGAGGACGGCACGGACAGCACCAGCTCCTTGGCGGCCTTGAGTACCGCCGTGTCGGTGGTGTCCATGATGCGCTGCGCCTTGGCGTACTCCTGCGGGTACTTGCGCTCGAGCAGCCATGCCGCCGCCTGCCAGCTGTCGTCGCTCGCGTCCATGATGCGCTCCACTAGGGCGGCCTTGCGCTCGACCTCGCCCTTTTTTAGGGCTTGCGCAAGTTGTCTTTGGTTATTCGTCTTAGGGTGGTTGATCCAGTTGCTGTAAGTTGATGGCGTGACACCGAGAGATGCCGCTATGTCCTTGTCCATCATGCCGGCACGGCAAAGTCGAACGGCGTCCGCGATGCCGTCCTGTGTCAATCTCTCTTTGCCGGTCTTTGCCACAAAATCACGTTTCCTCTGGTAGATAGCCCTATGGAAACGCGTACGTTCCCACCTTTTTACGCACGTGGACAAGCGCGTGCGTTTGCCCGCGAGCGTAAAAAGAGGGTAACGTGCAAAGAAAAAGGCCCCGGTTTCCCGGGGCCTTTCGGCTACTCGGCCTTCTTCCTGTGCGCGGCCTGTCGTATGCGGTTGCTCTCCGCCTCCTCCTCGAGCCGTCTCTTCCGCTCCGCCAGATAGCACCCCTTGCACAGCCTCCACCTCTTCGCCTGCGCCGAGGTGTCGAACACGGGCCGCGCGTCGCACGCGATGCACAGGCCGTCCGTTCCGGTCGAGAAGCGCCCGTACCGCTGCCGCGCGTGCCTCACGGCGCTCGGCGTCACCCTCAGCTCCGCCGCGATCTCCGCCGCCGTCCGCTCCGGGTGCGCCTGCATCCGCCCTATCATATCGTCCGTCCAGAGGACGTAAGAGGAGCGCCCCTTCCGGAGCGCCCACTCGTCCCTCAACGGATATGTTGACTTTGTGGATGGGCCAAAAGGCCCATCTCCCGTCGGCGTCCTGCCCGCCATTCGCATACCCCCTAAAGCTCGCCTGCCACGGCTGAACCTTATCAAGCGCCGGGGACCAACTCACCGAGGACGCTCGATTATCGACCCGCAATCAGGGCAGTACGTTGCATCCAGTAGGCATAGCGCAGTGCACCCGCACTCTGAACAGGCTGTGCGCCCGTCCTCGTCCTCGACGAGATGGCACGTCGGCCGGTCGATGAGGTCTGCAAGGGCCGCGTACGTCTCGTTCTCAACCTCGTGGCTGAACTTGCCGGCCACCTCGACACCGACAGAGCCTGCAATCACGTCGAGTGAATCAACGTGGCGGTATGCCCCTGTCGATGCTTCACGCAACTCGGTCACCGCTCGCCTGCGCTCCTTGTCGCTAATCATCGTCTCCCCCTTCCGGGTCGATGAGGTCGGCGAGCTTATCGAGGACGACATCGAAGTCGTGGTAGTCCTCGAAGTCGACCACCACCTCGGCAAGCTCGTCGAAGAACTGCTCCTTGTACTGGATGGAGTGGCCGATGGTCAGGTGTCGCAGGTTCTCGGCAACCTCGCGGCGCTGCTCATCGCTAATCCTCATACAGCACCTCAAGCCCGTACGCGACGGCGGCATCATGCTCGATTCGGCACCCGCGCGCCTTCTCCCAGCCCTTGCAGAAGTAGGCCGCATGGCACAGGCTCATGTTCTCAAGCGACTTCGCGAGATAATCATGACTCCACCTCCATCACGAGCTCGTGTATGTCCATGGCCGTCTCTTCGGCAATGGAGAACAGAATGTTCAGCGGAATGCCCTTACGACCGTTCAGCAGCTCGCTGAGATATGAGGTCGAGATGCCAAGCGTCTTGGCAAAATCGCCTTGCGTGAGATCGTGGTCAATCAGGTAGTGCTGGACGGCCCTCTTGTTGAGCACGTAGCGGGTCGATGCCTTGGTCGTCATCAGTCCTCACCCCTCAGCTTGCGGGATGCAATGTCGCGCATGGCAGCTGAGTCGCAGCTGCCTACATCGCCAATGACGCACGTGTCACAATCGACGGCGTTCTTGCCAAAATAGTCGCAGGTGCCGCAGTGCGTTTTGCTTGCTGCCCTGTCCAAGTCCTCCTCAAGCTTCTCCCAGCTGTCGGGCGGTTCCGGCGGCGTGAGGTAGAAGGAGATGCAATAGTCATATAGGCAATCCACGAACACGACGCCCCACTTTAGGTCGGGTATCGTCTGTACCACAGAATAGGTAAAGCGGTTGACCTTGAGACACTTGCCGTCCTCGTTGTACAAAATCTCGGTGTCAAGCGGAATCTCGCGGCCCTCGGCGTCCTTTGGCAGTTCGACACTCATAGCCCAAACTCCTCGTAGTCGCGGCACTCGCCGCACTCGTCCTCGCAGTACAGCAGGTTCTCCATGAGCCACGCCACGGCCCACTTCGCCAGGCGCCAGAGCCCTTCCTTGCGGTCAGGCGCCTCTGCGTCGTAGGCGCGCTCGAACCCGAGGTGGCAGTAGCCGTAGTCGACGTGGATGTCGCTGCTGCAGAAATGCCTGCAGTTCCCGCACATCCTGGGCTCGCAGGCCCCGCCGAAGTGACGCTCAATGGCGGCGTCCGTTACCCCCATCGGGTAGCCGCCGACCCTCGAGTCACTCATCGCAGTCCGCCCCCCCTACGCTCTCGTCGAGCAGGTCGATGGCATCCCCGACGGTCGCCTCGATGCTCGTCAGCTGGCGGCGCAGGTTCTGCACGAGGTTCGCGCCTGCGACCTCCGCCCTTCCCGCCTCGTAGGCGCGCTCGATCATGTCGGTCACCGCGACCTGCATCGCCGTGTCGTTGTAGCCGCGCCTGACGCGGTACTTCCCCAGGTAGGCGTGCGCCCTGTCCTGCGGCCTGCACTCGCGGTCGAAATGGAACACCTCGACCGCGTCTGCCTTGATCTGATCCAAAGCCTCCATCACAGACGTCCCCTCTCACAGTTCCTCTCGTCCATGCGCCGGATGGCGGCATCGACCTCGCCCTGCGTGGCGCCGACGGCTGCCAGCAGGTTGACGGTCGCCTGCACGGTGCCCAGGCACTCGTCGATGAGGTCGTCGCGGTACGCCCTGCGCGCCGTCATGATCGGGCTGAGGCGCATGTCGTCGCAATCCTGCCACGCGCCGTATACCTCGGCCGCCTCCTCGAGCGGCTTTAGCGCCTGCGCCTTGTCGTCCCTCACCTCGCGGAACGTCCGCAGGTTGAGCAGGTAACCGTCACGCATCAGATGCGCCTCCCCTCCGCCAGCGCCGCACGCATGGCGTTGACCTCTCGGCCCGACTCACTCCTCGTTCCGAGGTACACGTCCACGGGCCGCTTGCTCGCGTTCCTGTGCGCCACGTTCTCGCACCATCCGCAGCAGTACCGCTGGCGAGCGCTTATCGCCCGGAACCGCCTGCCGCACTGACGGCACACGAGCACGTGGCCACCTCGCATGTCCCACGACTCAGCCCTCATGTCGCGCCTCCCAGTAGTTGCACCTCGCGAGCCCCTGCGTGGCGTGCACGAAGTCGGGGCAGCGCATGCACGTGTACCGCTCGCGGCCCTCGCCGGACGCCGTCATGACCGCCTCGCTCACGGCGCAGAACCCGCACGTCTCGCAGCGGGCGCTGCGCGGCCCGTCGTCGTAGATGCTCACAGACCCCTTCGGTCTGCCCATGTTCTCGTTCCTCTCGGCGTCCAGACTCATGACGCCCTCCTCTCGCATGCGGCCCTCGCGTCCAGCAGACGCCGCGCGTCCTGGTACGCCTTGAGCGCCACCGGGTCGGCGGTCGTCCCCCTCGGGGCCTTCACCTTCGCCGGGTCGATGCCCGGATGTTCCTCGCGCCACCTGCGCTCGAGCTCCGACCTCGTCTGCTCGGGCGTCCTTGTCGGCTTGAACGTGGCGGCCTCGACCTCCGAGGCGGTGGGCTTGCCGCGGCTCCGGCTCTCGGCGTCGAGCTCGCGCTGGCGGCGGTGCCACTGCCGGGCCTGCGGCTGCCAGTCCGAGATCGGCATGCCGTTGGACTTGCGCCAGCCCTGCGACGCGTAGAAGTCGAAGAACGCCTGCGGGTCGCCGTTCAGGCAGTTGGCCCCGAAGTACGCGGCGACCTCCTCGGCGGTCGGCGGCTCGAAGCCCTCGGGCGCGGCGCACGCGTCCGCACTGCCCTGCACTGGGATGGCCTGGCTTGGTATGGACTGGTATGGATTGGTATATAAGGAGGGGTTTTCAGGTTCAGAAACCCCCGTTTCGGCAGTTTCCGAAACCCCGAAACCACAGTTTCCGTTTACCGAAACCCCCGTTTCCGAGGTTTCCGTACACTCCGAAACCCCCGTTTCGGCCTTGGCGTCCTTGCGCGGCCTGCCTCCTTTGTTCTTGTTGCGGGCGGCGATGCTGTTGTCGATGTCGTTGCGGAGGCTCGTGAAGAGCGCTTCGGACTGCCAATCGTCGCCAAAATCCGGCTCTATGCCGTTTGTCCCGTATTGAACGAGCATCCAAAGCATCTTGCCGCGCGGCCCCTCCGGCATTTTCTCAAGCGATTTAGTGAGCGTCGGGAACCACGTGAACTTGCTCGCCATCAGAACCACCCCCATAGAAGCGAGGAGAAGAACAGGAAACCCGCGGCGAAGGAGGCGGCGAACAGTGCCGCCTCCCAGTGGTCGCGGATGATGTCGGGTACGTGCCTCATCAGAACGGCACGTCCTCGTCGTAGAGCTCGGGCTGCGGGTCCGCGGCGTAGGCCTGCTGGGCGCTCCACTGCGGCGCGGCCTGCGCCCGTGGCGGCACGGGCACCGTGTCCGCGAGGCTCTGCTGCGGCTGGGCCTGCGTCTGCCCCTCACGGCGCACCATGACCTCGATCTCGTCGACGATAACCTCGAGCTTCGAGCGCTTCTGACCGTCGCGCTCCCAAGAGCTGTAGCGCAGCTTGCCCTCGATGGCGACCTTCATCCCCTTGGCGAGGAAACGGCTCACGGCCTCGGCGCGGGTGCCGAACATGGTGCAGTCGACGAAGTTGGGGTAGTCCTCCCACTCGCCGGTCTGCGCGTTGCGGCGACGGTCGTTCACGGCGACGCCAAAGGAC
>CABQLM010000007.1 GCA_902465105.1 uncultured Collinsella sp.
GCTGGCAAACGCTCACGCGTTTACTCAGCTCCGCGCCCTTTCGGGTTCGAACCCGTGCGCCGACAACAAAAAAGCGGCCGGCATCCGCCAGTCGCTTTTCTTTTCTATGGTGGGCCGTCAGGGGTTCGAACCCTGGACCTTGGGATTAAAAGTCCCCTGCTCTGCCAGCTGAGCTAACGGCCCGCGGGTGGCATTGTACCACGGTCTGAGACTATTCCCAACTCCATTGGCCGTTCTGGAAAATCACAACTTCACGTCCATCGGGCGTAATGCCCGCAATGTCAATGTCGTCCGTACCGATCATAAAGTCGACATGCGTGCTCGAAACGTTAACGCCATGCTCCAGGAGCTCCTCTTTGGACATATCGTACCCGCCTTCGATACACTCGGGGAAACCAACACCCAACGCAAGGTGACAGCTGGCGTTCTCGTCATAGAGTGTGTCATAGAACAGAACACCGCTTTCGCGAATCGGCGTATTCTTGGAGATAAGCGCGACCTCACCCAGATGAGCAGCACCTTCATCGGTGTCAACAATGCTCGCAAGTGTTGCCTTGCCCACGCGAGCGTCGTAGTCCACCACGCGGCCGCCCTCGAACTTAATCCAAAAATCGTCGACCTTATTGCCGTGGTGGATGAGCGGCATAGCCGAGTACACGATGCCGTCGGCACGCATACGATCAGGCGAGGTAAAGACCTCCTCGGTGGGAATGTTCGGGAAGAAGGGGTGCCCGTCGGGCGTCTTGCCCTTGCCGCCGGCCCACTCATGGCCCTTCGTCATACCAATCGTCAGATCAGTTCCGTTCGAAGCGGTGTAGTGCAGGCAGTCAAATTGATTATCGTTTAGGAAACGAAGGTTCTTTTCGAATGCGGCATCATGGAGCTCCCAGTCACTCTCCGGGTCCTGACCATCAGCGCGAGCGGTGTGCAGAATCGCATTCCACAGCTTATAGACTGCAACCTCATCGGCGTCTCCCGGGAATACCTCGCGCGCCCAAGCAGCGACCGGAGCGCCGGCGATGCACCACGGGTTAATGTTGTAGTCCAGTCCACGGCGGAAGACCTTGCATTGCGTGTTCCTCGCCTTAGAAGCTGCTGCAGGCTTAGCGGGGTCAATACCCTTCAGAGCAGCGGGGTCAGCACCCTCAATAAAGATAAAGCAGGCACCGTCCTGGGCCAACGAGTCCAGCTGCATGCGTTTCCACTCGGGAGTCTGCTCAAAATAGCTTTTCTCGACACACTCGTACGTAAGCCTCGTCACGGCATCGTCAGCCCAGATGACCGTTACGTGACCGGCACCGGCGTCATAAGCCTCCGCAACCACCACGCGCGCAAATGACGCGCACTCGACGGGAGACTGAACGACGACCTCCTGGCCGGGCTTAACGTTTACGCCCTTGCGGACAACGAGACGCGCATAATTTTTAATCTTGGGCTCCAGGGACTTCATACCCTCCAGAGCCTCTTCGACCGTCAGGGCAGCTCGAATCATGTGCCACTCCATCTATTTATAGGACCGTAAAAAAGCGCGCCGCACATAACGACGCGCCTTATATCTTAGCGATATCTGTAGGTTGTAACGCTACTACTTCTTGGAGGCCTTCTTGTCCTCTTCGGCAGCCGAGCGCTCGATAACAGCGTTGAGCTTGTTGTCGGACATGCCCTCGGCCTGTGTACGATACATATTGCGCAGGGGGCGAATACGCACGAAATCATAAATGAAGTCGCCCAGAATGATGGCGTAGGACAAAACGATGCCGACCATCTGGACAGGGCTAGACACCGTGCCACCGGGGGCAAAATACAGCGAAGCCCAAATCGCCACAACAAGCACCATGCCTACGATAAGCACGGCCCACCAGATGCGACGGCGCTTGGCGTAGTCCTCATCCTGCTTGAGGAGGATATTCGACACCGTATAGATGCGGTCCTCCTTGGCGCGCTGCTTAGCCTTGCGGGCGCGCTTCTCCTCTTTAGAGAGGCCCTCGAGGCTCTCGCCTTTCTCGAGTTCCTTGCGACGTGCCTTGGATGATGCCGGCACGACGCGAACAGAACTCGCCGCCTGACGAGCGGGCTTTGCGGATGCGGCGGACTTGCGCGCAACCCCGGTAACCTCATGGGATTGCGTGCGCTTGTTCGTGGCGCTGCGGGTACTCACTTACGCGTTCTCCTTCATGCTTGTGAACTGGGAGCCCGTGATGATCTGGAAGGCCTCGCGATAGCGCTCGGACGTGCCATCGATGACCTCGGCGGGCAGATGCGGGGTCTCCCCCGTCATATCCCAGTTGGCCTTGAGCCAATTGCGGACGAATTGCTTGTCGTAGCTAGGCTGGATCTTGCCCTCCTCGTAGCTGGCGGCAGGCCAGAAACGACTGGAGTCGGGCGTGAGGCACTCGTCGATCAGCGTGACCTTGCCATCGATGACACCAAACTCAAACTTGGTGTCGGCAATGATGATGCCACGGGTCGCTGCATACTCGGCGGCAGCCTTGTAGATCTTAAGAGACAGATCGCGAATCTGCGTGGCGATGTCCTCGCCCACGATCTCGCAGCAACGCTCGAACGAGATGTTCTCGTCGTGGTCGCCGATCTCGGCCTTCGTGGACGGAGTGAACAGCGGCTCGGGGAGCTTGGAAGCCTCGGTTAGGCCCTCAGGCAGCTGAATGCCGCAAACGGTACCGTTCTCATCGTAGGTCTTCTTGCCCGAACCGGTCAGATAACCGCGGACGATGCACTCGATGGGAATCGTCTGGGCCTTCTTAACCAGCATGGCGCGGCCGGCGAGGTAGTCACGATACTCGGCAAACTCCTCGGGGAAATCCGCCGGGTCGATGGAGACAAGGTGGTTGGGAACAATGTCGGCAAACTTGTCGAACCAGAACGCCGAGATGCGGTTGAGGACCTCTCCCTTAAACGGAATCTCATCGGGAAGAATAAAGTCGAACGCAGAAATGCGGTCGGTTGCCACCATCAACAGGTTTTCTCCGGCATCGTAGATGTCACGAACCTTGCCACGAGAATCCGGACGACGCTCCATCGTTGTCACGTGAGTCACTCCTTACCTAAATACGACAGAAATGCGGGTTCTTTCCCGCACGTTTTCGCAAACTCGGAGCGGCAGGGACAAGACCTCTCCTTCACCGAATAGCGAAAAGCTAGTGCTCCATTGTAGTAGATGCCACGTCCGCCGTGTGCTCACGGGGCAGATGAATCGTAAAAGTCGTACCCTTTCCAAGCTCCGACTCCACAGATATGTATCCATGGTGTCGCTCGACGATTTGCTTGGTCACGGCAAGACCGACGCCCAGACCACCCGCTTCACGAGCTCGGCTGGCATCGGCACGCCAAAAACGCCCAAAGATGCGCGACAGATCGTCCTTAGCAATACCGATGCCGGTATCAGATACCGCAATATTCACGTGCTTGCGGTCACCATAGACCGATACAACTACCCAACCGCCCTCGGGGGTATATCGCATGGCGTTGCTCATGAGGTTGATGACGCATTGCGTGATCATATCGGGATCCGCCTCTACGACGACATCGTGACCCTGGGTCTCATCCGCAAAGCGTAAGCGTAGATCGCGGTCGACAAACAGTCTCTCCTGCGCGTTGACAATAGAGCGTACAAAGGGGACTACGTCAACCGGTTCCAAGCTAAGGGGCGCAGTACTGTTTTCCATACGCGAAAGATCGAGCATCTGCTGCACCAGGCGAGCCAGGCGTCGCGTTTCTGAGGCAACCGTCTCCAGATGCTCATCGTCGGTGGGATACACCCCATCCTGCATGGCCTCGACTGTCGCGAGCATGGCCATAAGCGGCGTACGAAGTTCGTGAGCCACGTCAGAGGTCAAACGTTTCTCGTGCTTCATATCTTTTTCGAGTGAGGTGGCCATCTCATCGAAGGTCTCGCCCAGCTGATCGATTTCATCGTCGCCACGCAAGCCCGTGCGGGCAGACAGGTCACCGTCGCGAATCTGCTTGGCCGTGCTGGTAATACGGTGAATTGGCTTGGTGAGCATGCGCGACACGAGCGATCCAATAACAACCGAAATGCAGACCGCAACAATCGCGGCAAGGGCCATGGCGTTAAAGGTCTTCTCCCTAAACGCAGAATCCGCCTTGGTGAGCAAGGCATCGGAGCCGATGGCCCACAGCTTGACCTGGCCAACGTGTTCTCCGGCAGAAGTCACAATTTCGACATTGGCAACGCTATCAGACTCGGTGGGGGCTGACGAGACCGGGCTGTGGGATGCTTTTTTACCGCTGGGGCCATCGGATGCCGGGCCGTTTTCGCGCACGTCGGCAGTAGCACTCGCCGAAGGCCATGAATCATCGTATACGATGACGCCTTTCCTATTGACGACTTGCATGCCGAGGTCATCGGACACCAGACTAGACGTCGCGATAGCACGCAGCTCTCCTGCGGTCCAGCTCCTATTCTCCTCATACGACGTCGCCAACTTTTCGGCAGCAGAATTTGCAATCTCGACGATATTGGAGCGCGTGTAATCCGAAAACACTGTGCCCCATACAACCGAAACCACGCCCACCAACACCAATACCGTCATAAGGGACGTGAGGGCAAAAGCCAACGCCATACGCGAGGGGTAGCTCATTGTTGGGCGCGAATCGGAACGAGGCGTGTTCCAACTTGCCTTGGAACCCGCCTCGTTCTCCTGCCTGTGCTTTTGTCCGATTTCAAAGCGCGCAGGTGTCATATGTGATTTCCCTATTTCTCGTCCGACTTATCGGTCTTGGCTGGAGCCTCGAAGCGATAGCCGACACCGTGAACGGTGTAGAGCCACTTAGGCTTCTTGGGGTCATCACCCAGCTTGGCGCGAAGGTTCTTGACGTGGCTATCAATGGTGCGCTCGTAGCCCTCGAAATCGTAACCGAGCACCTTCTCGACCAGCTCCATGCGGTTATAGACACGACCAGGATGACGGGCGAGAGTGGTGAGCAGCTTGAACTCGGAAGCAGTCAGATCGACTTCCTTGTCCTCGACCAAGATCTTGTGACCAGAGATGTCGATGACCAGATCGCCAAAGTCAAGCACCTCGACGGCGGGCTCATCGGCCTGGTGAGCACGACGGAACAGGGCACGTACGCGGGCGACGAGCTCACGCGGCGAGAACGGCTTAATCAGGTAGTCGTCGGCACCGAGCTCAAGTCCGATAATACGATCCTCGATCTCGCCCTTAGCAGTAAGCATGATGATGGGCACGTCAGAGGTGTCGCGAATGGTGCGGCAAACGCGCTCGCCGGGAATCTTGGGGAGCATAAGGTCGAGCACGACCAAGTCAAACTGATGCTTCTCAAACTCCTCGATAGCAGACTGTCCGTCGCCGACACCCACAACCCAATAGCCTTCGCGCTCGAGATAGGCAGCGACGGCGTCACGGATTGCCTTCTCATCCTCGACCAACAGAATCTTTTTTGCATCTGAAGCCATAACACGGCCCCCCTGTCTCAATTAGCTAAGAACAAGCTCATTTTAACGCACCTGAGCCCACCGGGCATCGCATGGGTGCGATAGCTCGGCGGGCGGTACTTAAGGTTACAACGGGCTTATTCCCCTGTTGGCGCCTTTTTATCCCCTCGAAGCCTAAAGAGAGAACAGCCTGGCAGTGACGGCCTCGGGTATTCCCTGGCTGTTGCGGACCGTGGCATAGGTCAGAAACGCATCAGATTTACCAGCCGTAGCAGGATAATCGCCATATTCCAAGGCACGGTCGGGCGACAGCAGCGAGCCATAGGTTTTTGCCGAAGTGTCAATCAAAAAATGAGACGCTTGGACCTTGACCAGATATTTGTTCTTCCTGCCCGCGGCGCATGCAAGCGGTTCGCGCGACAGAAATAGATACGGGCCGCCCTCGTTACCAATGTAGGTACCCATATTGCCCAGGCCGCCCACGCCGGCATAGGTCGCCTCAATGGAGAACACAAACGTATCGCCCATATATACGGCCTCGAAAGGTGACACCGACGAAGGAAGGACCAGCTGCGCCCTCTTGGTATTGCGACCATCGGTCAGATCGATTGCCGTCATGCCGTAGTAGACGCCCTCGTCATTGTGCACGCGAGGCGAGATGGTCAGGATGCCATCGCTCACGCGCGGTGCAGACGCAAAGCGGCCTGTCGACTTCCAGATTGCCTCCGCTTTAGATTCATCGAGCGAACGGCGGTAGCAATATGAGTCGCTGCCGGTCTTATTGCCACCGGTCGAAGGCATCTTGTACCAGATGACCGACGAGTCAAAGGCAGTAAACAGCGGAGGGTCGTAATCCTCACCGCCGCGATCAAGCTCAACGACATCACCAGTAAGCGCCGCGCCCGACAGGGTTTGCGCATAGAGCTTCCATGATGAATTCGCGTAGTTCATCTCAACCCATGCAAACACGCTATCGGTGGCGCGAACATCGTAAAACGCATAACCGGAACCCTCGATAGGATCGTCAATCAACGTGGTGAGTGAGCCGTCCCCCAAGTTGAGCACGCCGAGCGTGTTGGCATGCAACGCAGAGGCGGGCGCCATCATCGCCGCAGCGTAGCCGCCATCGCAGTAGTACAGGAGCGTCCCCAACGGCAACGTCCACGACGACATCGGCTTAAGATCAATGTCGACGGCCTCATACTCTTCGGTAATCGAGACGATCTTTGAATCATCCTTGATAACCTGCGGTTCACCGGCAGCATCATCGCTGGTGCCCGTTTTTTTCGAGCAACCCGCAAGCAGCGTGGCGGCACTCGCGGCAGCACCACCCAACACAAATCCTCGGCGCGTTATCCCATTCTTAACGCGATCAGAAATACTCATTAGGCAATCTCGGCACGCGCGGCCTCGATGGCACGCGTAAGCTGGTCGGCACAGGAGGTCTTTTTCATACCGCACGTATTGCCGGCCAACACCTCAATCACGCGATCGGAAGGAGCACCCTCGACCAACTTGGAGATGGCCTTGAGGTTGCCGTCACAGCCGCCGGTAAACTCAACGCCCAGCACCTTGCTGCCGTCATCAGAAAGATTGAGGTGAATATTGCGAGCACACACGCCCTGAGGCTTGTAATCAAACGAAATCATGCGATCTCCTCTCAGAATGTCATTCGAGACGACTATTATCCCCGTCTTTCCCTAAATGCAACGAGGCGCTTTACCGGCAACACACATTACCAGCAAAGCGCCCTAAAAAGCTAACGTTATGCCCGAACCTACTCGAAGCTCAGCTGCTCCAGACGATCGAAGACCGTATCGATGCGGGTGAGGAAGTCCCACGGATCAAAGATCTCGTCAAGCTTTTCCTGGCTGACGGTGCAACGCGGATCGCCCTCGAGACGCTCTTTGAAAGTGGGGCCGGAAACGCAGTCCTGAACCTCATGCCAGGTTGCCATGGCGTTTTCCTGCACGATTGCGTAGGCGTCCTCACGGGTAATGCCCGTATCGATGAGGGCCAGCAGAACCTTGGAGGAGAAGATGAGGCCGCGGGTCTTGTTGAGGTTGGCCATCATACGCGCCGGATACAGTTGGAGGCCATCGATAACGCGGATAAGGCACTGGAACATGTGGTCAAGCGCGATAAAGCTATCAGCCTGGGCGACGCGCTCGGCAGAAGAGTGCGAAATGTCGCGCTCATGCCACAGGGCGACGTTGTCGAAGGCGACCTGGGCATTGGACTTCACGACGCGCGACAAGCCGCAGACCTTCTCCATGGTGATGGGGTTGCGCTTGTGCGGCATGGCGGAACTGCCCTTTTGACCCTTGCGGAACGGCTCCTCGGCTTCAAGCGTATCGGTCTTCTGCAGATTGCGGACCTCGGTTGCGATACGCTCGCAGGTAGCTGCCGTGGTAGCGAGAACACCGGCAAGATAGGCGTGGTGGTCACGGCTGATGACCTGCGTGGACAGCGGGTCATGAACCAGGCCCAGGTGCTCACAGACATACTCCTCGACAAACGGCTCGATAGAGCTGTACGTACCGACAGCGCCCGAGATGGCGCCGAAAGCGACGTTCTTGCGGGCATCCTCAAGGCGATCAAGATCGCGCTTGAGCTCCCAAGCCCAAGAACCAAACTTCATACCGAAGGTCATCGGCTCGGCATGGATACCGTGAGTACGGCCGGCGCAGAGCGTATTGCGTTCTTCGAATGCGCGACGCTTGCAGATCTCACCGAGCTTCTTGACATCCTCGATGATGAGGTCACAGGCCTGGGTGAGCTGATAGCACAGGGCCGTGTCACCCAAGTCAGAGCTGGTCATACCGTAGTGAACCCAACGGCTGGGCTTAGGCTCGCCCTCGGGAACATCGGCGTCGATGTACTCTTTCATGTTGGTCAGGAAGGCGATGACGTCGTGACGCGTGACTTCCTCGATTTCGTCAACCTTTGCCTTCTCAAAGTTGGCGTGGTCGCGGATCCACTGAGCTTCATCTTTAGAAATGCCGATCTTGCCGAGCTCCGCCTGGGCCTCGCAGGCCAGAACCTCGATCTCTTGCCAAATGGCGTACTTGTTCTCGAGGGAGAAGATGTGTCCCATCTCCGGGCGGGTATAGCGATCGATCATAGCGGCTCCTTTTTGGTTATTGGCACGTTGGTCGTAACTTAACCATTGTACCGTGCGCAGGTGCAAGTATGGGCAGCGGGCATTAACCTAACATTTTGCAGATGGAGCGGGCAACGAAAATGGGTTGCAGCGTCACCGCAGCAAGCGGCAATAGCTCCGTGAACTAATGTAATTTCAGTCGCTATCTGCGAAGCTACATGCAAAATTACATTAGAAGGAGACGTACTGTTTGCCGTTTCCCCTGGCAGCTGACCTGCAATGTCAATGGAAAGCGCAAACATTATATGTATTGAAATATATGAGTCCACAGCTGGCCTACAGTCTTATGTGCGACTGACTAATGTAACGAGAGATATAATTACATTAGTTGCGGATTAAATTACATTATATGGAGCGCCATGATACGAAAAACGAGCGAAATGCCCTCCCTGCTTCTGCGCATCATTGGCGACGTCGAGACCGAGGTCGTCGAATACAAGGCAGCAAAGCAGAACTATGATTTCGAGGACATTGGCAAGTATTTCTCCGCCCTCAGCAATGAGGCCAATTTGCGCAAGGCAGAGTGCGGATGGCTTTTCTTCGGCATTTCAGACAACCGTCAGATAAAGGGAACTGCCTACCGCAAAGAATCCCAAACGCCAAGCGTCGGCCTGCGACGTCTAAAACACGAGATCGCCCAATACACAAATAACGGCATGACTTTCGAAGAGATTTACGAGTTTGAGGTTGATGGCAAGAGAGTCATTGCTTTCCAGATACCGGCTGGCAGCTTCGCAACGCCAACGACTTGGCACGGAATCCCCTGGTCACGTGAGAATGAATCCCTCGTAGAGATGCCCAAGTTCAAACTCGACGCCATCTACGGGCAGAGTCGACCCGACTGGTCGCGTCAGATTGCCTACGAGGCAAACCTCGATGACCTTGATCCAGAGGCAGTTAGCTTTGCATGCTCCAAATTCGTCGAAAAGTTCGGAGAAAGCCAGCCCGCCGTTCGTAGCCTCGATGAAGAATCCATCCTCAGCAAAATGGCGCTTGTAATCCACGGTCACGTGAGCAATGCGGCGCTCGTTCTTCTGGGCAAACCGGAGTCGAGTGTCTTTCTGGGTGGCATCGAGCCACGCATTACTTGGACACTCTACGCAAGTGACGGCTCCACTATGGCCTATGAACATTTTGAACCGCCGTTCATTCTGCAGGTCGATCGTGTTCTGGGAAAGATAAGAAACGAAAAATACCGGTTCTTCGACCGTGAAGAGACACTGTTCCCCACCGAAGCGCATCGCTACAGCCCCGAAGTCATCCGAGAGCTTCTTCACAACGCCATAGCTCACCAAGATTTTAGAATGTCGGGAAAAATTAACGTTCTTGAATATGAGGACAGGCTTGTATTCAAGAACGAGGGCGCTTTTATCCCCGGGACGATAGAGAATGCGCTCGCGAGCGGTTACAAGCCGCCGTACTATCGTAACCCTCTGCTTTCAAGTGCCATGAACAAGACGGGCATGATGGACCGCAACGCCATAGGCATTCGCAACGTCTTCGATATTCAGCGTAACCGCCTGCTACCAATGCCCACCTACGATCTATCTGAGGTTGGACGCGTTGCCGTGACACTGTACGGTACGGTACTCAACGAGGACTATTCTCGACTTCTCGCAAGCAATCGAAATCTTGATTTGGCGACAGTGTTGCTGTTAGACCTCGTTCAAAAGGGACTACCCGTCACAAAGGAACAGTCACGCCTGCTTCACGAACAGGGCCTTGTTAGAGGTCGTTACCCCAAGCTGACGGTCTCAGCCGAGGTGGCAGCGGCCACCGGTGCCCACAGCGAGTATGTGCGAAACAAAGGCGTAGACAACAGTGTCTTCAAGGAACTGATTTTGGAACTCCTGCGCGTGCGCCCATGTTCAAGAGCGGAGATTATCGCAGGGCTGGATCATGCCTTGCCGGCAGACCTTACGGCAAAGCAAAAAGGCGACCATGTAAGCTATCTGCTCCAAAGCCTACGGAAAGCTGGTCGCATCACCAACGCTGGAAGCACTTCGGCTGCTGAGTGGCACATAGTCGAGTGATATGGCTCGCGATTTCGATTCTGCCAAACAAGTACATTCCAAGCCAAGTGCGCAACTAGCCAAGAATGTGCCTGACTGCCAGTCGTGATAGGACACATCCTTCGTCGCCTAGCATCGCACAGCGTCAGGCAACAGCGCATATGGTTGATCCAACTGAAGTCGACACCCAATCGGGCATTGCAACCTTGAGAGACGGCAGTCTCATACAACAGAAATAGCTCCCTGCCACTCCATGCATGAGCGGCAGGGAGCGCTCA
The DNA here is from genome assembly GCA_902465105.1 of uncultured Collinsella sp. GTDB lineage: Bacteria > Actinomycetota > Coriobacteriia > Coriobacteriales > Coriobacteriaceae > Collinsella. The sequence goes on from CABQLM010000007.1 coordinate 10,888, forward strand.
TGGCGGACCATTTCTCAAGTTCCACCTTCCTCAACCGTAAAAACGCCCAACGTCTTAGAGGCCGTTTTTACGGTTGTTGGCTTCTGTTTCTTTAATTAAAAATCATCCTTTACCTGCTGATTCGCGATATTTCGCTTGTCTATATCTAGGTATAGACCTATACTAATTCCTATTATGACTAAGCCATGTCCTTGGGAGGTGTCATGCCGTCAGAAGCTCAAAAGCGGGCCGATCGTAAGTACAAGCACGACAAGACCCAGCAGTTCTGTCTGCGGTTCTATCCCGCCGAAGAGGAGATCTGGTCATTCCTCTCTGCGCAGGAGAACAAACAGGGGTTTCTTAAAGATTTGATTAGCCGCGAGATGGGCGGCGCATCGGACGGCCCCGTGCACGTTGGCAGCAACACCAAGGTTGGAAGGACGGAATCGTAATGTCGCAAGTGAGCAAGGCTTCGATCATCCAGCCGGAGACCATACTGGACTTCATCGACGGCGTGACGCAGCGCAGGGACACCCCCGAGGAGCGAGTGCGCCAGGAAATCCTAAAGTCCCTCGTGCGTGAGTACGGTTACAAGAAGGAGCAAATCGGGGTCGAGGAGTCGATCAAGTTCGGCAGCAACCGAAAAGCGGTCGACGTCGCCATCTGGGAGCCGGGAAAAGCGCACACCCAAGAGAACATCTACATCATCGTCGAGTGTAAAGACCCCAAGACCAAGGCAAAGGGCAAGAAAGACGGCGTGAACCAGATGCACTCCTATGCGTCTGCCTGCATGAATTCTACCTACGGCATGTGGACCAACGGCGACGAGCTGCTCACCTTCCGTTACGTGGTGGACGATGCTGGCAAGCGCGGCCCCGAAGCTGTGCCCGACCTGCCGCATGCCGGCGGCGAGGTACCCGACGACGCGCCGCGCTTCGACCAACTGCGCCCCGCCGCCAGCGACTCACTGCTGTACTCGTTCCGCCGCTGCCACAACTACATCGCCGGAAACCAAGGCATCCAAAAGGCCGAGGCATTCCTTGAACTGCTCAAAATCATATTCTGCAAAATTCAGGACAAGCGCGACTCCGAGACGCCGACGTTCTACATCACGCCGACCGAACGCCAGGGCGCCGCGGGCAAGAAGAAGTGCCGCAAGCGCATCGAGGCACTTTTTGGAAGCGTCAAGCAGTCGTACGAGACAATCTTCAAGGCCGATGAGCACATCGCGCTAACCGACGACGTGCTTGCCTACATCGTGGCGCAGCTGCAAATGTATTCCCTGCTCGAGAGCGACGTGGACGTTAAGGGCCACGCGTACGAGACAATCGTTGGTTCCAACCTGCGCGGCGACAAAGGTCAATTCTTCACACCACGCAACATGTGTCACATGATGGTGCGGATGGTCGACCCATCCGAAAACGACGTCATCCTTGACCCCGCCATGGGCACCTGCGGGTTTTTGGTCACGGCCATGAACTATGTGCTCGAGAAAATCGGCAACTCCGTCGACGCGAGCGGACGCAGCAAGACCGCCAAGCAAGAGGCGCTGATCGCGCGCAAACGCGAGTTCCTATCCAAGCACATCGTGGGCATCGATTTTGATCCCATCTTGGTGCGCGCTTCCAAGATGAACATGGTCATGAACAACGACGGCACAGGGCAGCTGTTCCACGCAAACTCGCTCGAGCCGTTCTCGGGCTTTGAGCCCAAGCTGCAGAAGGCGCTGCGCCTGGACGCCGCCGACGTCGCGGCAAATAAGGCACTGCAGCCGGGACACGGCGTTACGGCGATTATGACCAACCCGCCTTTTGGCTCCAAGATTCCCATCGAAGACCCAGCGATTCTGGAATCCTTCGACCTTGGACACACCTGGTCGTGGTTCGAGGAGGATGCCGAGTGGAGGATGGAACCTAAGCTCTTCTCATCCCAGCCGCCCAAGATCCTCTTCATCGAGCGATGCGTCCGCCTGCTTGAGCCCGGCGTGGGCGTAGCAGCGCTCGTCATTCCCAATGGCATCCTGGGCAATCCGGGTCTGGGCTACGTGCGCCAGTGGATTTTGCGCCATGCACAGATTCTGGGCTCGGTGGACATGCACCCGGACGCCTTCCAGCCCAACGTGGGCGTGCAGACATCTGTCCTTGTGCTGCGGCGCTGGGACAGCGAGGAAGAGGCGTACTGCAAGGACGGCACCTTCCAGGATTACAAGATGTTCATGGCCATCTGCGACCACGTGGGGCACGACAAGCGCGGACAGACCGCCTACGTGCGCGACGACGACGGCTACCCCATCGTGCGGGAGCAGACCACCGCGGTGACAGGCAAGGTGGGATCCGAGGAGGAGAGCGGTCACACTTCGACGGAGCGTGTGGTGGATGACGAGACGATGGCAATAGCCGATGCCTTCCTTGAATGGAGGCGCGACCAATGACGAACGCACCTTTGGTGAAGAGCATCCGGCTTTCCACCGTGCTGGGCGGCGACGTGCGGCTCGAAGCCTCGACCTACCTGCGCGACGGGTATGGCTTCGTGAGCCTCGCCAACCAGTGCGACAACCATAAGAGGCTTGGCGACCTTGCCGACATCTGGCAGCCGAACAGACTGACGGGGTACACCGTGCCGAAAGGCAAGGGGTTGCCCTTCTTTACCGCCGGCCAGGTGTTCGAGGACTTCCCCCGTGTGAGAAAGTGGCTCGCAGCGCCCTTCGTGCCCCAGGCTGATTCTAGATACGTCAAGCAGGATTGGCTGCTACTTTCGTGCTCGGGCGTGGTAGGCAACGTTACCGCCGTGTACCCACATCACGTGAACAAGATCATCACGCACGACCTGCTGCGTATCGAGCCGAAGGACCAGGCCGAGTACGGCTGGCTCTACGCGTACATGAAGACGGACTTCTTCAAGCAGATCGCGCGGGCGGCTCAGTACGGCCACATGATCAAGCATATCGAGGTGGCCCACGCCAACGAGTTTCCGGTCATCATGCCCGATGCGGCCACGCGCAAAGCCATCGGCGACAAAGCCACCGAGGCAGTACGCCTGCGCGGCGAAGCATGGAGGCTACGGGGCGAGGCGTTTAAGGCCATCGAGCGGGCAATCGGATACGAAGGCGAGGATACCGATACAAGCAAGAACCAAGGCGAAGTGCGTTTGTCTCAAATTCTTGAGAGACGCTCTCGTTTGGACGCGGATTCGTATTGCGGTCAAATCAATGCCGTTGATGCGCTTCTCAAACGGTGCGCTACCGATAATCTAAGAGACCTTGCATCTGACATATATCTACTTCCAAGAGTCGCAAGAACGTTTGGGGCTGGCGGAGTTCCGTTTGCTACCCCAAGCGATTTGTTTGACGTGAATGCCAAACCAGCCAAACACATTTATGCGAAGTTGATTCCAAATCATGAAGCGTTCATGCTCAAGCCCGGAGAGCTCTTGATGGTGAGATCAGGTCAAAAATATGGTTTGCTGGGTCGAGTGATGAAAATCACCGAAAATCATCGAGGCGTGTTTGGCAGCGACGACCCTATTCACATCAAACCTGATGAAAGCAAAATCAGGACAGGATATCTATTGGCCTATCTGAACGACCCTGCCCTCGGCAGGCCCTCGATAGTCAGAAACGCATACGGCACATCTATCCCACATTTAGATGTTAAAGACATCAAGAAGGTCCGCGTCCCCCGCTTCGCCGCAGACATCGAATCCGCCATCGCCGACCTTATGGACAGGAGCGTGAGAACCTCGGCCAAGGCTGACCGGCTTGAGAACGAGGCTACCAAGCTGGCGCAGGAGCAGATCGATATCGCCATCGAGAAGGTTGTCTCCAACACCTAGTGAGGCGGCCTTTTAACCGCCGTTAAACCCATAGCCTCAACGCAAACAGAATGCAAACGTACCGTAGTGAGTTGGTTAACGGCATAGTGTGAGAATTCACACTTGCTCATTTGCTTTACGCTCGCACCCTGGCGGGTTCGAGTCCCGGCACTTTATTGAAAAAAGCACGGCACCGTAATGGTGCCGTGCTTGTGCTTTTTACTGGAGCGGGCAACGGGACTCGAACCCGCGAGTGTCAGCTTGGGAAGCTGATGCCTTACCACTTGGCGATGCCCGCATATGTGGGGGATAGTATAACGCGGGCATCTTGTTGGACACAAGGGTGGCAATTCATGTTTTCCTTGCAGGGAATCGTCAGATAGTCCTCCCATTTATGGAGACTCGAGTCTTTGGGGACCTTTCTTTAACCCCATTGAGCTGCACTCTTTATCAATTGTTTTTACACGGCCGTTAATTGTCGGCCATTGGGCAAGCTATTGGACAGGCTGCGGTACTTACCCGCACGAATCGCGGCGTTAGCCTCACCCCACACGCCGCGATGTACCCGTGCGGCGCTCAAGGGATAAGGAGCAGTCATGTCCAACACACCCACGCACTCTGTCCACAGCGCAATCGCAGCAGGTCCGCTGCTCCTTCTCCTTCTTCTATTTTTCGGTGTCATGACTCCAGTCTCTGCATTTGCTGTTGACGGTCATGGAGCGCTCGGTTTTCGCACCATCAGCAAAGAGTGTGGGCCATTCCTGGTCGGTAAATACGAGGCGCAGGATTCGTCGGTCGCCTATTGTATGGATCAAGAGCGGGACTGGCCCACAGACCCGGGAAACCCTTGGCTTACCTACACTCAGGGTTGGGCATGGCTTGATAACGAATTCGCCGCCATCATCTGCCACGGATACCCATCTTCATCGTCGTTCAACGGGCACAAGCTCTCACCCGACCGCGCTCGGGCGGCTACCCAAATTGCCATCTGGATGCTCAAGGGCACCACGCACACCGATGGCGCTTTTTCATATACAACTGCACGAGGCCATACCGTAAGCGGCAATTTCACCAATATAGACAGCGAAGTCGTGGCGGCAGCACGCTGGCTCCACGACGGCGCAAAGTCAGGAGCTCTCAAAGCAGCGCCCCATCGCGTGCGGCGCTACCTAGGAGCCGTCTCGGGAGGTAACCTTCGCCAGGATATGCTCCACGTGCTCCCCACCGTCTCCGTATCATTCCAAAAAACCTCGGCAAACGCCACGATTACGAGCGGAAACAGTTCATATCGTCTGGACGGAGCAGTGTTTGATATTTTTGAAGCCGCTAGCGGCGCGCTCATCGGCAGCATCAAGATGGACGGTAAAGGGCGAGCTCGGGCAACGCTTTTGCCCAATACGGCATACTACTTGGTTGAGGCAAAAGCGCCGGCAGGCTATGTCCCCCGAAGCGACCGCATAGCCTTTACCACGGGCAGCAGCGGAGGAAACGTTGTCATCGAAGAGCAGCCAGGAGCTATTTCCCTGAGTATCGTGAAATTCGATGCCGCAACGGGAGCTTCTCCCCAAATTGGAGCCTCTCTTGCAGGCGCGGAATTTACCTGCGTCTCACAATCGACCCCCGGTTGGTCGCGAACCGTCACGACCGATGAAGACGGGCGGGCAGCACTCGATAATATCCCATTGGGCACTTTCACTATCTATGAGTCAGTCGCGCCCGAAGGCTATCTGCCCTGTGAAGACACCTGGACCTACACCGTCGGTCCAGATCAGATGAACAGCACGGGTATCGTTGAGCTCGAGAGTCTCATTCCCAACACCCCCATCGCATTTGATATTGAAGTTTCGAAATTCAAAGACAGCGCCAACGACGATGAATCCGGGCTGGAGCAGCCAGCAGAGGGCGTTGTCTTTGAGGTTATTAGCAATAGTTCCGGACAGATCGTGGGCAAGCTGACCACAAATAGCCACGGATTCGCATCGACCGAAGATCAGGGGGAATCATGGTTTGGAGAAGGAGAACGTCCCGACGGTGCCCGTGGCGCCATCCCCTATGACCGCGCAGGATACACCATTCACGAGGTTGAGGACACTGTTCCCGAAGGCTTCAAACGAGCAGGAGACTGGACTATCTCCGCCGAGCAAATCACCAATGGTGCCAAACTCCAATTCATTGTCGACAACCACGCCATATCGACCCATCTTCAGATCGTAAAGCGAGATGCTCGGACGGGCAAAGCCGTTCCGCTTGCGGGATTTGCCTTTCAGCTGCTCAATAGCGAACATAAACCCGTCTCTCAAACATGTTGGTATCCCTCCCATTCCGTTATGAGCACCTTTGTAACCGACCGGACGGGATCCGTCACGCTGCCCGAGCCGCTCAATCCCGGCACCTATTACATCCGCGAAACCAAGGCCATGGCCCCTTATCTCAACGCCGAAGACCTCGAGCTGAAGATTCCCGCGAACGCAGACCTGGCACCTGTCGCAATCGCCTCTTTTTATGATCACGCCGCAACGGGTCGCATCGAAATTGTTAAAACAGACGCTGTGGACGGCAGGGTTCTCGCGGGAGCGGTGTTTGAGATACGGGCCGCCGAAGACATCATCGGTCCCGATGGCAGCGTAGAAGCCTTGGCAAAGGAGACAGTTGCCACCATCAAAACCGACGAAACGGGAGAGGCATGTGCAGACCAGCTCCCATTAGGATGTGGCACTGCGCACTACGAAGTTGTTGAAACTCATTCTCCCGAGGGATACTTGCTTGATTCGACGCCGCGCCCCGTGGAGCTGGCATACACTGACCAAGAAACGCCTGTGGTCTGCGCCCAAATCGGCGCCGTCAACGAGTACACCAAAGTCGATCTCTCCAAAATTGACCTAACCGGTAAAAAGGAAATTGAAGGCGCGCGCCTTGTGCTATTAAATGCGGAAAACGAGCAAATCGACGCGTGGACCTCGACGGATACGCCGCATCGCATCGAGCACCTTAAACCCGGCACCTATACCCTCCGCGAAATAATGTCGCCACGAACCTACGACCTAGCTGAAGATGTGACCTTTGAAATTAGGGAAACGGGGAAGATCCAGACGGCAGCAATAAAAGACGCGCCCATCGAAATCAAAGGAAGTGTTGACAAGCGTCAGGAGATCGCACAGCCACCCACAAAGGGATTCACGGTTAACGGCGACGGCAAAAATCGTGCTGTGGCGCAAACCGACAAAAACGGTTCCTATACCTATACCGTCGATGCCAAAAATGAATCAAATACCTGGGTTGATGAATTCACGCTTACAGACGCTCTCGAGTGTGCGAAAGCCGGAACGGCTCAGCTCGCGTCCATAGAGACGCCAATAGCGGTTGGCGATCTTAACGGACTTTGCAACGTTTGGTATCGGACCACCCCAACGGAAACGCTCGACACCGACGAAGAGCCCAATGCAACCCTCGATGACGGGCATTCCAACCCCTGGTTACAGACCGATGAAGCCAGGGAGCGCTTGGGGCAAGACGCACGCCTGGTCGACTACGATGACTGGCACCTGTGGAAAGCCGATGTTCCGACCACGGAATCCATCACTCTCAAGGTTGAGGACCTCAATCTGCCACAATCTTCTGTCGTTACGGGCGTCCGCTTTGAATACGGCGCTGTATCCGCCGACTTCACAACTAGGTATGACGAGAAATCATGGCAGCGCGACGACCTTAAAAGCGAACACGACGATCTAGACGACGCGACGGCATCGCTCGACCCAAATGTACACGGCGCGCGCATCCATATGCACGCAACTTCGTCCTACAACCCCCAGACGGCAATTGTCAACAGCGCCCATGTTGATCTCTGCCGAAACGGAGGCGGCGACAAGCTCGAATCGCATGACGAGGACCGTGTCGTTCAGCTCTGCGCCCGCGAACGTGATCTGCCGAGCACGGGCAGCACTCCCATCGCCGCGACGCTCACCGCCCTCTTGACCGCTGGCGGTGCGGCAATTTGGATGTCGTGCGGAAGGCGAATGCTCAAGAAACATTAGAGCGAGTACGCAAAAATGCGGGCGAGCCGATACATCGGCTCGCCCGCATACCACTATTCAACACACCGTTTCTATTCTGCAGAAGCAGAGCCTTCGCCGGCAAGCGACTGATCAGTGTCAGAAATACCGTCGGCACCCAAGTTTTGCTCGTGCCGCACTTCCTCGCTGATCGTAGACTCGGGCGTGGAACCCTTGACGCCCACAACATAGGCAGCGCCAAACCCCAAGGCAATGGCAATTAAGACCAAAATGAGATAGATAGGCCAATGCCGCTTAATGTACGAAAACACGCTGACTCCTTTTAACCCAGCTACGAGCGACGGATGACTTCGGTCACAACCTCGGACACCGTAGCGATATTCGAGGCGTTGACGTTGTAGGGCAAATCGTCTTCAGTGCGAGCACACGCTAGACGCGGTCCATCCACACCGGCAATAGTAAGGGCACGGCGGCTCGCCTCAAGGGCGGCGTAGGAGTCCGTCTGAGCGTAGGGTATCTCAAACGCGCCGCAATCAACGTGGAACGATTTGCAAACCTTTCCAACCAAGTTCATGATGCGTCGATCGCCCTTAAGCAGTCGCTGCTCGCCCTCAACGGTGACCATCGAAAGCCTGCCGGCACCAACGGACTCAAGATTGATAAAGAACACGCCGCGGAGCTTATCGCGATGCGAGGCCAAAAACGCCTTCATGCCGGCGCCGTCGCAGTCCGAAGCGCCCGTTGCAACAAACCAGATATCGTGACCAAGCAGCTCATCGTCGCCCATAGAGGCAACAGCCGAAAGCATGTCTTCGTCCGAGGCACCGTCAGAAGACGCGGCGCCGCCCTTCCAACCGCTATCGTCATCCTCGAAGTTATCCCACGAGCCTATGCCGCGGCCTGATTTTTTAGCATCGTAATCGTCGTCGACTCCGAGCCAATCGCTCATGCTGTCCTGTTCATTCTTTTTCTTGCGGCCAAACAGCCCGCCTAGACCACGCTTCTGAGGCTTTGAACCCACAGACGAGGGAGCCGAGATGGTCTCGAGCGACTGGACCGCCGGCGAAGCGGGCACAGAGGGAGCAACGGGAGCTGCCGTAGGCTCAGGACTCTGAGTCGAGGCAAAGGGGTCATCGGTCTGGGCAGAGGGGTCGGGAAGATCGAACAAAGATGTGCGAGACGCTACATTAGCCTGCTGCATCGAAGGCAGCGACGGATCGGGGACCGAGGCCAGCGGCGACGAAGAAGGTACAGGCGCGGAGGCCGGATCGGGGATATTCATTTGCTGGCGCGGGGGCACCTGAGACGAAATCTGCGCCATGAGGGAGTCAACTGTCTCGTCCTGCGTGGGAGCGACATTTGCCACCGTGGCACCGGGGTCGCTCGGCGCGGGCATGGTAAAGATCTGCGTAGAATAAGGCCTGGACTCATCCGTCTTGGGAGCCTCGTCAATCGCAGGGGACTCCTGCTCCATAGCAGAAGCCTCGACCTGCTCGGGTGCGCTGGCCTCAACGGAATCGGCCTCGTCGACAACCGAATCATCGGCGGCGTCCTGGGCATCACCGGAGATGGGAAGGGGCTCGGCAATTGCGGTGCCCTGCTTCTCAAACGTCATCGTGGCATCAAATGACATGGTGCTATCGACCGGCTGCTGCGCCTCAAAGGATGTCGTGGCCTTGGCAACGTCAGCGGATGTCGGCTGCGGAGCCTCGAAGGACGTCGTGGCGTCGGCGACATCGACAGGCTCCGGCTGTTCGGCCTCGCCCTGCTCGAACTCCTGTGCCGCACGCTCACGCTCGGCCTCGGCGGCCTGCTGCTGGGCGATGGCCTCCCGCTCGGCGGCCTCGCGGGCAGCGGCGCGCTTTTCCTCAAAGTCGTCGACGAACTTCTTGCCCTTCGCAAGGGCGCCCTTAAAGAAGCTAGAAGCGCTGGCACCAATCGAGGAGAATGCGGAAGCGATATCGGCATGGGGCGTTGTCGAGGGAAGCTCGGCCGAGAAATCGGTGTCACTCTCATAGGACACGCGTTGCGGATACTCGTCATAGTCTTCGTCGACGGTCTCGTCTTCAACCTGTGCCGGAGCGGCAGGCGCCAGAATATCCAGACCGGCTGCAGGATCGAGCGCGGGCTTTTCGTCAGACTCCGCGGCAGCAACAGGGGCAGCGACCGGCTCGGCGGGAGCAACAGCCGCGTTGGCCGCGGGCGCAGGCTCCTGTGCAACGGGAGCAGGCTCCGGCTCAAACGTCGGCTCCTCGCCCTCTTCGTAATCGAGCGTGCAGGACTCGGGAAGCATGCCGAGCGCACGGATGGCATCCGAACCAAAGCGGATATTGCCGGCGGCATTGCGATAGAGCTTGGGCTTGGGCTCGGCGACTTCGACCACCGCGGGCTCCTCCGCCGGCTCGGCGTTGGACTTTTCTTCGGTGGACACTTCGGCCTGGGCAGTCTGGTCTTGAGCCTCGGGGGCGATTACGCCGATCAGCGTCTCGTCGGCAGAGGCACCCTCAAAACCATCGACCTGCCCATCGAAAGCCTCGTCCTGCTCGGGTATATCGACAGACGCCTCCGACTGGCCAAACTCGTCCTCGTCGTAGGAAGGTTCCTCATATTCAATGGTGTTGCCGTAGTCGTTTTGTTGCTGGGCCGCGGCATACTCGGCCGCCGCGCGCGCCATTTCCTCGGCGCGACGCTTCTGCTCGCCAAAATAGGTATCGAATGGAATGTCGTCGGGGAACTCGTTTTCGCCCTGATAGGGGGCAACGTTGTCCATGACACCGAGCATGGCGGCAACAGAGGACTTGTTGCACACCGCGCCAGACGTGTAGGGAAGCACAAAACGGTTGGAGATGATATTGGCGGCGTTGGCCAGTGCCACAAGGGAGGCCAGAATCGCGACAACCCACAGCAGCACCTTGAGCACGCCGGGAAGCGGCAGGATACGCAGGATGGCGACGGCCGCGGGCGCGATCGTGGCGACAGGCAGGAGCTTGGCGATGAGCGCGCGATACGGAGCGTAGGGCTCGCGAGCAAGGAGCTCGGCACGGGGGGAATCATAGTGCGCCACCACGACGACCGGGCGGTTGCGCGGAGACGCAAGCGGGCCCGAGGCCTTGTGATAGGCGATGACATTTTGGCTCACACCGGTCTTTCCCAGGCGCGAAACAACGGGATGCCCCGTACGCTCGAGCACGTAGAGTACGGCACCGACAATGGCCAGCAAGGTGCCGACCAAGCCGATACCGCCGCCGATGCCCATCAGCAGGGCGCCGGCAAACGCCAGAATACCGGTAACGGCAAACGCCAACCTGCTGGGCGCGGGAGCATTAAATTCCTGCACCTCGGGGTCAAATCCGTGGTTGCGGAAAATCTGGGCGATATCCTCAGCAGCCAGGCGCTCTTCTTCGCTGCACGCCGGCGTAATGCCGGTGTTCTGCAGCAGGTGGTTAATATAGTTCTGGGTGTTCGCCATGTGCGCTCCACATCCATAATCCGACAAATAGGCCCAATGCATGCACATTAGAACCGTATATAGTCGAAAGTATACCCCGAGCGAGCGCAAACGACCGAATTCTGGGCATCTTAACGCCCCACACGGACATGGATATAGCCTAATCTCCATATCGGACTAAAATCATGACATCAAACACTCTTCTCATGCGAGGATCCTATGATGGCTAGCGCATCGACCGTGACAAATAAAAAATCCGCACCGGGACCGGTCTTCGACAAGGCGGCTCAGCGCATCCTCAACCTCTTTTTTGTACTCAACAGCTCCCCTGAGCCTTTGACCACCGAGCAGATCGTCTTGGACTCTGACTTGGGATACGGCTCGGGGAATATCGATTCAGACAAACGCAAGTTTCGGCGCGACCGAGATAAACTTCTCGAACGAGGCATCATAATCAAAGAAGTTCGTGAAGCGGGAGCCCAAGAAACCGAAGAGAGCGCATGGACGGTCGACCGCGACCACACATTCGCCGCCGGCGGCCTGATTACCGCCGACGATGCCGACCTTTTAATGGTTGCCATCGACCAGGCGCTCGCCTCGGGATCTACTGCTTTCGCCACCCCGCTTGCCGATATCCGATCCAAAATCGCTTACCTTACCGATAGGGCAGATGTTGGCGATCCGATGATTCGCCACTCCCCTATGGCCGATGCCGTATGGAGCGCCTTTGCCGAGCGCTGTGCGCTACGTTTTTTATATCGAAACGGACGAGGTGAACAACGAATGCGCACCGTGTGTGTCTACGGCATATTCGAGCACGAAGGCATCGCATATTTCTGCGGCTTAGACAACACCACTAATGCGGTTAGGACGTTTCGCTGCGATCGCATCGTTCGAGCATGGCGTCCGTCGGGCTCCTACACCATACCCGATGGTTTCAATCTAAGCGATTATTTGTTCTTTGAATTTGACTTTGCCGACCGCGAACCAGTTGCGGCAACTTTTTCCTTTGAACCCGAGTCTCCGTCGGACCTGGTGTTCGGACTCACCCATGGACGCGGAAAACTTGACCGCACCGGTGAAGGTTGGCGCTGGACCGTCGGCATACGCGATATCGACGCCGCGGCCACATTCTGCATGGAGCACAGCATGGATGGTATGAGGCCAGTGTCGCCCGACGCCCTCAAGCAAGCATGGAACAATTTGATCGAAAGGACGGTGACCGCTCATGCCTGCGCATAAACTCACTAGCGAGCAAAGACTCTCCCGATCCATCGACATCATGGAGGCCCTCTATGCTGCCGGCGAAAAAGGTATGGGCCGAGAGGAGATATGTAGCCGTTTTAATATTTCCGGCGCGGCGCTCGACGAGATCATTGAAATCATCTCGACTCTGGCTGACCGCGAATCGGGCGCCCGCATCATCTTCGCATGTCACAACGGGCGCGTTTACCTTACTGGCGATGCGGGGCGCGTGTTACCGTTGCGTCTAAGTGCAGCCGAAGGTGCCGTACTCAACCACGAGCTCGAATCGCTCGGAATCGAATCTCGAGCTGCCGCGAGGATTCGCCGCGCCCTCTTGCCCGAAGAACTGGGTTACAACCAACATGTTTATGACACCGTGACTCACGGATCTTATTGGCAGGAGATTAGCTGCGCGATTCAGGATGGCGTACGCTGTCTCATTTCCTACCGCTCAATGGACGACCCGCGCCCCCGCGAACGTACTATCGACCCTTTGCGTGTCGAAACAAACGGCGACAGCACCTATCTGGTTGCCTGGGACATCGAGGTCGACCAGGAGCGCAGATATCGCATGGATAAAATTGAGGACCTCGTCCTCACTGACGATTCCGTGATGCGGCACGAGATGCAAAACAGCTCCCTGCAAGACTCCCTCGCTCATTCAAACCGGAGCGCAAGACTCTTGATGCCGAACGCTCTGGCACAACGTCTGAACTGGGCCGGCATCGCGTCGATCGATGTCGATGAGACGGAAACGGCAGCCGTAACCATACGCTACGGATCCGAACGTTGGCTGTTCAGCCAGATTATTGCGGCCGGCGGAGCCATCCGCATAGCAGATGACCCCGCTCTCGCAAAACGTTTATGCGATGCCGCAAAAGCTATGGCCTGCCCACTTTAGCGATGACGCTCATGCGCCTGCCGCCACAGCTGCAGGTAATGGCCAATTTGCGCCGTTTCGATACGCTGATAGGAGCTCGTCGGCAGCGAGGTTAAGAACTTCTTACCGTAGCCCTTCGTCACCAGCCGCGGGTCGGCCAGAATCAGCACACCGCTATCGGTCGACGAGCGAATCAAACGCCCCGCGGCCTGCTTGACCTCGAGCACCGCCTCGGGTAGCGAATAGCGCGCCCAGGCACGGTCCTCGCGCAGGTTACGCTCGCAGGAGAGCGGATCGGTAGGGCTGGAGAACGGCAGCTTGGGAATGATGACGCATCGCAGCGTCTCACCGCTGGCGTCAAAGCCCTCCCAAAAGGCCTTGAGAGCGAAGAGCGACGAAGCCGGCTCGTTGATAAACCGGTCGCGTAGGCGACGAGGAGATGAGTTGCGCTGTTGGCAGTTGAGTTCCAGACCCGCACGGACAAGCTTGGGCTCAACGCGAGCGTACAGGTCTTCCATGTCGCGCCGGTTGGTGAACAGCGTGAGCACCGATCCGCCCATGGCGAGGTGCGCATCGACCAGAACGCGCTCGAGCGCCGTAAGATAGCTCTCACGATCGCGCGGATCGGGGATATCGCCCGCAACGACTACAGCCATGTTCGAATCGAAGTCGTAGCTCGAGTCCAAGTGCAGCGATGAGGATGTTGAAGCACCGATGCGATCGAGCCCGACAGCATGGTTGAAGTGCTCAAAGCTTTTGGACACCGTCATGGTCGCTGAGGCAAAGATAGCCGTGTGAACCTCGGGCAGCCACTCGGTTGCCAAGGCCTCTCCAATGTCGATGCGCTCTGCGGTCATCGACTCTCCGCCGGCACGCAGCCTGCGATTGACCTGCAGCGAATACACGTAGTGCTCATCGGTGCCATCAATGATGAGCTTGAGGTTCTCGGCCAGCTCGTGCAGGCGGCGCGAGATATCACCCAAGTCGACAACAACCTCGGGCTTGTCGGCGGCGACAGCTTGCACCAGCGCGTCGACGCTCTTGTCGGCTTGCTCCAGCGCGTCAATGGCAGCGCAGGCCGACTGCAGGAAATCATGCCAGTCGTCCGACTCGCGCAGCTCCGGACCTATCCAAAGGTTCGCGTTGTCATAGCCACCACGAGCGCGTCGGCCAAGCTCGCGGACACCATCAAACACGTCGGCGATCGCCATGCTCGCACGCGCAACCGCCGACGTCGCCTTGGCAGTAAGGCCCAGATAGAGCGTAGAGCCCTCGGAGGTTGCTAAATCACGGGAAACCTGGCTCAACGCACCGGTGCTCGAACCGCCCAGACGCTCAAACAGAACGCGCGATTCGTCCGCCGAGACCACGCGCGCCCACTGACGACGCGCCTCGCGCTCGATAGAATGGGCCTCGTCGATTACCCAATGGCGAATCGGAGGCAAAATCCTCCCCTCAGCCGCAACATTACGGAACAGCAGGGAATGGTTCGTAACAACCACATCGGCATGCGCCGCGCGACGACGTGCGCCGTGGACGAGGCATTTATCAGGGAAAAACGGGCAAAGGCGACGAGCGCACTCGCGCGAGGCCGTTGTAAAGTCGGGACGGTTGACGCTGCGCCAGCGAATGCCAAGCGAATCAAGGTCGCCGTCGGCAGACTGGCAGACATACGCCATGATCACGGCAACCGCCGTAAGCGTGTCGGCGGGATCACGTTTGGTTGTAATTTCGACTTGGCTGCGGCTCATACGCTCAAGTTTGCGCAAACACGGATAGTGGTCGTACCCCTTCAATGCGCAAAACGACAAGCCGCCGGGCAGTTGCTCGGCAAGTTTTGGCAGCTCATGGTACATGAGCTGGTCGGCGAGGTTATTCGATTTGGTCGCAATGCCGACGGTGATGTTATTACGTCGCGCCGCCTCGGCAAAAGGCACCAGATAGGCCATCGATTTACCGACGCCCGTACCCGCCTCAATCACGCGATGGGTACCCGTGACCAGCGCGTCGCGCACCTCAACCGCCATCGCGATCTGCTCGTCGCGCGACTCGTAGGTGGGGTACATACGATTGACCAGGCCACCCGGGGCATAGTCCGCCTCAATCTCTTCGCGACTCGGCATCTTGAGAACCGGCAGTTCGTCCGCATCAACGCGATCGTCTGCGCGATCGGCTTTGAGAACGTCAGCGCGAGCTGCACTGAGAGAGAAGATGGACCCGGGGTTCTGCCCCGCCAAGAACGAGAAGATAGGACGATAGGACCAGGGCACATCGGGGTGCATGTCGGCCAGGCGCGCCATGAGGCCCTGGGGTAAGTCGGTGAGTGCCACGAGTAGCACGCGCCACACGCCGCACAGAGCATCGACATCGGCGTTGGCGCGGTGCGACACCGAATCGCAGCCGAACAGGTCGGCCATAAAAGACAGTTTGTGCGAAGCCAAGCGCGGAAGTGCGATGCGCGATAGTGCCAGCGAATCGATCCAGATATCGCTCACGTTGACACCGCCCTTAACCGACTCAATAAACGACCGATCGAAGGTAGCGTTATGCGCAATCACCGGGCATCCGCCGACAAAATCGGCGAGAGCAGACACAGCTTCAACGGCTGACGGAGCATCGGCCACGTCAGCGTTCGTGATGCTTGTGAGCTCGGTAATCTCGGCGGGAATTAGCTGCTTGGGATGCACAAAAGTATCAAAACGCTCTACGACCTCGCGGCCCGAAAGACGGGCCGCGGAGATCTCGATAAGCTCGTTGTCTTGCACCGACAAACCTGTGGTCTCGGTATCGAGGACGATGACGTCCTCCTCGATAAGACCGAACGACTGCGTCTTGGCGCGCTCGGCGAGCGTGGCATAGGCATCGATGACAAATTTCGGCGTTCCAGGAGATACAGCGTCCTCGATTAGCATGCAACGCCCGCTCGACGAAGGCCCATGCGAATCAGGCTGTCACAGACCTGAGGGAACGTCATATCGTCGGTGTGGCGAATCTCGTCCGGATACAGCGACGTATCCGTCATGCCGGGAATGGTGTTGGTCTCGAGAATGACGGGGCCGTCTTCACTCACGATAAAATCACTGCGTGAAATGCCCAGACAGCCGAGGGCCTTGTGGGCAGCGCAAGCAAGCTCCTGGGCGCGGGCGTAGTTTTCAGGCGAAATCTGCGCCGGAATACGGTGGATATCCGTAGGGTCGATGTACTTAACGTCCAAGTCGTAGAACTCACAGTCCTCAGGCTTGCGAATCTCGACGATGGGCAGGGCGCGCACATCGTCCTCACCGTAAACGCCTACCGTGATCTCGGTTCCCTCGATGCACTTCTCGACGAGCACTTTGTCACCATACTCGAATGCCTTCTTGATGGCAGCCGGCAGCTCGGAGGGCTCATGCACCAGCGAAATGCCGTAGCTCGAACCATTGACAGCAGGCTTCACGAAGCAGCGTTCGCCACAGACTTCGACGATACGGTCGATATCGACCTCGTCACCCGTCTCGAGCGCCAGGCCGGGGGCGATGGGAATCCCCGCCTTGGCGTACAGGAGCTTGGACACCTCTTTGTCCGCACCGCAAGCGCTGGCAAGAACGCCCGATGCCGTATAGGGGATACCCAAGGTCTCCATGGCGCCCTGCATGGCGCCATCCTCGCCGCCGGCACCGTGCATGGCGATAAACGCCACATCGAAGCCGCCGGTCGCCATAGTCACCATAAAGTCATCGGCGGCCGTATCGAGCAGCTCCACCGAAGTGTAGCCAGCCTCCTTCAAGGCCGCCACGACGTTTTTTCCCGAATTAAGCGAGATCTCGCGCTCAGCGGAATGACCGCCCGCCAAGACCGCTACGTGCATGTTCTCTAGGCTTTTACCCGCCATGGGCAGACTCCTCCTCTATAATTTCTGCAGCTGATACCATATTGTAGCGATACCGTCTACGTTTCCCCAAAATCGAAAGGCTTCCATGAATCCCAGGACTAAATCTCAGGACATTCGCGACTTGAGCCAAAACGATATTCGCGAGCTCGTTGCCGAACTCGGTCAGCCCACCTTCCGCGCCAAACAGCTCATTGAATGGGTTTTTGAGAAGAACGTTTGTTCGTTTGACGATATGACCAACCTTCCCAAGGCTTTCCGCGAGCAGCTCAAAGAGGCATTTGCTTTTGACACGCCGACCGAGCTCACCAAGCAGGTTTCCAAGGACGGCTCCCGTAAATACCTGCTCGAGTATCACGACGGCATTTCCGTCGAGACCGTCGGCATGCCCCGTCGCAACAAGCTCTCCGTTTGCGTATCCACCCAGGCCGGCTGCGGTATGGGATGTGCATTTTGCGCTACCGGCCTGAACGGCCTTAAGCGTTCGTTGACCGCACAAGAGATCGTTGATCAGGTACTCCATGTCTCCAACGACTTTGGCGAGCGTGCAACGAGTGTCGTGTTCATGGGCCAGGGCGAGCCGTTTGCCAACTACGTCGAGGTCCTCAAGGCGCTGCGCATCCTCAACGACCCCGACGGCATCGGCATTGGAGCACGTCACCTTACCGTTTCCACCAGCGGCGTTATCCCTGGAATTCGCAAATTTGCAGATATTCCCGAGCAGTTCACGCTCGCCGTCTCGCTGCACTCCGCTATCCAGTCGACGCGCAACAAGCTCATGCCGGGCGTTAAGAAGTACACGCTGCTTCGACTTCACGAGGCGCTCCAGCTCTATACCGAAAAGACCGGCCGCCGACCGACGTACGAATATGCCATGATCGAGGGTGTCAACGATACGAACCCCGAGATGCAGGCGCTCTGCGACTTCTGCGAGGGTACGCTGTGCCACGTCAACCTGATTCAGCTTAACGATATCGAGGGCAGTCCGCTCAAGCCGTCGCCGATCCATAAGGTTGAAGACCTTCAGCGCCGTCTTGAGTCTCGCGGCATCGAGACTACGATCCGTAATTCCCGCGGCAACGATATCGACGCGGCCTGCGGTCAGTTAAAGCAGCGCTTCAAGGTTCAAAAGAACGCATAGGGGAGACACGCCCCCAAACGTTTCATGTGAAACATCGAACGGCCTCGGTTGTTTAATTGCAACCGAGGCCGTTTCATATCAATCGGCTATCCGCATCACACGATTGTTCTACGACTATTTCGGAAGAAATAAGGGGTCCATGTTCCGGTATTCAGACAAGGACCCCTTTAAAATGGGCGAGTAATTGTTAGGTACCTAAAAACCCACATTTTCCCATTGATGATTTACCCAGTCTTGATTGATCTTGGGATTCTTTGTTACCTGGGCCGTTCGCATGGCGACATCTTCCGTCATAACATCCATTTTCTTCTTAGATGTATCAACGATATCCTGGGCACTACGGAGTAAACGGCCACGAAGTTCTTCATCCGTCGCAATCTTATATCCAGCAAATGCACCAGCAACCACCGTTGCTGCCAAAGCAACAGCCGTCAAAAATTTATTCTTCATTCTGGCCACCCTGTTCAAATTGAATCATTTCACCCAGAATACGTGAGAGCTCTTCCTCGTCTTTGAACTCAATCTCAATCTTGTTCTTCCCGCGTGAGCTCTTCACGCGTACGTTGGTATTAAATACCTGACGAAGAACGCGCGCAGCCTTCTTGAACGACTGAGGTGTTGCAGGCCTAGGAGTCTTTGGTGTCTCTCCGGCAGAAAATAACGGAGCAAGATTTTCTGTCGCACGGACCGAAAGACCTTCCGCAACAACCTTCTCCGCAAGCCTAATTCTGGCATCCTCATATGGAACGGCAAGAATCGCCCTAGCGTGACCTGCTGTGAGTTTTCCTTCAAATATCATCTGCTGTACGACTTCAGGAAGATCAAGAAGACGAAGTGAATTTGTAATTGCAGAACGTGACTTGCTGACAGCCTTTGATAGGGTCTCCTGTGTCATCCCGCTTGCATCAATAAGCTGACGATAGCCTTTTGCCTCTTCGACTGGATTGAGGTCAGAACGCTGAAGGTTTTCAATAAGCGCAAGAGCAAGCATTTCTTCATCATTAACTTCCTTAATGATGACCGGTAGCTCTTCAAGGCCAGCCAGTTTGGATGCCTGATAACGACGCTCGCCAGCAATGATTTCATAGCCGTTGCCACGCTTACGAACCAAGAGCGGCTGTAAAACACCATGTTCCTGGATAGACTCACTTAGTTCGCGAAGTTCAGTTTCATTGAAATGAATTCGCGGCTGATTCGGGTTGGGAACAATATCTTCGATAGGCAGCTTGGTTTCGGAAGTCGATGCAGAAGACGAACCACCGGTTTCATATTCTGCTTCGGATACTAGTGCGCTCAATCCACGACCCAATCCGCCGCGTTTTTTGGGGCTAGGCACGCTTGATCACCTCTTTTGCAAGGTTCATATACGCTTTTGCACCCTTATTTTGAGGTGCATAGGTAATTACCGGTTCTCCAAAAGACGGAGCTTCAGAGATTTTTACCGTACGGGGGATTAACGTCTTAAACGCCTTATCACCAAAGTACGATTGAACCTCCTCAACAACCTGATTCGATAGCGAAGTACGCGAGTCATACATGGTCATAAGTACGCCATAGGTGTCTAAGCCCTTGTTCAGACGCGATTTGACCATCTTCATTGACTCAAGCAGCTTCGTAACGCCCTCGAGTGCGTAATACTCGCACTGAATCGGAATAAGAACGCTGTCTGCTGCTGTCAATGCGTTGATTGTAAGCAGGCCGAGTGAAGGGGGGCAGTCAATGAAAATAAAATCGAACTCGTCCTGAATCGGCTCAAGCAAATCTTTGAGGCGGGTTTCACGAGCAATTGCGCTTACGAGCTCAATTTCGGCGCCTGCAAGCTGAATTGTAGCCGGAATTACGAATACCTTTTTGCAATTTGTATCAAGAACAAGCGATTCTGCCGGCACATCATTCAACAATGCATCATAGATGCAGCGATCAAGGTCTTCTTTTTCAATTCCGAATCCACTAGTGCTGTTTCCCTGCGGGTCAAAATCGACAATCAGCGTCTTACGACCTTGCTCACCCAGTGCTGCTGCAAGGTTTACAGCCGTCGTTGACTTACCGACGCCGCCTTTTTGATTGATGATTGCAATGATACGCGTGTCTTTTGCGCTCTTAGAACGCTTAACGTCGCGAAATCCCACGGTCCCTCCTTGTGTGTATTAAAGCTGTCAAACGGAGGATGTTTCACGTGAAACATTCCGATTCGATATCAACCGCCATGTTTCACGTGAAACATTGAGGGCTGTTAGTATCCATTATGTTTCACGTGAAACATCTAGGCAAGCGGATTCTTCTTTGCCATGCCATTTGCACGAGGCAATGAAACAGAAGCCGGATGACTCTTCTTTAGAACAATGAACTCCCTATGGCCTAAACCGCTCGGCAAATCAATTGCATCGTTCTGGAGCAATGTAAAGCCACAGATCTTTGCTGCAGACATGCCCGAAGCAAGCTCCTCATCCGAAGGATTGCCCTTGGTGATAACAAATAGCCCCCCATCCTTGAGGTACGGAGCCGCATACTCAACAAGAATCGGTAGAGGTGCCAGTGCGCGGGCAGTTACGACAGAGAACTGCTTCTTATGGCTTCGAGCATATTCTTCAAGACGATCATGGACCGCATGAGCATGTTTCAATCCCAGAGCATGAACAAAAGAATTGACAGCATCAACCTTCTTGCCAACAGAGTCAATATAAGTGGCTTTACGATGCGTGGTTATCGTTAATGGAATGCCGGGGAAGCCTGCACCTGTTCCCATATCAAGCAAAGCGCCCTCAGGAGCCTTATTGATATAAGGAAGCAAAACAAGTGAGTCGAGGATATGAAGTACCGCAGCATCCTCTATGTTAAGAATACGGGTGAGATTGGTTGTCTTATTTGTTTCCAAAACCAAATCCAAATGCTGAATACATTTCCTCAGCTCAGCATCAGTTACGCTCAAGGAATACTCTTTGCAATAGGAAGTTAGACGACTCAGCATCTCGTCAGCCTGCTGATCAGTAAGTACTAACAACGAAAGCTCCTTTGTGACAAAAATCAGTGAATCGAGAACTTTTGACAAAAAAAGGGGACGTGGAAACCACGTCCCCTTAGCATAAGCTCGAGTAGATTATCGAGCAACAATTACCACATGGCGATCAGGGTCAGAACCTTCGGAATGAGTGTCGACAGCATCGTTACCACGAAGTGCAATGTGGACCAGACGACGCTCGTAGGCATTCATGGGCGGAAGCGAAACACTCTTGTGAGTGCGAACTGCTCGCTCGGCAGCTGACTGTGCCATAGAGGCAACTTTGTTCTGGCGGCGGCTCTTATATCCCTCGACGTCGACGACGACGGGATACCTAAAGCCAAGTTTGCGGCTCACCAACAACGAGAACATAACCTGAAGGGCATCAAGAGTACGACCATGACGCCCAATGAGAACAGCAAGATCGGGAGCCGTTACATCAAGAATAAGTTCGCCCTCGTCGCCCTCATACTCATCGATAGGAGAGTTGGCGGCGTCGAAGTGCGAAAGGATGGAACGAAGAATAGAAATCGCAACATCGGCAATGGTGTCGAGCTCTTCATCGGTCAGCTCTTCACCAGCCTTGTAGCGCTGTGCAATCTCGGGATAATCGCCCGCGACCTGCGGGGCAACCTCCTCAAGCATATCCTCGACGATCTCTTCAGACATAACGTACTCCAAAAGTTAGGTACCTAAATAAGATTACTATCCCGTTACTTCTTCTTGTGCGGGCGCGGCTTCTTCTCGCGACGCGTGACCTCAACCTGCAGCGGGGCGTTCTTAAGACGCTCCTCCTCTTCGGCCTTAGCCTTCTCGATAACCTTCTGCGTCACAAAGATCTGCTGGATGACCTGCCAGGCAGAAGACACGTCGTAGTACAACAGAACACCAACGGGCAGGCTCCAACCCATCCAGAGCATCATAACGGTCATGACGACGGCCATCATGCGCATGCTCTGGGCCTGCTGACCAGTCTGATTGCGCGACATATAGAGCTGCGGAATCAAGGTCAGGACAGCAAACAGAATCAGGCAAATCAGTGCGGGCAGTGCGACCATAAAGCCATCGGCAAAAGAGGCGCTCGGCGTGGTAGTCAGGTCGGGCAGGATGCTGAAGAACGAGAACGTACCCTCGTTAAAGTACTGCGGCAGATTGCGCAGAAGCGTAAACAGGGCAATAAGAACAGGCATCTGAATCAGAAGCGGCAAGCAGCCGGACAGCGGATTGAACTTGTTCTCGCTGTAGAACTTCTGCATTTCCTCGGCCTGACGCTGGGGATCGTCGGCGTAGCGCTCCTGGATCTCGAGCATCTTGGGCTGCAGCACCTGCATACGGGCCGTCGACTTGGTCGACTTGAGCATGAGCGGCGTCAGCAGCAGACGGATGATGACCACCAAGATAATGATGGACAGGCCCCAGTCGACCGCAAAGGTCTGGATGAGCTTGAGCAGCTCGAAAAGGATGTTAACAATCCAATCCCACATGTAAATTTTCCTCCGATAGCGAGTGCCCGCTAGGGCACAGGGTCATAACCGCCGACGTGCAGGGGATTGCAGCGAGCGATGCGCCTCACGGCAAGCCAGCAGCCTCTACAAACACCGTATTTCTCGATAGCCTGGACGGCGTAATGAGAACACGTTGGATAATAAATGCAGGCGTCAGGCAATAAGGGCGAAATAACCTGTTGATATATGCGAATAGGAGCGATGGCAACACGTCGCAAAACGTGATTGCTCATCGCTCCTCCCCGGCAACGCCGGCGCGTTTCACAAGCGAACGCAATGCCATGTTCATTTCCTCCGGCGACGAGATCCTCGTCTTGGGGGTCGCGAACAAGATGATGTCATATCCCGCAACGGGAAATCCACAGCTGCGGGCGGCCTCGCGCATCACACGCTTAGATCGGTTGCGCACGACAGCACAACCGAGTCGTTTAGCACCAACGAAGGCGACCCTTCCGGAGTCGCCTTCGCCAACCGATTCACATATGGTCATTCGAATCAGAGGGTGATTGAAACGACGCCCCTGACTGAACACATGCTCGAAATCTTGCCGAGACTTAATAGTCTTCATGCGAGATGTGTGTATCGCTGCTAGACAGTGAGACGCTTGCGGCCCTTGGCGCGACGACGGGCGAGCACGGCACGACCACCCTTGGTGGCCATACGGGCACGGAAGCCATGGGTCTTGGCACGCTTACGCTTATTAGGCTGATACGTACGCTTCATCTTAAGTTCCTCCTGCTGCATTTCGAGTGTCCGCGGGGGCGCGGACGCAGATATAGACACGTGAGCTTGAAGATTGTAGGGAAATCAATGTTCAAATGTCAAGAAATCAAAGGTAAAAGGTTGCGTAGTTCACACGGTTCCGCCATAAGCCGGATGAGTTTTTGAGTATGTCGCCAACTTTTCACGATATTTCACCGAGTTTTCAACAGGTCATGTTGGCAATGTTGAGAACTTTTCGCCCGTTTTCCAAAGTTTTCAACAGGTTTTGAAAACTTGTCGAAAGATGAGAAACATTGCGCGGTGAGCTACTATTTATCCGAAACCTTTTGAAAGATTGCGAGCGGCATGTCTGACGACTTTTACACCATGGTCGATTCCGGTGACCCGGCACCCGACAACGAGCATATCAACGGCGTGCGCGAAGAGCGCAAAGAGGGCGAGCTGGCATCAAAACGGGCACCGAAAACCATGTACGCGGCGCGCATCGCCGTCTATGACGACATGCTTTCGACCCCGCGCGTGATCGTCATCGAGCCGCAGGACATCCGCACGTATCTGGAAGAAACGACCAACACCGTCTATCAGTGTATGAAAGAGCAGGGCGGACACATCTCGCTCATGGTTATCCGCGAGATAGTCGAAAACTTTATCCATGCCCACTTTGCCGAGCCCATCATCTCGATCCTGGACGGCGGCGATACCATACGATTCGCAGACCAGGGGCCGGGAATCGACGACAAGGAGCGCGCCTTCGACTTTGGCGTGACCAGCGCAAACAGCAAGATGAAGCGGTACATACGCGGCACCGGGGCAGGCTTTCCCATGGTGCAGGAATACTTGGAAAACGCCGGAGGCGCGGTGTCCATCGAAGACAACATGGGCAACGGCACCGTCGTCACGGTGAGCCTCGACCCCAAGCGCGTGCAGGAAATTGAGCACGCGGGCGGGCGCGGGGCGGCCGTGCGCCCCGAGGCCGAGCAGCCGGAATACCCCCTGCCGGG
This sequence comes from uncultured Collinsella sp., assembly GCA_902465105.1. Taxonomy (GTDB): domain Bacteria; phylum Actinomycetota; class Coriobacteriia; order Coriobacteriales; family Coriobacteriaceae; genus Collinsella. The sequence goes on from CABQLM010000007.1 coordinate 35,496, forward strand.
TGCATTTCCACAGCAAGCAATGCTGGCTCCGCAACAATCCATGGCCGCGCCCCCGCTGCAGCAGCCTATGGTATCGCAGCAGATACAGCAACCCGGCATGCCGCCTATGCAAGACCCCCAGCCCACGGGACAGACGACAACTCAAGGCTCGGCCGAGTCCATGCTCTCGGCCGATCCGGATGCAGCCGCGATGCAGCAGGTAACAGGCATGCAAGGCGCTCAACAGATGGGCTTCCAGCCATACCCGCAGGGATATCCGGGACAATACATGCCGCAGCAGGGATATCCCCAGCAATACATGCAGCAGTATCCCCAGGGTTATCAGCAGCCGTATCAGCAGATGCTGCAGCCGTACAATCCCTGGCCCCAGCAGATGCCGCCGCAGCCATACCAACAGTGGCCGCAAAGTTTTCAACAACAGATGCCGCCCATGCAGAGTTCTCAACAACCAGCAGCTCAAATGATGTATCCTAATGCGGCAAATCAATACGCACAGCCGCAACCGGACGTTTTTGTGAGCGAGCGCGGCAACGCGGCGCTTGGATATCTGGCTCAAAACCAAGAGTGTGGCGCCACCGACCTGGCGCGAGCATTTGGAAACTCCGCACCCACGTGGTCACGCACGCTCAATGACTTGGCGCAGGCCGGCTTGGTAATCAAACACGGTCAGAAATACCATCTGACCGAACTCGGCAGCGCTCGCGTGCGTGCCCAAAGTTAAGGAACGGGAGAGACAGTGGACGAGGAAGCAAGCATCATCCTGGAGGATGCCATCGCCTTTTGCCAGCGCGACGGCCAAGATGCACGCCTCATCAACATGCTGGGGCAATCGCGAGCCATAAGCTTGACCGAGGACACCTTGACCATCGAGGCACCGTCGCGCTTTGCCATTGCGCAGCTCAAAAAGCATCAGCCGACTATCGAGCACTATCTAGAAGAGATTGCCTTTGCGCCGATCGCACTCAACATCGTGGCACCGCAGGGCTCCGCGGCAGATAATGCCGCGCCCGCAGCGCCCGTCGTCTCCCCGACGGCGCACGTCGCCGCCCCCATGCCGGCCCCCGAGCCCCAAATTGGCGATGTTTCCCGTGAAACCATGCCCACCGCCCCCACATCGGTGGCCCCCTCGCCCGGCGCCACGCATATGCCCATCGCGCATGACATAACGCCGGGCGAGGATTCGGGCATCGCAATCAAAAACACACTTTCGGCCGATGATTTCCGCCGCATGATGAACCGGATGAAAGGCGGGGCGTCTGCAAAGAGCGCAAAACCCGCCTCGGCACCGCCTACGAGCACTCCGACGGCGACGGCTCCGATCGAGCAGAACACCGATGGCGCGCCCCTCGCGGCCAACTCGAAATTCACCTTTGAAAACTTTGTCTATGGCCCCGAAAACAGTCACGCCTATCGTTCGGCGCTCAAGTTCGCCGCGCTCGCGGACGAACGCGGTACGTGCACGTCTCTATTCATCTATGGCAAATCGGGGCTGGGCAAAACCCACCTGCTGCTCGCCATCAAAAACGAGCTCGCCGAAAAGTCGCCCGAGATCAAAGTGAAGTACGCCAATTCTCAAGCATACCTCGATGACCTGATGACGGAGTTTGACCGCCAAAAGAAGAGCAACGCCCCCATCATGCAGTCATACCACGGCGTGGACGTGCTCATCATCGATGACATCCAAAACATCATCGGCAAGCGCGCGAGCGTAGATTACTTCTTCCAACTCATGGACGAGTTTATCCGCAACAACAAAAAAGTCGTCATCGCAGCCGATCGCGCGCCCAAAGACCTAAACATGGACGAGCGCCTGACCAGCCGCTTTAACGCCGGCATGCTCTGCTTGGTGGCAGAACCCAGCTACGAGATGAAATACAAGATCTTGCAGCGCTACTACGAGAACACGATAGCCGCCGCGCCCGAGGCGGGTAATGACTCGCTGCTGTCAGCCTACGGCGGTGACGGCGGACATCTGACCGACGAACACTTTAAGCACATGGCGGAGGTGTCAGGCACCAACATCCGTGAGCTCGAGAGCTTCTGCGAACGTTGCGCCGGCGAGGCGGGAGACCGTGAGCGTGAGGGTGGCGAGCTCAGTTTCGACGATATCGACACCATCGCAAGCCAGTACTTCGACACGTCGGCCAAAAAGATCAACGTGCAGACGGTCCAGTCCGTCATCGAGGAGCAGTACGGCGTGACACACGAGGAGCTCATCGGACCGCGCCGCAATGCCAATATAGCCAAAGCGCGCCATATCGCCATCTATCTGGCCATCGAGATGTGCGAGATGACAACCACGGCCGTGGGTGCGGAGTTTGGCAACCGCAACCACTCAACCGTCAGCACGAGCTACAAAAAGGTCCAGAAAATGATTCAGGAAGATCGCACCGTAACCGAGGATCTCAAATCGCTGCGAGATAAAATTACACTGCGCTCGTAGGGAAATAGAGACATCTGTTGAAAACTTGTCGAAACACAGGACATAACATGTCTAAAACTCGCCCCTCGACGATGAAAAGTTTTCCGCAGGTTTTGAACGTGGAAAACACAACCGGTTGCGCACAGGGTGCTGTCGATTCTCTTTTTAGGCTTGACCAGCGGCTTTTGAAGTAATCAACAGTTTCGTCAGTACTATTACTATTATTAAGATATTTATATCTAAGGAAAGGTATTAAAAGATGAAGTTCACCGTCAGCCAAAGCTCGCTCACGCAAGCCATCGGCGTCGTTATGAAAGGCGTCGCTTCGGCATCCACCCTTCCCATCCTGTCGGGCGTGCTCGTTAAGGCGCAGGACGGCATCTTGGAATTCCAAACCTCAAATTACACCATCTCGATTCGCCATCGCATTGCCGCGCACGTCGAGGAAGAGGGCGAGATGGTGATCCCTTGCAAGATGCTCTCCAACATCACCAAGACCCTTCCCGATGCCCCGGTTTCCTTTGAGCTGTCGGAACGCCAGGTACTGATTGGATGCGAGAAGAGTTCCTTCCGTCTCAACACGCTCGACGCCAACGACTTCCCCGAGTTTCCGGCCTATGCTATCGAGAGTGCCGTGGAGCTTCCGACCGACATCCTGTCCGAGATGGTCGGCCGCGTGTGGCGCGTCACGTCGACCGATAAGGCTCGCCCCATCCTGGGCGGCGTGCATATGAAAGTCGAGAACAACACCGTGCGCCTGGTGGCAACCGATTCCTTCCGCCTCGCCGTGTGCGACACCCAGGTCGAGACCTCGACGCTCGAGGGCTCTTTTGAGCTCAACGTTCCGGCCGATGCCTTCAACGACGCCCTGAGCATCATGGCCAGCCAGGCGACTATCATGATCGGCGCTACCGACACTCAGGTTGTCTTTGAGGCCGGCAACACCACTTACGTGTCGCGCCGCATCGAGGGCGTGTATCCCAACTACAAGCAGCTCATTCCCGATTCATGTGTGACGAGCGTCAAGATCGACGTGGCGGCTTTCAATGCCGCTCTCAAGCGCGTGGCGGTCATCGCAAGTGCCAACCCCGCCGTCAAGTTCGAGATCGATGTCGAGAACGGCCAGATGGGCCTGTCCTCCATCTCCAACGACCAGGACCTGGCACAGGAGACGATCGATGTCGAGGCCGAGGGCGAGTCGGGCACTATCGCCTTTAACTACCACTACATCTTTGGCTGTCTCAACGCCCTGTCCAAGGAGAAGGAGATCACGCTGGAGCTCAAGAGCTACTCACGGGCCGGCATCTTTAAGTCCTACGACAAAATCAACTATCTGTACCTAGTCATGCCGGTGCGCATCTAGCGGCGCCCTATGGCCATGTTCGCCCGCGATCTTTCCGTCGCGCGCTACCGTAGTTTCGATAACTACCGTCTTGCCTTGGACAAGGGCGTGACGGTGCTCGCGGGGCCCAACGCGGCGGGAAAGACCAACCTCATAGAGGCGCTGCAGCTGCTAACGAGTGGAGCCTCGTTTAGGCACCCCACTGCCGTCGAGCTTGTGCACGACGGCACAGGTTTGTGCAAGGCCGAGCTTAGGCTCGAGGGCGATGGCCGCGTGCTAGACATGGGTCTACGCGTGGAGGACGGCAAGCGTTCGTTTAGCCGCAACGGCAAGCGGTGTGCCGCCTCTGGCGTGCGCGGCGTGCTGCCGAGTGTTTTGTTCTGCCCCGATCATCTGGATATGGTCAAGCGCGGTGCCAGCGTGCGTCGCACCGCACTCGACGACTTTGGCGTGCAGCTGAGCGCCCGCTATGCCGATCTGGCAAGCGCCTATGGCCGCTGCGTGACGCAGCGCAACGCTCTGCTCAAAGAGACGTGGTGCTGTCGCGAGATGCTCGGTGCGTGGAATGAGTCGATTGCCCGCGCCGGATCGGCCCTGCTGGTGCACCGCTTGGCCTTGCTCGATCGCTTGGCCGCCCACGTGCGCGATGCCTACGGACTGGTTGCGTCCGGGGAGGCGGCCGATGTGGCCTATGCGTCCACACTGGGGGAGCTGCCCCAGACCGATGACCGCGAGGAGCTGAGGGGTTGGGCATACGAGCGCATGCTCACGGCGCTCGATGAGCGCGCCGATGAGGAGATACGCCGCGGCGTGACGCTCGTCGGCCCGCATCGCGATGAGATTGAGTTTTCGGTCGCCGGCCGCTCGGCCCGCTCTTTCGCCAGCCAGGGTCAGCAGCGTACGCTGGTGCTGGCTTGGAAAGTGGCCGAGGTGGCCGTCGCCCGCGATATTCTGGGTACCGCCCCACTGTTGCTTTTGGATGACGTGATGAGCGAGCTCGACGGCGATCGCCGCGGAGCCTTTCTGCAATTGATCGGCGATGACATCCAGACGGTCATAACCACCACCAACCTGGGGTACTTTACTGATGACCTGCTTGATCGAGCCAAGGTGGTGAGCATGGGTGAGGCGTGCTAATTACGAACGCGAGCACGAGACGGTCGCGTTCAGCGGCTTTTTGAATGCGGAGCGCCAGCGCATTCTGGCTGCCGCGACGCCCGAGCGTCGCGCGCAGATGGAGGCTGCCGAGGAATCGCGTGCGGTCTATCGCGCCTGGAACGCGGTATGCTCGGGCACGCGTGAGGGGCGCCACGTGACGGGCCTGCGCTACCTGCCCGAGTCCAACGAGCTGCTGGTGTATCTTGATTCGCCCTCGTGGACGCAGGAGATGACGCTGCTGCGCGAGATCATCCGCGCGCGCATGGAGCGGGCCGGGGCACATGTGGACGGCTTGGTGTTCAAAACGACCGCGCCCGGTCACACGCCGTCTGCCGCCAAGGAGCGTCTGCGCCCGGCTGTGACCGAGCGCCCGCCGGCTCCGCACGCCGATCTTAGCGAAGCTGAGCGCATCGAGATTGAGCGCCAAGTGGCGCCCATCGAAGACCAAAAGCTCCGCGAGGCCCTCCAGAACGCCATGAGGGCCAGTGCCGAGTGGGCCAAGGGCGCACATGATAGGAAAGAGCCTTAAAACGCATCTGGTGGCCTTGTAGAGCCAAATGCCCCCGACATCGGGGGCATTTTTTACGATAAAATAGAAAGGCTATACACATTTTCTGAACTGAAGGAGGACGTGTGGCAAACGAAAACGATTACGATGGCGGCGAGATTAAGATCCTCGAAGGTCTCGAGGCCGTTCGTAAGCGCCCGGGCATGTATATCGGCTCGACGAGCGCCAGCGGTCTTCATCACCTGGTGTGGGAGATCGTTGACAATTCCGTCGACGAGGCCATGGCCGGTTTCTGCACCGAGATTCAGGTGACGGTCCACGCCGACAACTCCATCACGGTCGTCGACAACGGGCGAGGCATTCCCGTCGACGAGCATCCCATCAAGAAGATCCCGACGCTCGAGGTCGTTATGACGATCCTGCACGCCGGCGGTAAGTTCGATAACTCGGCCTACAAGGTCTCGGGCGGCCTGCATGGTGTGGGCATCTCTGTCGTCAACGCGCTGTCCAAGCGCGTGGTCGTACAGGTGCGCCGCGACGGCAACGCCTACGAGATGGAATTCTCGCGCGGCAAGACCGTCAAGAAGATGGAGGTCGTGGGCACCTCGGATTCGACGGGCACCACCGTCACCTTCTGGCCCGATGATGAGATCTTCGAGACCTGCATCTACGATTTCGATACGCTGCACAACCGTCTGCAGGAGACGGCGTTCCTCAATAAGAATCTTAAGATCGCGCTGACCGATGAGCGCGAGGCGACTCCCCATGTGGAGGAGTTCTGCTATGAGGGCGGCATCATCGACTTCGTCAAGTTCCTCAACGACGGCAAGGACGTCCCCGAGGCCTTTAAGGAGCCTATCTACATCGAGGGCAAATCGGATCCTGACGCGCCCGTGACCAAAATGGGTGAGGTTGAGGTGTCCCTGCAGTGGAATGCCGGCTATGGCGAGAACGTCATGTCGTTTGCCAATGACATCTACACCCCCGAGGGCGGCATGCATCTCGAGGGTTTCCGCACCGCCCTCACCCGCGTGATCAACGATTACGCCCGCAAGCAGAACCTGCTCAAGGAGAAAGACGCCAACCTGAGTGGCGACGACGTGCGCGAGGGCCTTTCGGCTGTCATTTCGGTCAAGCTGCCCGATCCACAGTTTGAGGGGCAGACCAAGGCCAAGCTCGGCAGTTCCTATATGCGTGCGCTCACGCTCAAGATCGTGACTGACGGGCTTACTGATTATCTTGAGGAGCATCCCAAGCCCGCCCGCGAGATCGTCAAGAAGGCCCAGCAGGCCTGCAAGGCCCGCAACGCCGCCCGCAAGGCGCGCGAGGCGACCCGCCGCAAGAGCCTGCTCGAGACGGCGTCACTCCCCGGCAAGCTCGCCGACTGCTCGGTGCGCGATGCCGAGCTGACCGAGCTCTTCATCGTAGAGGGCGACTCGGCAGGCGGCTCGGCCAAGGACGGTCGTCGCCGAGACATCCAGGCGATTCTGCCCCTGCGCGGCAAGATCCTGAACGTCGAAAAGACCCGCCTGGACAAGATTCTGGCCAATGCGGAAATCAAGGCGATGATCACCGCGTTCGGCGCGGGCTTCGGAAAAACGTTTGACGAATCGAAGCTCCGCTATCACCGAATCGTTTGCA
>CABQLM010000008.1 GCA_902465105.1 uncultured Collinsella sp.
CATCCCCGTGCTGCTGGCCAAGCAGATCATCCTGGGCGTGGGCCTGGGTATTGCCATCGGCTGGGCATCGGGCCGCCTGATTGAGCGCGCGCATGCGACAGCCGAAGGTGCGCAGACCATCTTCTTGTTCGCCGTGGCCATCGTCGCCTACGCGCTGCCGAGCTACCTGGGCGGCAATGGCTTTTTGGCCGTATACCTGGCAGGTATTGTTCTGGGCGCGAGCGACATCACCGGCAAGGTCGAGATGGCGCACTTCTTCGATACCCTTACCGAGATGGCCGAGATGACCATCTTCTTTTTGCTCGGCCTGCTCGTGACGCCCGCCCGCCTGCCGCAAATGCTGCTGCCGGGCCTGGCACTCATGGCGTTTATGCTCTTCGTGAGCCGCCCCATCGCCGTCGGACTGCTGCTGGCGCCCTTTAAGACAAACCCTCGCCAGGTAGCGCTCGTAAGCTGGGCGGGCCTACGCGGTGCGGCTTCGGTCGTCTTTAGCCTCTTTGCCGTTGTGGCCGGCGTTCCCAGTGGACATGACCTGTTTGACCTGGTCTTTGTGATTGCCGTGTCGAGCATTGTGGTGCAGGGCTCGCTGCTACCAGCAGTGGCAAAGAAGCTCGATATGATCGATGCAGAAGGCGACGTGCGCCGTACGTTTAACGATTACCGCGACGAGGACGGCATGTCGTTTGTCAAGCTCAAGGTGGGCGCGGGCCATCCGTTTGCCGGGCGCTCGCTTGCCGATATTGGCAGCGTCACAGACATGCTGGTGATCCTGGTGCTGCGCGACGGTGCACACCCGGTGCTGCCCAACGGCGATACCGTAATTGAAGAAGGCGACCTTCTGGTTATGGCCGCACCAACGTTTGAAGAGCGTGCCGAGGTTACGCTACGCGAGGTCACCGTAACGCCCCATGGACGTCTGGCCGGTCAGCGCCTGCGCGACGTGCCGCAGGGCAAGCACCCGTTTATCGTCGTGATGCTCAAACGCGACGGCCAAACGATCATTCCTGACGGCAACACCCTAATATACGCCGGCGACGAAGCCGTCATCGCCACGCTGGCATCGTAGCGGCAAGGGACAGCCGTCCCGAATCGGCTACATTTGAGCATCAATCGCCCCGACTGGGGTCTCGTTGCGGACACTTAGCATCTCTCAAAACCAAGTGAGTAGACTTTTGTCGAATCGCCGACCACGTCACCAAAGCACAAGTCTGTGACCTGCGGGTTTGTTGAAGCAAATTTGTCGGGTGCTCAGGATTTCCAAAAAAGTCTACTCACTTAGCCAGCGTGCGGTCAAAATAGAATGGTCGCGAGCCCATTAGGCTCCATTGCGACGGCTTGTCTTGCACTTTCGCGCAGCTGCGGGCGCAGACGCCCCGTCCCAAATTAGCCACTCTAGTCATCGTCGACGGCAAAGTCACGGAGGTCGAGGCCTTCGCGTTCGGCTCGGGCTAGGAGCTCTTGGGGCGACTCGTCCTCGATATCCATCACGTCGAGCATGGCAGCCGGAAAGCCCACGCCTGCCGCACTCCCTGCGCGATCGAGCAGGCTCTCGCGCAGCTGGTCTACATCAACTTCGATCTTCATGGTGCAACCTCCTATCGAGCCAAGCCCCCTACTCACTAACACCGAGCGCGTCCACAGCAGCAACAAAAGCCGCAACCTGCTTGTCGTCCATCTGCGTGGCCAGGCGCCCCACTGGCTCGTCGTAGGCAAACTGTACCTTATCGATAAAGCAATCCCAAGCACGCTCATCCACGCGCACGGCGGCCTCGCAATACTGGCTGAGCTTTTTGAGTCCATACCAAAACGCATTCACAAGACGCGCGGGATCCTCATCCAGCACGCCATCGTAACGGCGTCCGTTAAACTCCTGCATGCGCGTCACGGCAACCTCGAGCGAGTCGCCGCCCTCGGCCGAAGCCTCATCCACAAGCTCAGGAATCGCGACCTCACGCCGAACATCGTGCCTGGTAGCGCCGTCGTACTCGCCCACCAGCACGTCTTCGTCAAGCCGTGAATCGTAGTCTAAATAGCTCAAGCCCCGGCAAATCCCATGCGGCGAGCCAGAGCCAAACGCACAGAACAACCCGCCGTCGGCAACAACGCGACGGTAGGTCTCAAACGACTTCTTAACCTGAGTGAGCAACTCGGAAAGCTCCCCGGCATCACACGCCGTCTCGCACGCAACGCACGCAGACTCGGGCAACGATACCGGATCAACCGTGCTCCCCGCAACGCGGGCGGCGCGCTCGGCCCGATACGCCTGCGCCGCCAAGCGCGCTCGCTGCGCAGCGCCGCGCACGTTAGTAAGTTCACGCTCCAACGCCACGTCACCAGCAACATCGCCAGCCAAATCGCCCGTAAACCCGTCGGCGCCCTGCGACCCCGTCGCACTCAGCTCGGACTCAAACGTCGCTGTGATCATACCCGCAAGGTTCGTCGCGTCGGCGGCACAGCGCATCTGCTCCAGCTGCGTACACAGCAGATCGGCATCCAGAGGCACGGCCTCGGCAACGAGCACGTCGCTCAAACGCGCCGCGTCCTGCAACACCAAAGCCCCCGCGGCATCGTACGCCGCGCGAACCCTGTCCGCCGTATTGGCGCGCAGCTTTACCTCGATAAACGCAAGTGTCTGCTCCAGTCGCGTCAGCAACTCGGCCTTGTCCTCCATGCGCAAAAAGGCAGCATAGCGGCGCTCCATCTGCAGCGAGCCCACAACACCAGCCTGCTTGCGAGCGCGCGCAAGGGCCGCGTCCTCGACACGGCGAACATACCCGTCAACAGCCCGCACGGCAGACTCGCGCGCAGCATGCTCGGCAGCCTCGACACCCCTAAGCACGTCCAGCAGCTCGCGGGAGCGCGCCTTGCGCGCCAACTCCCCGCGATCATACTGCTCAAGCGCAGCCTGGCGTTTGGCCACCGATTCAAAGCCAAACAGCTCGTCGAGCAGCTCACCAACAGAACGCTCGTCCGCCATGGCAGGCCTCCTCACGCACTACGCACCAACATGTTCGCGGGACACCCAGACACCGGACGCCCCGCACGCCCACACTCCTACAGATCCAGGGCCTTTTTCGCGGCGTCGACCGGGTCGCCATCCATGTAGAACACCGGGCTCAACCCCGAGATAATCTCGGACGAAACACTCTGCAAACCCGCAATAGCGCTCAGCGGCAAAATCACGCGCTTGGCGCCGGCGTTTTTGGCCACGCGCATAATGTCCTCGAGCCCGCGAATCTCGTCCATAGAGCCCGACATGCGCAAGATTCCCGGAATCGCCAGCGCGGGCATCACCGGGCGGTTGCACGCCGCAGAGCAAAGGCCCACAAACTCGGCGAGCGAAACTTCCTCGGACAGGCCCTTGCTCTGCAGGTCGTTGTAGAACAACAGGTAATCCTTGGAGCCAATGTGCATCCCCGGCGCCACGCGGTTCGCCAGGTTCACAAAGTTGTCGAACGCGGCCTCCAGCGTATCGCGCACCGGCTTGTTAAAGGCCACGCCCTCGTGCTTAAACTTGCACTCGCCGGCAACGGCCTTGTTCTCCAGCTTGTACACGGCAACCTCGCCGCCCTGCGACCTGCCCACGCCAAACACGTGACCGGACAGCAGCGGCCCGTCGGGAATCAGGGTGTCCTCGCTCTGCTCGGGCACGCGCACCACATGCACGTCCTGCGGGTTGTCGGCATCCATATAGCCCAGGTTGACGTCGATAAACTCGACGCCCGCCATAATCTTGAGCTGCTCCTTTACGCGGCGACGGCCCTCGATGGCGTAGTCCAGCAGCCAGCGCACGTCGTCCTTGTCCATGGCCTCGTCGGGGAACAACAGCTTGGCCAGACCGCTAAAGGTCTTGCGCACGGCGATCTCGTCACGCTTGTTAAAATCGCTGTTAAAGCGGAAGTAACGGTCGATATGGTGCGTAAAGTCCTTGCGGCGCATCTCCTTGCAAAACTCCGACAGGCAGTCGGTGATCAGGCCATAATGCCCGGTCAGCAGACTCGAGCGCATCTTGGGAATCTCCCAGCCCGGCAGGTAATAGTGGATACGGTCGAAAAAGGCCGAATCGTTGTTAAACTCCGGCGGGAACGGATCAAACAGGTGCGTGGTCTTAAGAACGTTTTGCACGGTGTCGTTGATGTTGCCCTCAAAGACCATGGAGGCATCGGCGTTAATCTGGTCGCGGCCGCGCGCGTAGCTGCCGCTCGCCATATAGTCCTTCATGATCTGCACGGCGTTGGTGTCCTTAAAGCGCATGCCGGCGACCTCGTCGAACGTCACGCAGTCCCAGTGACCTACCAAGCCCACGCGGTCGGCGCGCATGGAGTTCATGCGGCCGAACAGGTTGGCCGTGGTGGTCTGGCCGCCCGAAAGCAAGATGGCGTAGGGCGAAACCTCTTTGTAGATATGGCTCTTGCCGGTGCCGCGGGGACCCAGCTCGCACAGGTTGTAGTTGCGCTCGATAAGCGGCACCATGCGCTCGATAAAGTGCAGGCGCTCTTTCTCGGAAAGCTCACTGGGCTCATAGCCAGCGGAGCGCAGCAGCATGTTGAGCCATTCGTCGCGCGAGAAATACTGGCGCTCGTCGACCATGGCATCCAGGTCCAGGTTGGGCATCTGGATGGGCGTGAGCGACGCCACGCTAAACGGAGAGTCCTCGGGTCCACGCTTTTTGCGCTTGGCCTTGGAGCGGCGTGGCGCATCGTCGCCAAAGACCTCCATGCCAAACTCGTCTTCCTCATCCACGGGATGACGATACTCGATGCTCATAATGCACCAAATGCCGCCCTGCAGAATCTTGGAATAGTCGCGCACGTACTCGGCCGGCATCACAAACGGCTCGATGGTCAGATTGGCAAACGACGCCACGTAGATGTCTTTGTACTCGTCGAGCTTGGCCGTCACCTTATCGATGATGGTAAAGCGGCCCAGTTCGCGAATCTTGGACTTAATGCGCTCGGACTCGTCGGGACGCACGTAGTTATCGGTGAGGATCCTGCGGATGCGCTCCAAACCCTCTGCCACGGCATCCTCGTCGTCGGTCGAGCAGTACATGCCCAACAGGTACTCCAGCACAAAGGTTGGCACGTTGGCGCCGCGCTTCATAAGGGCCGTCAGGTCTTTGCGCACGATCTTGCCAGCAAAGTGCTCGAGCAGCTTGCCGTCCAGGCCATCCATGTCGTAGCCGTCGTCCTCGGGGGCCTCGTCCACAGCCTGGTCATAGCCATCGGTCGAAGATTCGTCCTCGGCGGGCACCGCAGCCCCCACGGGCGCGGCAGTCTCAGCCTCCGCAGCAGGCACGGCCACCCCTGCAGGCGCCGCAGCCTCCGCAGGCACATCCACATCAATCGAGGGAACTTCCCACAGACCGTCGTCATGGCTATCAAACATAGGGCACACTCCTAAAAACCAAAGTCAGCAACAGGGGCAAACGAAACAGCGATGGTGTACGTCTCGCGCCAAACGATCTTGCCCGTCTCGCGCTCGCGGCAGACCAGATAGTACGGACCCTTGGCCGAGAATCCATCCGCTGCATGCAACGCAAACTTGGCATGCACCACGCGCTCCTGCGAGTTAACAGAAGTCTTGTTAGCATGCGCCTTGACCGTATCGCTCACCTCGTTGCCACTTGCATCGGTAAACACCAGCTCGTACTCGCACGGCAAAACCTTGCCTTGGGCGGGTTCTTCCTGGATCAAGTTGACCGAGAAGAGCGAGTTGGTCACTCGGCGTCCCTCACTTAGTACGCGCAGCGTCGCCGCGCGCGTGTCGACAAAGTCCTTGGAACCCGAGCGCGCACGCCAAAAACCGATAACGGGCACGCAGAGCTCCTGCAGGCTCATGCCGCCGTGGACGTAGTTGTTAGTGCCGCCGGGACGCTTGAAGTGCACGTTCTCGCGCGGGGCAAACCCCTCAAAACCGGCGCCCAAATGTCCCATGTTAACATTAACAAACACCCCACGCACCTCGTCCGAAAGCTCACCCACGGCCTCGTTGGGCACCACCAGATGACGCTTGCCGTACATGACGGGAGCGTCAAGGACGGGAAGGTCCGGTTTGCCGAGCATCTGGCACTCGCTGAGCTCCCGACGCGTGTAGATAAAGCCGTGGTCCGCCGTTATAACAACACGCGCGCCCGGGGCGTCGGTGCACACGCGACGCGCCAACGCAGCAAGTTCCTCCACGGTGTCCGCACAGGCACCGAAGACGTCATCCTGCGTAGCGGCCTTCTCACCCGTGGCATCGATCTTGTTGTGGTAGAGGTAGACAAGTCTTGAGTCCTTGAGCAGCGCCTTACGCTCGGTTCCCGCCATGTTGAGGTATGCGCTCGAGCGTAAAGCGCGGGCCGTAGGCTCAACATGGGTAAGCACGGCCTCGCGTTGCGGAGTCGTTGCGGTGGGCTTGCCGTCAGCCAGCACAAACGAACCATCCGCTGCAAGCCCAAGCGCCTGATGCGGCAGCAGCGCGGGCATGCCCACCTCTGTAATGGAGGGAAAGACCGCCTGCATGCTAGAAACCTTGACGTTGCCGCCGCGCTCGCGCTCGAGCAGCGCCGCGACGTCGCAGGCCACCTCATAGCGCAGCGCGTCGCTCACGATAACGACCGTTGTTTTGGCAGAACCCACAAAGGCGGGCAGCACATGCCAGTAAAACTCATCCTGCCGTGCGGGACCATCGATGTAGCCGCAATCGGCCCACTCCCCTTGCGCAGCAGCCGCCCAGCAGGCATTGGCATCCGCCAAGAACCAGTTGCTGTAGAGATTCTCCGCCCAGTCCGCCACGGCGCGGGCAGGTTCCTCGAGCGCATCGCACTCGACGGAGCGTGCCCGCAGATACGCGGTGCACATATGGCGATAGGCAGCGTCCATGGCATACCAATCGGACGTATAGGCATCCCACACCTGCTGGGACTGCGCCAGATGGAACCCACCCGCGTGCGTCTGCCTAAACGCGCACATATCGGCCACAGCGGCAAGCAGGTCAAAGTAGCTCTCGACACGACGGTACCAGCTTAGGTCGCAACGGCGCGCAGCAAAGGCACGCGCATCCTCAACACGGTCTGCACCTTGCGCAAACGAGCAGAACAGCTGCGAGAGCACAGCCTCGTTGACGCACGGGAACACATCAAGCGAAGCCAGCGCATCGATCGGCAGGATCTCGAACCGTGCAAAGAGCCCGCGGGCATCCTCAACTAAACGACAAATCTCAAATAGGTCCTCGCTCGATGCCCGGGCATCGGCGGCCTGGTCCCACGTACGTACCGCCTCAAGGCAATAGGGGCCGTAGGCGGGAGCCATATAGTTTTCGAGCCCCTTGAGCGCTCCCTCGGGAAGTGCGGTGGATGCCGCCGTAAGAAGCACATGGGATGCAAGCATAAGAAGTGAATCACGCTCGTGCAGCGGTCCATCAAACCCATAACAGCGCAGCATAAAGGCAGCGAGAACATCGCGCACACAGTACTTATCCACCAGCGCGGCCAGCGCCTCGGGACCCTCGTGCAGCAGCGTGGCCATGCAGCCGCGCAATACAAACGCGGGCCGCGCGTCGCCCGGCTCCTTGCCGCCAAAGATCACCGTAAGGATTCCGAGCTCGATATCGGATGCACTCGCGGCATGCGGAACGCATGCGGCAAACTTAGCGCAGCGGGACTTGGCGATAAAGAACGCCTTGTGCGCTCGCAAGCTCTCGCGCACGGCATCGATATTCTCGATACCCAGCTGATCGGCCAAAAGCGAAAGATAATCAGCTTGAAACCGGTCAGCATACAGCTCAACATCGGCAAGCCAATCGCCCTCAAGCCTGCCGCGCGGGCAACGGCGATACAGCAAGATATCGCTCACAAGGTCATCGCGGTTGACGAGCTTCTTGACGGCAAACATGCGGCCCTCGCAGGCTTCAACAAACCGCACTGGGCGCTCAAAGTTACCGTGAGCGGGCATAACGCCGTCATCAGTCCCCGCACCGTCGAAGCCCTCGGCGGCCAAACGTTCAAACTCAGGAGCAAACTCACCGTCTGCATCGTGCCAAACCACCACACGGCGGGGCATGCATGCGGGCAACGGTTGCAAAAACCGCAGCTTGAGCTGTTCTTCTACATCGATCTTGGGCATGAATATCCTTACCGTATCTGCAGTTACTTAATCTTTGCTAGCACATCCTGAAACTTGGCGTAGTTGACCTTGACGCCGTCATCCAGGTCGATCTTAATCATCTGGTCTGCCAAGTGGTGCAGCTTCTCCTCGTAGCCAATGGTCTCTTTGAGCTGGTCGTTGAGCTTTTTGACGCGCTTGTCCAACCGCACGCGCTCGCCGCGCTCGGCACCAGCAAGGGCATCGTTGGCATAGCCGATCTGGGCACGGTAGCGCTCCTGCTGCTCATGCACATAGTCGGTGCGGATGCGAGCCAATAGGTCAGGCTGGTAGCGATGCATGTAAACAAGACACTTGAAACCGTTCTTCTTACCGCTGTCGAACAGCCAGTAGATGGGGCGTTTCTTATAGGTCTGGCAGTGGTCCTTAAAAAAGTCCTTCAAAAAGTAGGTGCGGATTACCTCGCGCGAGGTACCCTTACCGCCGAGCGCCTCGGCAATAAAGGCCAGGTTCTGCTCGAGCGTCTCCTCGCCGTACACGGTGCGCACAAAGTCGATAAAGTAGCGCACGATGTCGTCATCAAAGTACTCGTCATCGGTAATGGGCAGCACGTTATCGCTATCGGGCATAAAGGTCACATGGTCAGAGTTGGGCATCTTGGCCAGATAGTCATCGACTGTGGCGCCCTGATCGGCCAGGACCAGCCCGTCCACATCCAGCGAATAGCGGCCAAACATGCAGCCCACGGCATAGCTAATGAGCGAGGTGATCTCGTCGCGCTTGGTACGCACGTATTTGTTACCCTTATAGCTCTCGGGAATCTCGTCGGCGATGTCGAAGATGCACGCCACCGAGACGTACTTATCCTCGACCTCGATGGGCACCTCACCCTCCATGTTGTAGATCTTGGCAAAGATTCGGTTGAGCTCTTCCTCGTTAGTGCGAAGCTGCTCGAAGCGAGCATTGACCTCGGCCTTGCGGGCCTCGTATTTTTCTTGAAGTAAAGTGGCCATGAGGCCGTCCTTTCATTGTTGATGAGTTGTCAAGAGGCTTAAACTAGGGGACCGAAATCTCCAAAAATACCCCGACCTTACCGATCGACTTCTGGAAAAGCTATTCACCGCATCGGGCATTTGCAAAAACGCACTAGTGACTCATGAAGTCGCAAACCAAACCCTGCGAACTGCATCAAGCGTAAAGGGAAGACAACTTGATATCATTTCTCAGCTCACTAGTTAAAGCCAACTAAATACCCGGACACGAGCTGAAACCCATTAACGAATATCAGGCCCAGCCTTTATCAGCTTCATCCATTTACATAGAGTCGAATTCTTGATTAGAATTCTTGCAGTGAGTCTTTTGATGTCACCTGCCGGGTCATCCTTTCGTTTTCCCGCAACATCCTCGATAGCGAACCATATATCGCCCTTTGACTTAAATGCACAGAATCTGCCGTGAGCAAATCCATTTCGTAAGTGATAAAACAAACTGATCGTTTGATTGCTTTTGGCATCATAAAAGACAGCAGACTCGAAGGGCTTTGACTCGATGCCAGCGCAATCAAACAAATCAGCATTACGCAAAGCCTGTTCCATATCACCAACAGCCGCGGCAGACCAATATAAAGACTTATTTGAGCTTGCTGCCTTTAGCTTTTTATTCAAATATTGAGGCTTTCTCCAAGGAGCATCCCATCCGTATTCAGAGACCGAAACGCTTCTGTTGGACAATCCCGGAGCGGGAGTTTCGACAACAAAGAACCTTAGAAGCGGCGAAAGTATAGGGCCCAAAGACTTGCACGTCATTCCGTTTTTGACCCATGCAGGATTCGACTCAACAAAGACAACTTCATTTGCTGAAATATATTCAAACATGAACCCTACCTAAACCAAAGGGTTACGTTTGAAATCCCAAGAGGTTTCAAACGAGTCCCAATCATTTTTTGAAATGGACACATTGCTATCGACCAGACTATTAATTGCCGGTTTATACTCAGCGGAAATAAGCATGGGAAGTGCTTTGATGTCTCTCGCCTGCATGTTAAGAGTAGGGTTAAGCATGCTGAGGACATCGGCGGCAATAGAGCAATTAAGGAAACCTAGGGTCCAGTTCTCGCTTGAGCCCAGGCCACAAATGCATGGGCCGGCCATGTCAAATCCGCCCGTCGGCGGCAACAGCCTGAAACTCGGCTTGCCTGATGTCAGCATTGTGTAACAAACGCCTTCACTGAACCAATATTTTGACGCCAGCAAATTGGAGGTCGGATTACTCTGGTAAAACTCAATTGCGTCCTTTTTGATCGAAACCAACCAATGAAGATTGCCAAACCATCGACGAAAGTCGCCGCCCTTTGAGTAAGTAGCCCATGAGCCTTTTCGCCCAACCGAACGCGCGCCGACCTCCCAAAACAAGCGCAAATATAAATTGTTGTCGCCTGTTTTATTTTGAGACCCTGTATAGTCCGAGTAATCGCCAATGGAGTGGCCCAAAGAGAAAGCAGAGAGTAACCCGTCACTGGCCCAGTAAGCTATGGGGGTGCCAGGAACCTGCTTGAAGGTGTCGGCGTCGCGGCGGTAGAACCAGCCGCAATCGGGGTTTTGGATGGCCTCGACCAGTTTGAGCCTCTTGGCCTCAGAGCCGTTGATATCAACAAGGCGCACATAGGCGCCCTCGGCGTCCGAATGCTGGTTGTAGATCACGTCAGCTGTAACGTTGACGACCTCGCCGCCGATAGCATCAAACGCGCGAGGTCCCAGATGGGCCATGGAAACGATTGTCTTGTTGTCGATAACCTTGGCGCGCATCTTCTCAAAGCTGCCCAAGAACATCCAACTCTGCATGGTAACCATTGCGGCGTAGCCCTTATCCTCGACAAGGTTAAAACCGCGCTCGATAAAGCACGTGCAGAGGTCGCTCTTCACGTCGGGGTAGTTCTTCTTGATCCACTTGCTCATGAATGGATTAAAGCTGCTGCTGCCCATATACGGAGGATTCGCCACAGTGCAGGTAAAACGACGGGACAGCTTCTCGCAGATGGCGGCAGCGCTTTCGAGCTTAGTTTTGGCCGTAGCGGCAAAAAGGTCATCGGAACAACTCACGGCGGCAGCCTTGAGCTCGTCGATCTCGTCCTCTGAGGGATTGAGCAGCGAACCGATCTCGCCCAAATGACTCAGCTCCTCGGCGAGATTCTTGTTACCCGGCAGCTCGTCCTCCCCTAGCGGGATGCTCGAGAGCACGGTAACGTCGGCGCGAACGCCACGCCTAAAGAAGCGACGGTCGTGCTCGCGGGCGCACATGGCAAGCGCCAGCTCCGCGATCTGTGCCGCACGGGAATCGATTTCCATACCTGCAAGGTTTTTAGTAAGAATGAGCTCGGGAATCTCGCGCTCACGATAGCCGCGCTCCTCGTACATATGGAAGAGCAGCTCAAACGCATAGACCAAGATATGGCCCGAGCCGCATGCGGGGTCGCAGAGGGTTATCTCCTCGGGACTCGAAATGCGAATGAAGTCCTCGTGCTCAGCATCGGGCTCGATGTAATACTCCATGCGCTCGCGTAGCGAACTCCCCGGATTGTTGAGCATCCACAGACGGCCGAGCGAGTTCTCGACCATATAGCGCACGATCCACTCGGGGGTGAAGAGCTGCGTGGCGGGCGCGATGTCCGCCGCCGCTGCCTTGCGCTTGGACTTGAAGAACTCGTCTTTAACGTCGGCATTGTAGTACTGATACATCCAGCCCAGAACGGTCACGCCCTCGCGCCAGTCCTCGTCAGCGAGGACGGCATTGAGTTTGCCCACCACACTGTCAGCCATCATGAGGCCCTGGGGCAACAGCAGCTCCATGGCTCCGCCCACGCGTTCAAAGACGCCCGGCAGGCAATCGGCGAGCTCCTCGCACTGAGCAACAAACAGGTAGCGCCACAACGGTTCATCCAAGCCCGCCATCTTGAGCTCGGCTATGCGATCGGTATCGGCCGTCGTTATTTCCACGTCCAGTGCGTTCTCCACGGCCTCGCTGCCATGGCTGCCGTCCGCACGACTTAGCATGCGCATACGGCTGGGAAGCCATCCGCATGCATCCATGAAGCGAATGGCCACGATGCGGTTGAACCAGGTGTAGGCCGCACGGTCGCGCAGTGCCTCGTGACCCACCTCTGCCTGCATGCGCAGCAGTTCATCGCGCTGCTCAACCTCAGCAGGACTTAGGGGCAGGCCGTTGACGGTCTCGGACCCAACGGGCGTGGGTGCAGGTTCGGTGATGCCGTAGCGCACCATCTGCGCCTCCACGCCTTTGATGAGCTCCGTACGGGCCCAGGTGCAGAAGCTCTTAAGAGCAGAATCGTTCATGGTTGATGAGCCTTTCTAAACGCCATAAGCCACCGGTGCGCGCTTTGGCACCGGTGGCTCCGCGGGTTAGTTGATACGGATCTCGTCGTTTGCAGCGAGCGCCTGCATAAGGCGGGAGCGCAGGTCGTCCACGTAGCGCTCCACGTCCTCTGCGGACAAGAGACGACTCGGCTTGGCCAGATCGGCGCGGCGCACAGTCTTGATCTTGCGCTGGGGCTTGGGCGCGGGCACGGGAGCAGACGATGCGGCGCCCTTGTTGGAGACCTTCTTGACCACCTCGCCCGTACTCATGACCTCGGTGGTGCGGCGCTCGTTGTCCATACGCACGCGGGCCTCATCCACAGCGTCGTACATCTCGTTGGCCGCCGCACTGAGCCAGTCGCCCCAGTTAGTTGCAACAACGCTCAGTTCGTTGAGACTTTGAGCGCTGTGGGCACGGTTTTTGAACGACTCGTATTTGGTGCCGGCGTCTGCTATGGCATCCTTGGCCTGATTGACAAAGCCCTTTTGACTCTCGGCCTGCGCCCGCAGGTCTTGCAGATCGCTCTCGATGCGACACAAAAACTCATTGCGGCGGATGCCCAACAGCTTTTTCATGTCATCCTCGACGGGAACCATAAGCGGCTGCAGGTCTTTAATACGGCCGTAGGGCTTGGGATCTTTGAGGATCTCACGAACCGTTGCCACGTTCTCCACCGCACCGGGAATGTCATCGGAGGCATACTCGATACCCTCGGTGCGGTTCAAGAAATCCCTGGCGTGGTCAAACGCTGTTCGTTGATTGGACTCGAAAAACTCAACCACCTTGTCAAAGTCTTCCTTGGCATCGAGCAAACGCTCCTCATGCTTGGTGAACGTGGTCAAGAACGCCTCGGCCTCGTTCTGGTCCTTAAGGACGTCGGCCACCTCCGAGCGCATCTTCTCGCACTCGTCCTCACCGGGATACGGATAGAGCGGTTTGATGCCCGTATAGTAGTCGCGTGCTATGGCGAGGCACGACTCGCGCAAGTCCTCAAGGCGCTCCTTGAGCTCGACCACGAGCCTATCCTCGTTGGAGGGCACGGTCTTGAGATCAAACAGGTCACACATGAGTTCGCCCGTGGCGCGCAGCAACCGGTCGCTCATGCGCATGCGCAAGCGCACCTGGGCCTTATCAGCATCCTTGCGCAGGAGCGCCACCATGCGGCTGTCGTTAGCTTGAACCGTCTGACCGCCAAACAGCACCTGCGCGCGCTGCTCCACCACAAGCTGCGCCACCACATTTGCGATGTCGACCTCGCGCCAGCCAAAGGGCCTTTGCTGGTACTGGCGCTGGATATCGCCCATAGCGGTATCCAGGTGGCGCTGGTGCTGCACTTTGAGGTAGTCCTCGACCTCTTTGAGCGCACGCGTGTTACCTGCATCCATGCCAGCGAGCCCCACTTGAACGTTGCCCACCAGAGTAGAGCGAATATCGGAATCGCTCGTGACCGGCGCGCCGATATAGTCGGCCTTTTCAAAGACCACATCGCACAGCTGCGCCAGCACCTGCTCAAAGACCTGAGCGGGTTTGGCAGCACGGATCTCAATCATGCGCCCGTTGACGGCGCATCGTGCATGGAGCACTGCCTCAGCCAAAAGGGCGTCAGCCTCTTTCTCGTTAAAGTCCTTCTCGCGCATTTTGGCCTCGACAATCTGGCGGGTACTCGGCGGTAGCTCCTGCAGATTGCGCGTCTGGGCGTACATGCGAATCTTAGCGGCGTTGACGAGTGGGGCCCAATAATCCACCTCGTCGCTCAAGGCCACGATGGCCTTATCCACGGATTTCAATGCCAGCTCGGTATCGTCCGAACGGCCCAGATCGCTGGCCATGGTCACCACGGAAAGTTCCATGCCGCCCATGCTGGTACCGTGGATTGAGCCGTCCACATAGCGGTCAAACGGAAAGTCGTTGGCCCCGCGGTTGAGTTTGCGCGCAGTGTAGATGCTTTCGAACAGGCGCTTCTTGATGTACTCAATCACCTTCGCGTTGTCGATCGGGGTGCGTGCGATCTCCTGCGCTATCTCCTGCTCCTCGTCGGTGAGGAAGCTATAGGTATCGCCCTGGCGTGCCACGTAGCTCTCGCGCTCCAAGCGGGCGAGAGATTCCTTGACGCGGTCCTTAAGGGCGCGCTTGTCCACGTCCAGGCTATCGATCATAAGGATGGAGATGTTCTCGACCGTGGCCTTGACGTAGCCGATGTAGCGGATCAAGTACAGGAGCTTAAGCACCCGGACATCGTAGCTCTCAAGACCC
Source organism: uncultured Collinsella sp. (assembly GCA_902465105.1). Classification (GTDB taxonomy): domain Bacteria; phylum Actinomycetota; class Coriobacteriia; order Coriobacteriales; family Coriobacteriaceae; genus Collinsella. The sequence goes on from CABQLM010000008.1 coordinate 14,712, forward strand.
TCTGCGTTTTCAGCCGCGCGCTCCGCACAGACGACGACCTGAATGATGCCGTGCTCCAAATCCTTGGAGATTGTGTCGAAGAAGCGCCAGAACGGCACGAGTGCACCAGTCTGGTCATGCTGGATGGCCTGAGCGCTCTCCTGAAACGCGCTCAGCATGGAGCGCTCGCCCGTGGACATGTGCTTGGCCTTAACACCGTGCTTGCGTACCTCGGTCATCACGTCGGGCAGGAGCTTAAACTGGTAGCCCACAAACGGGTAGCTGGCCACAAAATCCTTGGAGTTGGCGAAGCCGGCAAGGTCGGAGCGCGAGCCGCCCTCAAAGGTAAAGTTGTTTTTGAGGACGGCGGTGTCTTGCTCGTAGACCTGTGCAAGCATATCGGCCGCCGGCGCGGTCTTCTCGAGCACACGGCGCTGGATGACCTCGTCCACGCTGGAGCTGGAGAGCGAAAGACGGGTATTGAAGCGGCCTTGGATCTTTGAAAAGTCGTTGCCCACGGGCAGGCTCAGGTTGTCGATGGCCTCCTGGCTCGTGACCATCACCCACACGCGGCCACCGCAGGCGGCACCCAGCTCCTCGACGATGGTCTGAAGACTCAACATAAGGCTTGGATCCCGGTCGTTTGTAATAAACTGACCCACCTCGTCAACCATAAAGAGCAAACGGTAGTTGCCGCCGTGGGCCGCTGCCTGAGCGTCTACGTAGTCCTTGACCTTTTTGGCAAAGACATCGGGGGCCAAAACCTCGTCCTCAGAACCCTCAAGCCAGTTCCATGCGGCCTTTTCGCTCATGCCGAGCACGCTCTGCAGCACCTCGACGACGTCGTCCTCAAAGTAGCTGTAGGTGTCGCGGGTCTGGAGCCAGGACTCGCCGTTGACGCGCTCAAAGGCCTCGCGGAACTCCTGGGTCTTGCCCAGGGAATCGATGTGGTCCTCGAGCTTTGCAAGCTTTAGGTCCTCGCCGTAGAAGCCGCGCGCCTCGTAGAACATGCGCTCAAAGCCGCGAAGCAGCGCCGTAGGAGCCGTATCGCCCTGCTTCCACTGGCCCGCCTTGCTATCGATGTTAAAGAGGATGGCCTGCGTGGACACCGAGCAGGCGCGCTCCATGGCAGCCTCGACCATGGGGTCGGCGATCTTGCCGTCAAAGTAGCGGATGGCGCTCTTGCCGCCGATCTGGCGATTCTCGAGCAGGTAGCTCAGCATCTTGAGGAAGTGCGATTTACCGGAACCGAAGAAACCACTGATCCACACGCCGATCTTGTCGGTGGACACATCGATGGCATCGCCGTAGGCCTTGAAGAACGTGGCAAAATGCCTCTGCAACTCGCGCGTCACCACGTACTCGTCAAGCTCCTGGCGGATGGACCCGTCTTTTGAATCCTGGACCTTGACCACACCGTTGATGATGCGGTTGATGTCTTTTGCAAAGAGGTCGCGAATGATCGTGTTGTCCATGGGTGCTCCTTTGAGTTTGGGAACGTTATGGCAAAGGGTTGTTACCGGCGGCAGGAACTTGTCTGCGGGGAGCCGTGCTTACGAGATATCGATGGCGCGGTAGTAGTTGTCGGCCGGCAGACGGTTAAAGAGCTGGAAAGAAGAGCCGTTGAAACTGCCCGGATAGGCGGCGACCACAGGCACCTCATCAAAATCCGCAAGCATGCAGTGGAGAAGCGTGTGTATGCGAAAGAACGGGAAGACCTCGCCCGCGCCGGTGAGGAAAACGACGTCTCCAGGCGCGTGCGGCTCGGTCTGCTCAAGGATGTACGCGGCGACTTTCTCGGGCGAGGCGAACTTGGCCACGTCCTCGAGCACGCGCTGGGTACCGCGGCGCTCCTCTTGGCGTGGGATGGCCTTAAGGACACGGCGCTTTTCGAGAATTGCCAGCACGGCGTCGTAAAGGTTCACGACCTTGAGCGTGCACGGAAGCTTGTCGGCCTCGGCATCACGTGAAAGGGCGTCAAATAATGCACGCGCCTCAAACTCCAGCGCGGGGTCATAGCAAAAGGTGTGGAAGCCGATCTCATTGCCTATGCCCTTGTTGGCCAAAAAGTCCTCGCTGCACAGGCACTCGCGCAGAAGCTGCGCACGGCGCTCAAATTCCTGACAGGCGCGCTCGGAGCGGACATGCGCCGCCACGGCGCTCTTGCGGGAATGGATGCCGATATTGGTGGTGAGATCGGTCGCCGGGGTGATAACAGGGTCGACGGCGCTTTTGACGGGAGCCACGCTACATCACCGCCCTGCCGGTAAGGGCCGCGATAAGCGACTGCTCGCCCAGCTGAACCAAGGCTCGCTCGACATCGGAATCGAGGAAGAGTGGTGACAGGCGCTCGGACTCCGGGCCCTGCCCCTCGCCGATAAGGCCGGCATGGCGGAGCGTCTGGCGGAGCGAGCCCTTAATGCGCCTGACCGTGGCCTCAGTCCAGCGGGCCGCGTCCGGATACTCCGTGGTAAAGCGTGTCATAAAGGCGTTGAGGTCAACCGCCGTAAAGGCATAATCGAAGTTTTGTAGGCGCTCCCCTACCTCGACGAGCACGAGCTCGCGCACGATATCGTAGCGGCAGATCATGCTGTAGAAGATGGCCTGGTCCGCCTGCGTGGGAGTGCCGGATGCCATGAGCCTGGTTAGGGATGACGCAGCCTCGACGGCGGTTTTGGGGTCGATGCCGCGCGCGGCGCATACGGCGTCCGTGGGCACCATGGCGTCAAGGCGGCGAAAGCACACGGTTGCGCGGTTGGCGACCATGCGCTCCGTGGGATATTGAAAGAGGTTCTCGCTCTTTACGCGTACAATGACCTGCTCGTCGCTTGCGCCCTGCATACGAAGGGCAGCGACGATGCGCATCTCATGCGGGAGGAATTGCTCGCGGGTGAGCACCCCCCCCCCCGAACGCTTTTTGTGGTTACATCCACAGTACACGCTCCAAGGGTGTCAAAGGCTGTCACAAGTGCGCCGCAACCCGGCAGGCAGGCGCGGCGCACATGACAATAATCATACCTGTTGGTAAAAAAGTTACCACGCCCAGAGTGTCAAATGTTGAGCAACAAAATTTAATCCGGTTAACGGTCATTTTCGCAGCTCAGGAGCTTTGGCGAGGTCGCCCCACACCACACTTGCCAGACAACCGCGCGGCATCCCCACCTGGGCAGCCAAAGCGCCCAACAGCCTCCAGCTAAAACTTGAGGTGCTATCCGCGCGTCTTACGCCCAATGGCCGGCAAATACAATCAACATAGAGTTATATATATGATTCTATGTAGGGAGTTTCATATGCCTGTCGTAAAGCCTATTTCCGATCTGCAACGCGACTTTGGCTCCATTGCAGATAGCTGCCACAAGACCAAAGACCCCGTCTACCTAGCCAAAAACAGATCGGCATCGCTTGCCGCTATGGATGCAGCGGCCTATGACGGTCAGACACGCGCACTAACCGCCATTCAGAAACGCGAGGATCACATTCAGCACCCCATTGCCCGTGGCTACGATGACCTCAAAAACGGCCGCATTCGGCCCTGGAAACAAGCGAAAACCGAGGCGGATCGGATGCGAGCCTCGAGATAAGCCCTCCCCCATGTAACCATCCTGTAAATCATAGCGGCGCAGTCGAGTTTTACCGTGATGCGGTCGCGCCCGGCGCTCCACTGTGCTAAAGTATCCCGAACGTCCAAACGACTACGAGGGGGACTAGGAGATGGCACGTGTGCACAACTTCTCAGCTGGCCCGGCCGCGCTGCCTACAAGCGTGCTCGCCGAGATCGCCGACGAGATGATGGACTACCGCGGTTGCGGCATGTCCGTGCTCGAGATGAGCCATCGATCTAGCATGTACCAGCAGATCATCGACGACACCGAGGCAACCCTGCGCCGCCTGCTGAGCATCCCCGACAACTACCGTGTCCTGTTTTTGCAGGGCGGCGCCACGTTGCAGTTTGCGGGCATCCCCATGAACCTCATGCGCCGCGGCCGCGCCGGCTACGTCGTGACCGGCAACTTTGCCAACAAGGCGTACAAGGAGGCTGCCAAGTACGGCGAGGCCGTACTGCTCGCGAGCTCCGAGGACACCAATTTCGACCGCATACCCACCATGGCCGACATCAACGCGCGCATTGCCGCCGAGGCCGCAGGCGACGGGCTCGACTACGTCTACATCTGCCAGAACAACACCATCTTTGGCACCATGTACCACGAGCTGCCCAACTGCGGCGATGTGCCGCTGGTCGCCGATGTCTCGAGCTGCTTTCTGTCGCAGCCGCTCGACGTCGAACGTTACGGGCTCATTTACGCCGGCGCGCAGAAAAACGCCGGCGCCGCGGGCGTGACCGTGGTCATCGTGCGCGACGACCTCATCGCAGATGGCTCCGCCTTTGCGCAGACGCCGCAGTACCTGGACCTTAAGACCCAAGCCGCCAAGGGCTCCATGCTCAACACGCCCAACACCTTTGGCATCTACGTGTGCGGCAAGGTGTTCCGTTGGGTCGATCAGACCGGCGGACTTGCCGCCATGGCCGAGCGCAACTGGGCCAAGGCCAACCTGCTCTATGACCTGCTCGAGCACAGCGAGCTGTTCCATGGCACCACGCAGACCGACAGTCGCTCCATCGCCAACGTCACGTTCCGTACCGGAGATGCCGACCTCGACGCGGCCTTTGTTGCGGGCGCGGCCGAGCACCAGATCCAAAACGTCAAGGGCCATCGCCTGGTGGGCGGTATGCGCGTCAGCGTCTACAACGCCGTAACCATGGAAGACGTGCAGGCACTGGCCTCGTACATGAAGGACTTCGAAGCACAGCATAGTTTGAGTCCGCGATCTAACTAGCCCGCAACCCGCGGGCCGACCAGCCACTTCAAACCACTTGTTTTAGACAAACCTGCTAAGGAGTTTTCCATGCGCAAGATCAAAACCATCGACGACATTACCAAAGACGGCAAAGTCGAGTTTGGCGAGGGCTATGAGTTTGTAAGCACCGCCGAGGAGGCCGACGCCATCCTGATGCGCTCCACCGACCTGCACGACTACGAGCTACCCGAGGGCATCCGCGCCATCGCCCGCTGCGGCGCCGGTGTCAACAATATCCCCGTCGAGGAGTACGCCAAGAAGGGCGTCGTCGTCTTTAACTCCCCCGGCGCCAACAGCAACGCCGTCAAGGAGCTCGTCCTGGGCATGCTGGTGCTTTCGAGCCGCGGCGTGGTGCAGTCGATGAACTGGGTGCGCGACAACGCTGACGATCCCGAGATTCAGGTCGACGCCGAGAAGGCCAAGAAGGCCTTTGTGGGCCGCGAGCTCAAGGGCAAGCGCATCGGCGTCATCGGCCTGGGTAACGTGGGCTCCAAGGTCGCCAACGCCTGTGTCGATCTGGGCATGGACGTCTACGGCTACGATCCGTTCATTTCCGTCGAGCACGCGTGGGTGCTGAGCCGCGAGGTGCAGCGCGTGGGCACGCTCGAGGACCTCTGCCGCGGCTGCGACTACCTCACCGTGCACGTGCCCAGCAAGGCCGACACCATCGGCATGATCAGCACCGAGCAGATTAACCTGTTGGCACCCGACGCCGTGCTTATCAACTACGCGCGCGAAACCATCATTGACGAGGACGCCGTCGACGCCGCCCTGCGCGAGGGCAAGCTCAGCTGGTTTAGCTGCGACTTCGCCACGCCCAAGACGGTCAAGATGCCCAATACGTTTATCACCACGCACTCGGGCGCCGGCACCGGCGAGGCCGAGGCCAACTGCGCAGACATGGCCATCAGCGAGCTCAAGGATTACCTGGAAAACGGCAATATCGCGCACAGCGTCAACTACCCCGCCTGCAGCATGGGCAAGGCGCGCGCCGCAAGCCGCATTGCCTGCCTGCATGCCAACGTGCCCAACATGATCGGCCAGATCACAGCCATCCTGGCCAAGGACAACGCCAACGTGCAGCGTATGACCAACGAGTCTGCCGGCGAGAACGCCTACACCATGTTCGACACCGACGAGCACCTCAACGGCAGCACCATCGAGGCGCTCAAGCAAATTTCGTCGATGTATCGCGTGCGCGTGATCAAGTAGCGTCGGCGCCAAGCCCGTCAGACAAGCCGCGAAGCCCATTCGGCCCCCGTTTTCACGAAACGGGGGCCGATTTCATTGCTCCCGGCGGCTGGAAAAGTGCTACCCAGAACATGTTGTTTCGGATAATCGACCGTGAGGCCCAAATCGCTAAGCACAACTGTTTTTATAAACAGTTTTATCAGGGGTTTTAGTAAGTAAAAATCGATCTCTATATGCCAAATTAAAGTTGACTGTCCATTTTCCGAAATAACTTGTTCTGGGTAGCACTTTTAAAACCAATTTCAAGGAGCAACTGAAGCCTTTTTGCGACCAAAACTTTAGTCCGCGCGACCGTTTTCCGCCCGCGCGGCTACATTCCCGCCCAATCGATAAAAATCTCCTCACGAAGCCGCCGTTCGAGCTCCTGCTGCCGCGGCGTCTTGTCTTTCAGCGGCACACCTAGATAGGACATGATAAGCCCCATCACCACGCGGAAGGCATCGGGGTCGGCCAGCTGACCATAGGTCATCAGAACGACGGGGTATCCCATCGCTTGCAGCGCCGTCGTTCGATCGGAGTCCGAGATCTTGGATTCTATGGATCCGTGAATGGCTTTACCCTGGCATTCAACCAGACACTCTCGGCTGCCGTCCTTATTTGCCAGCAGAATATCGGCATAGCGCCTATCTAGCCTCGAAATCAGGCGGGCGCTGCGCGTCATGCGAATCTCGACGTTATTGGTGAGGCGCAGCCCTTCGCCGCCGCGCAACCTCGTAAGGCCAAATAGCATCGAAGCCTGGACCTCGAGCGGCGATGCCGCCACCCCCGTAATGCATTTCGCGGCACGCGTAAACGATTTAGCGCCGCGGAGCCCCGGGATCTTATCGACGTACTCGGTAAGTTCAGAGAGCTCAATCAAGGGAGGTCGTTTCCACAAGTCCGTTGGATTCCCCGAGGTATCCTTTACGTTTTCCCAACCCAACTGTGCGTCACCCCACCGGCCCCCATATGCCTGCTCAAGTGCCGACTTTACCTGAGGCGCAATCTTGCACACGGCAAAGGTGCCGCACATCTCATACATGCACATGATCAGACGCTCGTTTGAAACCGAGGAAGCCAGGGTCAGCAGGGTAAAGAGCGGGGACGCGACATCGAGGCCAAAGCCTGTCTGCCGCACGGAGCAAAATGGCCTCTCCCCGTTCCAAACATGCCTGACAATGCGACCGCCCTTACGTCCGCAGCCGCCCTGCGCCAACACATGTAGCGGGGCACCCAGGAAATGCTTGACGAGCGGGTGCTCACAAAGATGCTCCCTGCGCTGATCGTCCGCAGAATCGGGCAGGTCCGGCATTATTGCCAAGACCTGTGGAGGTATCCGGTGATACCGAAAGGCAGATATGTCGCACAGCATGTCGTCCATGAAGGGTACGTACCCACTGCGTCGATTGCAAACCCGCTTGGACGGCAAACGCGCTGGCTCGGCCTGCGAACGGTAAATGCTGCTGCGCACGCGTCGCGGATCTCTTAGGAGGCTTACAATCGGTTTGGAAAGCAGACTGATTGTGAGGTTGCATATGGTTGATGAGGACTTTGCCTGGCGGCTTGCGCAGGACCTTGTGAAGATTGACAGCTCGGACCCCGGCGCATATGAGGGCGAAGTCGAGCACTTCATTAAGAGGCTCATTGAGCAGCGGCCGGCACAACTCGATAGTCCTGCGCTCGATGCCGTGCGGATTGAGGAGCTCGAAGTGCTCCCCGGGCGCCGCAACCTTATGGTCACCGCGCCGGGACTGAGCGACGAGCCGCGGCTGGTCTATATCTGCCATATGGATACCGTTACCCTGGGCGATGGCTGGGACGCGGACATCGCACCGCTTGGGGCGATTGTGCGCAACGACAAACTCTATGGCCGGGACGCCTGCGACATGAAGGGCGGCCTGGCTTGCGCCATTACCGCGCTTGTCCACGCACTCGAGCGCGTGGCGGCGAAGGGTGCACTTCCCCACCGCGGCTTCTCGCTCATCTGCTCGGTCGATGAGGAGGACTATATGCGCGGCTCCGAGGCGGCCATCGATGCCGGCTGGGTCGGCTCGCGCGAATGGGTGCTGGACACCGAGCCCACCGACGGGCAGATTCAGGTGGCACACAAGGGGCGCACGTGGTTCGAGATCGAGATGAACGGCGTCACGGCGCACGCGAGCCAGCCCTGGAAGGGCGCGGATGCCGTCGCGGCCATGGCCGAGGCCGTCTGCGCGCTGCGACATGCGTTCGCGGCGCTGCCCGTGCATGATGAGCTGGGGCCTTCGACCATCACGTTTGGGCAGATAGAAGGCGGCTATCGCCCCTATGTCGTGCCCGACCACGCCAAGGTCTGGGTCGATATGCGCCTGACCCCGCCGACCGATACGGCCGCCGCGACGCGCATGGTAGAGCAGGCCATCGCCGGCGCCGAAGCCGCGGTCCCCGGCTGCCATGGCAGCTATACCGTGACAGGCGACCGCCCCGCCATCGAGCGCAATCCGGGCTCTCCTCTTCTAGCCGCCCTCAAGCGTGCCGCCGATGACGTGACGGGCGCGGAAACGACCGTCGGCTTCTTTACCGGCTACACCGACACTGCCGTCATTGCCGGCAAGACAGGCAACCGCAACTGCATGAGCTATGGCCCAGGCTCGCTCGCGCTCGCCCACAAGCCCAACGAATATGTGCCCCACGCCGATATCGTTCGATGCCAGCAGGTGCTGACCGCACTCGCCGACAACACCCTCTGGGGCGCGGATAGCCAAGTTGGGGCATAATAAGCCGCGAACAATCCGACTTACGCGTTAGGACCGTCCATGAAAGCTCTTCCGTTTCCTTGCATCCGCCCGGCTCAGGACCGCGTGCTCGAAGCGCTGCCTGCGATGGGCAGCATTCTGAGTGACAACGAAGCCCTGCGCGGCGCGATTGCCGATGGGCTCATGCTCAAGGATCCGGGCGCGGCATACTACGTGTACGAGTGTTCGGGAGAGCCGGGACGCGTAACGGGTGTCGTGGCGATCTGCCCGGTTAACGTGCTGATGGGTAGCGACGAGGCTGCCACCGAGAGCATCGATGCCCCCGCCGCGGCGCACGCGATCGCCGAGCTCAAGGTGCAGCCGCGCCCCGTGTCGCTCGCCTACGAAGCCTCGCCCGTCATGGATATCATCCTGAGCGCTGCCAAAGAGGGCGCATCGCTCTACGCCGTCACCGATCCCGCGGGCATCACGCATCGCGTGTGGGAGGTCAAGCGCGAGGACGCCGTTGCCGCCATCCGCGCCATGCTCGATCAGGCGCCCGACCCGGTGTTCGCCGGCGACTCCGCCTATGCCGCCGCACTGGCTGGGACATCGCAGATTTTGGCCGACGAGGCCCGCGCCGCCGGCGCCTACTCTGGCAAAGAGCCGTTCAACTTTGCTGTAGCCGTGCTGTTCCCCGCCGCGCAGGTCAGCGGCGGCGCGCCGCAGGTTCCGACGGGTCTGCTCACTCACCAGATCTCACGATTCTAGCGGACTCGAACACGAAGCTGGAAACCCAGCATCCAAACAAACAAGGGGCGGAGATGCAACAAATGCATGCACCTCCGCCCCTTTCGCATCAAACAATTATGTCGGCGATCCGCATCGCCACGCCCGCGCTACCCGCGCTGTGGGCCTGCCGCCGCCACGAGCGGCTCAAGCCCCAGCTCGCGCGCGTAATCCTCCTGCGTAAAGACTTCGACCAGCTCAAACGTATCGGCCGCATCGTCAAACGCAAAGTGCAGCACCGAGCAATTGCCCGGAACGCGCTCGCGTTCGTCGGCCGCCGCGCCCCTCGTGTGGTCCAAAAACTCCTTGATGGCCGATCCGTGGCTCACCGCGAGCACGCACTCGTGGTCCGGGCGTCGCATAAGATCGGTCAACGTCGCCACCATGCGCTCGCGCACCTGCATCTGACCCTCGCCGCCAAACTGGCGATAGAAATCGCGCCACGGGCGCTCGGGCATCAGCATCACGCGCTCGGCTTCAAAATCGCCAAAGAACCACTCACGAAGGCCGTCTAGGCGCCCGTAGGCAAGGCCCGGCCACAGGTTGGCGATAGTCTGCTCGGTGCGATGCAGCGTCGAGGTGTAGGCATGATCGGGCTCAATGCCGCGCGCACGCAAAAACATGCCGGCGCGCGCCGCCTGGTCGCAACCCAGCTGCGTGAGCGGCGAGTCGCTCCAGCCCTGAATAATGCGCTTGAGGTTAAATATTGTCTGCCCGTGACGGACCAGATACAGGTCTTTCATAGCCAAGTTTCCCTTTCATCCAAAACCGCCACAAAGGTGTCTGCGGTCCCTTTGTGGCGGTTTTGCTGTCGGAGCACGCCACGGCGACGCTCAACTACACCAGTACGTCGGCGAGCGGGCGCTTGGGTACGTGGTGCACCTGCGCCTCGTCACGCCAGTAATTAATTGAGCCATCGGGGTTGGAATCGATCGCATCGATCACCTGCGTCTCGGCCGGAACGCCAAACGCCATGATCAGCTTGAGCTCATACTTGTCGTTATCGAGCCCCATAGCATCGATCGCGTGGGGCGTAAAGGCCTTGAACATGCAGGCTGCCACCTCGGGCGTGGCGCTGCGGGCAGCGAGCATCATGGTCTGAGCCGCGATGCCCGTGTCGACCTCGGTGATAGGCGCGGCAGGCTTGCCCGGAACGGCGCGCTCGGCCAGAATCGCGATGTAGCCGGTCGGGCGCTCGCCCTCGGCAGGACCCGGCCAATCCTTAAGCGCACCGGCCCATGCGAGCTCATCGAACACGCGCGCGCAGTCCTCGGCACCGCTCACCACATGAAAACGAAGACGCTGAGCATTGGCACCACACGGGGTCAGGTGCGCCAGCTCCGCCAGCTCGAGCAAAAACTCGCGCGGCACGCGCATGGACTCGTCAAAGCGGCGGCATGTGCGGGCGCGACGAACCAGAGCATCAAACGCGTCCAAGCCGAGCTTTTCGCAGCCTTGCTTTGCCATCGACCTCACGCTCGACGGTGCCGCGGGAACAGCTTCGTTCATAGAGACCCCCAATTAAAGACAATTGTTCTTAGGAAAATCTAACCTAAAACGTAGACAATAACGAACAGAGCTGCAATGTTCCACACCTGTTGAATAGAAAATCGCGACGTGGGGAACAACGGAAACAAATCGGGGCCTTTGGGTTACACTTCGCCCTCCCCGACCCATACGCCAGCGCCCTTGGGCGATACTTGTTGCAGCAACTGCGGCATACGCCGCAAAAACAACAATGACGGCAAACACCGCACGGAAAGGAGACATCATGGGCATCTTTAAGAACGATGACCAGCAGTCGAACCTGTTTGGATTTGACGAGAAAAGCATGGCAGGCAAGGCAATCAAGGCCGTGCGCTGGATCTACGCCATCACGGGTGTCATCGCGCTCATCGCCGGTATCGCGCTGCTGTTTGCGCCCGCCAAGTCCCTCATCTTCCTGACGACCGTCCTGGGCTTCTACTTTATAATCACGGCAGCCATTAGGCTGTTCACCGCCATTTTTGAACCGCTGCTGCCCGCCGGCTGGCGCGTGACAAGCATCATCTCCAACCTGCTCATCATTCTGGGCGGCGTCATAATCCTGCGCAATCAGGCCTTCTCCACCGCGACGCTCACCACGCTCGTGGTGGTCGTGGCTGGCTTTGGCTGGATTGTCGAAGGTGTCATGTCCATTCTGGAGTCCGAGCTTTCGTCTAACCGCGCCCTCGCCATCCTGAGCGGCGCGCTCTCCATCATCGCCGGCATGTTCGTGTTTATCTATCCGCTGTGGTCGGCAAAAATGCTCGTCATCTTTAGCGGCGCCGCGCTCCTGGTGTTTGGCGTGACGCTGATTGTTCGCGCCATTCAGTTTGGCAAACTGGTGCACTAGATGCCAAGAACGCTCTTTATTGATGCCGACGCCTGCCCGGTTACGCGCGAGTCGATCGACTGCGCGCGGAGGGCGGGCGTTGCCGTCGTTATCGCCGGCAACAGCACGCAAAACCTGGAACGCCACATTCGCCGCAACGACCCGCGCGATGCCGAGCACGCGCGGCGCGGCTTTTGGGTCACCACGCTCGATGTAAGCGTGGGCGCCGATAGTGTCGACTTTGCCATTGTCGAACGCCTGCAGGCGGGCGACGTGGTCGTGACGCAGGACATTGGCCTGGCGAGCATGGTGCTCGGCCGCGATGCCGCCGCAATCGGTGTGCGCGGGCGCGTGTACGACAAGGCGACCATCGACATGCAGCTGTTTATTCGTCACGAGGAAAAGAAGGTGCGTCGCGCCGGCGGTCGCACCCGCGGACCGGCAGCCTTCACCAGCGAAGACCGCGCTCGCTTTAAGCGCAACCTCACCGAGCTGCTGCGCTAACTAAGGCAGATTTTTGGAATATACCCGGAAATCTGCCTTTGTTTTGTGCGGTGTGAGCGCTCGGAATCCATGGCTCAACAAAAAAACGGGCTTCAAAATAGCCATGCGTCGCCGCATTGTGCAGGCGCCGAGCATGGCTATTTTGAAGCCCGTTTTGTTAGGCCTACTTAGAGGCCGAAGGCGGATAGGATGAGGCCCCAGCCGGCGCCGATGACGTACATCATGACCAGGAACACGGCGTTTTCGCGAGCACTGCGGTTGGTGCGAAACAGGACCAGGTAGCCCACGCCGGCGGAAATGAGCGTGCCGGCGAGCATCGGCGCCAGCTGTAGCGCGCCCTCCAGGTACAGCTGCGTGATGACCACGCTGGCCGAGCAATTGGGAATCAGCCCAACAAGCGCCGAACCCAGGACAGCAAGCGTCTCGTTGCCACGCAGGAACTGCTCGATTGCGGACTCGCCAAAGGTCTCGAGCACGGCGACCAGAATCAGCGTCACCAGGAAAATGAATACCGATACCTGCACGGTGTGCGAGATGGCGCTGCGGATGATCGCCAGGAGGGGCGCGCCCTCGTGGGAGTGGCTGTGGTCGTGGTGGTGCTCGTGTTTGTCCGCGTGACCATGGTCGTGGCTGTGGTCGTGCCCGTGCTCGTCCTCGTCTTCATCACAGCCGCAATGATCGCGTTCGCACAGCTCGTGAATGTGATCGGCACTTACGCCCGCCTCGGCCACTTCGTCAATGATGTCGCCCCCGGTATGGTCGTCGTGCGCGCAATTCACATGAGCCGGATTGGCAGCGGTCCCCAGCACGGTACGGCGAATCGCCGCATGCGCGCGGGCGTTGCGGCGAAGGCCGCGAATGGCGGCATCCACGATAAAGCCCGTGACCAGCGCGATCAGTGCTTTCGAAGCCAGAATCATCGCCATGGTCCGCACGGGGACCTGCTCGGCAAGCAGCAGCGGCAGCATCTCATCGGAGGTCGAGAGGAACACGGCGACCAGCGTGCCCAGCGTCACGACACGGCCGGCGTACAGCGTTGCTGCCATGGCCGAAAATCCGCACTGCGGCACCATGCCCAGCAGCGAGCCAACCACGGGGCCCGCGGCGCCGGCGCGCTTGATGGCCCCGTTAACGCGCTCGCCTGCAACGTGCTCAAGAGTTTCAAGAGCCAAATACGTCACCAACAAAAACGGCACCAGCGACAACGTGTCCTTGCCGGCGTCGAGCAAAATATCAATCAGCAAATCCATGACGGATGGAACCTTTCGTGTCTTTCGGCAGCATTGTAAAGTCCTAGCGGTCAACTAGGGTATTGTAGTTGTCCTGGGTGCGATGCCAATAGTTGCACATGGTAAACTATCATCTCGCCATAACTCGACAACCCGAGCCGCACAACGCGGCCCATCCAAGGAGCAGCATATGAACGTATCGCAAGCACTCGAATACGAACGCCAGCCGTTTATTCCCATGTTTATCTACGGCGATCACGGCGCCATGGAGTCCGAGCGTCAGAAGGGCGAGGAGGCCCTTAAGGTGCTCGAAACCGAGTACTTTACCGCCGAGGGCGACCCCGGCTTCGACTTTGCCACCGTGCGCGATCTGGCCGACCGCAACCGCGACCTGTGCGACCAGATCGGCGAGGCGCGTCTGCGCAACGTGACGCCCGCGACGCTTTCGCGCGGCCTGTCCGATGCCGACACCTGCGCGGCCATCGGTAAGATGCAAAAGCGTACCGCCGCGTCGGTCTTGCGCGAGATCCGCGGCGACCGCGACGCGCTCGGCGTGGCCTACGCCCGCAAGCCCATCCAGGGCACCGTGCTGGGCATCGACATCGAGACCACCGGCCGTGCGCCTGAGCGCGGCTACATCATCAACGTGGGCTGGGAGATCATGGAGCTCACCAGCGACGCCGTCCCGCACGACGCCGAGGCGCACTACTGCGGTCTGCCCGACATCTACCGCGGCGAGGATGTGCCGCTATCGAACATCCATCACATCACCTGGGACGACATCGACGGCAAGAAGCCGTTCCGCGAGAACAAGGAACTGCAGAAGCAGCTGCTCAAGCTTATGAAGAAGTACCCGTACATGGCGCATAACGCTGCCTTTGAGGACAGCTGGTTCAAAATTCATCTGGACGGTTACGCCGAGGCGCGCCGTGCCGGCAAGATCATCGTCATAGACTCGCGCCAGATCTGCCGCAGTCTGGACGCCGACGTGCGCTCGCTCCCCCGCGAGTCCGCGCCCGCCGCGCTCGAAAACTGGGCCCGCCGACGCGGCACCCTCGCCGCCGACGCCAACGAGCAGCACCTGGGCCTGGACGACACCGACCTCATGCTCCGTACCGTCCAAGCCGAGTTCAACCTCAAGAACCTGTTTGCGAAATAACCGATCCACCTGCGGGAGCGCCCGCCAGGCACAGCACAATCCGTCTGGGCGCACCGGCACGCAGTAAACTAGGGCGCAGCCTTATGGCTGCACCCTAGTTTTCATCAAAACGAGCAAATACGCGTGCTTCACACAGTCGACTGGTTGGCCCACCTACATTTTTCGAGTTGTTCGGCCAGCTGAACCACTAGTCAAGGCCCCTCGAACCGCAATCGAGCGCTGTAGTCGCCTTAATTTCGCAACCAAGCCCCATTAATCTACCTGAATCAATTCGAATAAGACGTTGCGATCGCACCATTCATTTAGGATAAGGCCGAATAACTCAAATTATGTTGGTGAGGCATCTGGACGGTCAGCAAAAACGCTTAGAGGCTACGAATTCGCAACTAAAGTTCACCAAAAATGGCGCAGCTGGCAGAAACCCCCCCCCAGCCGAAGCTGCTCCCTCGATACGACAGCTCAAAAGCCCACCGTTTGCAGAAGATAAGCCGCGCCCCAATACCGTTGCCCGAAGTTTCGAGCGTATGTGGCGTCTGCTATGCCATCATGCGCGTATGGGAATCGTTCTGTCACATACCACGGCACGCGCTGTATACCAAACAGCCAACTCGCTCGCAAGCTACGCGATCGATCCCTTACCTATGGAAAAGATCAGGGTGTCTGCGCCGACCACGTCCGACCTGGAAGCGGCGCGAGCATGGCTCAACAAAAAGAATGTCGATTCTGAAAGCATCCATGTGCTGACGTTTTCCAATAATGCCAAAAGGCACCGTAAGGGCTGCATCTGCCACTGCTCGCGCTATACGTTTGATGCAGAAAGCTACCTAGAACTCGAGCCGAACGTCTACATCGTCGATATCAAGCTGTGCGCGTTAGAAGCAACAGCCGACCTCAACCTTACTGAG
The DNA here is from genome assembly GCA_902465105.1 of uncultured Collinsella sp. Taxonomy (GTDB): domain Bacteria; phylum Actinomycetota; class Coriobacteriia; order Coriobacteriales; family Coriobacteriaceae; genus Collinsella. The sequence continues at coordinate 30,431 of CABQLM010000008.1, forward strand.
CTCGTTGAGTATTACTTTGAAATCTGCGGCTCCTACGCGCTTGAAACGTCCGACGAAACTCAATATCGCCAGCGCCCAGCCCTAACCAGCGTTGAAGAGCTCAGAGCCTTCTTTTCAAAGGCATCGGGGTATCGTGGATCCAATAAAGCCCTTAAGGCACTTTCTTATGTACGCGGAGGCTGTCGCTCTCCACTCGAAACGGCGTTTGTCATGATGCTGACAATGCCCAAGTCAATGGGTGGCTTAGCCATACGTGCCATCAAAACGGATTATCCGATCCCAGTCCCCAAAAGATACGCCGCCCTAACGCGACGGACGGTTTTCTACCTCGACGCGCTGCTCGAAAATTCGATGACCGACATCGAATACAACGGCTTTTACCACGACGAGCCCGAGCAGCAATCAATTGACGAGGAACGCCGAAACACGCTGCGAAACATGGGATATGCCGTTATCACAGTTAGTCGTCATTCCTTTTTCAAGCAGTCCGCTTTTAGGCGGGTCATGGAAGCGATTCGCATTCGCGAGAAGATCTGGCCCGGTCGACTCCCGGATAACTTCGCCATCCTGCAAGAAAATCTTCGTCAATTTGTCTTGCGGCGCTACTTCGAATACGGTCGCCGCATCCTGGAGGCGCACAAAGAAGAAGAGGCCACCAAGCGCGAAATTGCAAGCCAATATCCGCAAGCTGATGACCCGAGCATCAACGATGTGCCCGAACCCGATGACATGCAGCATGTCGGAGAGCTTGCCGAGGAGCTCAATGTTGTTGGAAAGAGCGGCACGCACGCAAAAGATGACGAAACCCACACGGAAGACGACATAATCATTGATTTAATCGATGCTACGCTGTTCTGAGCCGTATGCTGCGTTGGCTAACCAACATTTTTCGAGTTGCGCGGTTGTCATCAAGTTCAGATTAACGCGACTCGGGTCCCTTCAAACCCAAATATTGGAAATTGAGCTCATAGTATTGAGAAATATGAACTAATTACCACAAAAACCGATATTAAAGTATCAAATACAAACAGAATTGCGCTTCTTAAAAACGTCCTTGCAGTCGCAACGACCGCGCAACTCGATTTTTGTTGGTGGCGTTATGCCAATGTATCCATATCCGCAGAAAACTCGCCGTGGCACCATGCGATCGTCGAATTTTCCCTCAATTGTATTGACATGTGAACATGCGCTCATATAATCGGAAGTAAGTTATATGAGCGCATGTTCATATGAAAGGATATTGCAATGAGCATCCGCGTTGATGAAACGAAACCCGACATCGAGGCCACCGAGCCCGTGATCCCCACCACCTGCTCGCCCGAGGACCTTCCCGACGAGGAGCTTCTCTACGACCTCGCCGACCTGTTCAAGGTCTTCAGCGACACCACGCGCATCAAGATTCTCTATGCCCTCATGGGCCGCGAGCTCTGCGTGGCCGACATCGCCGAGGCGACCGCAACCTCGCAGTCGGCAGTATCGCACCAGCTGCGCACGCTTAAGCAGTCGCACCTGGTCAAGTTCCGCCGCGACGGCCGCAACATCCTCTACTCGCTTGCCGACGATCACGTCTACACCATGCTCAACCAGGGCATGAGCCATATCTGCGAATAGCAACCAACCACGGTACCAGCGCGGCCTGCACCCAAGCCGCAAAACAGGGAAAGGAACCCACCATGAAAAAGCAGTTTAAACTCGACGAGATCGACTGCGCCAACTGCGCACGCGAGCTTCAAGACGAGCTGGCCAAGCTCGAGGGCGTCAAATCCGTGTCCGTCAACTTTATGACCCAGAAGCTGACGCTCGAGGCCGATGACGCCGAGTTCGACGAGGTGCTCAACCGCGTCGTGGAATTCACCGCCGACGCCGAGCCGGACTGCGAGATTATTCTCTAGCCCAGGTTTACGCAAACCTGCAAGGCCGCGCTTGCCGTGGCCTTTGCTCGCGAAATTATATGAGCGAGTGTTCATACATTCAAATGGGAGGATACGAGTCATGGCCACCGCCGACCCCAAAAAGAAAAAGAAGAAGCGCAAGAAAAAAGAGTCACTGGAGCATAAGCGCAACCGCATTCTGGTAGCGCTGGGCACTTTTGCCGTGGTGTACGTCCTCGATGAGCTCGGCATCCTCGCCGCCGCATTCGGCACCCCGGGCGACATCTACGCCAGCTTTGCGCTGTTCCTCGTGCCGTTTTTGATTGCCGGCTACGACGTGCTGCAAAAGGCATTCAATAGCATCCGCCGCGGCAAGGCCTTCGACGAAAGTTTCCTTATGGCAGTCGCGACCATCGGCGCGTTTGCCATGGTGCTCTTCCCCGATACCGACCCGCACATGGCCGAAGGCGCCGCCGTCATGCTGTTCTACCAGGTCGGTGAGCTGTTCCAGGCATACGCCGTGGGCAAGAGTCGCAAGTCGATCAGTGCCATGATGGACATCGCGCCCGACTACGCTAACGTCGAGCAAGCCGACGGCACGCTCGAACAGGTCTTTCCCGATGACATCGCCGTCGGCACCGTGATCGTGGTCAAGCCCGGCGAGCGCGTACCTATCGACGGCGTCATCGTCGAAGGCGAAACCCAGCTCGACACCGCCGCGCTCACGGGCGAGTCAGTTCCCCGCCCCGCTAAGTCCGGCGACGATATCATCAGCGGCTGCATCAACATGACGGGCCTCATCCACGTGCGCACCACCAAGCCGTTTGGCGAGTCCACCGTCGCGCGCGTCCTGGAGCTCGTGGAGAATGCCAGCGAAAAGAAGGCGCGCACCGAGAACTTCATCACGCGCTTTGCCCGCGTCTACACCCCCGCCGTCACCGGCGCCGCCGCGGTGCTCGCGCTCGGCGGCGGCCTGGTCACCGGTGCCTGGTCCGACTGGATTCTGCGCGGTCTGACCTTCCTGGTCGTCAGCTGCCCGTGCGCGCTCGTGATCAGCGTACCGTTGAGCTTCTTTGGCGGCATCGGCGGCGCATCCAAGCTGGGCGTTCTCATCAAGGGCTCCAACTACCTCGAGACGCTCGCGGACGTGGACACCGTCGTCTTCGACAAAACGGGCACCCTCACCAACGGCACGTTCTCGGTGGTCGCGGTGCATCCCGAGGCGGACTATACCGAGCAGTCGTTGCTCGAAGTCGCAGCACTCGCCGAATCGTTCTCCGATCACCCTATCGCGCAGTCGGTGCACGCCGCCTACCAGGGCGAGCTCGACACCAAGCGCGTGACGAATTCCGCCAATGACGCAGGCCATGGTGTGTCGGCGACCATCGACGGCAAGCACGTCGTCGTCGGCAACGCCAAGATGCTCGCCGCGACCGGCGTTGAAGCACCGGACTGTAAGATTGTCGGCACGATCCTCCACGTACTCGTTGACGGCGTGTACGCCGGCCACATCGTGATTGCCGACACCGTAAAGGCCGATGCCGAGCAGACGATCCGCGACCTGCACACCGCTGGCATCAAACGTACCGTCATGCTCACAGGCGACCGCGAGGAAGTGGCTGCGTCCGTTGCCGAACAGTTGGGGCTCGACGAGTTCCACGCGCAACTGCTGCCGGGCGACAAGGTCGAGCGTGTTGAAGCGCTACTCGCAGCCGAGTCGGGCAAGGGCAAGCTCGCCTTTGTCGGCGACGGCATCAACGATGCGCCCGTGCTCACCCGTGCCGATGTGGGCATTGCCATGGGCGCCATGGGGTCCGACGCCGCGATTGAGGCTGCCGACGTTGTGCTCATGGACGACAAACCGTCCAACATCGCCCGTGCCATCCGCGTGGCACGCAAGACCATGACGATTGTTTGGCAGAACATCATTTTTGCACTGGGTATTAAGCTGCTGATCCTTGTGCTGGCAGCACTGGGCATCGCCAATATGTGGCTTGCCGTCTTTGGCGACGTGGGCGTGGCGATCATCGCCATCCTGAACGCCATGCGCGCGATGGGTGTCAAGAACCTGTAGCGTCTGTGGTCCCTCCGGCCGGGGCCGGGCTTGGTTTTGAAAACGTCCTCGCGCATGAGGCCCGTCTTTCCTGCTCCTGCGGAGCAGCGGAAAGGCGGGCCTCGCGCTGCGGAATGTTTTCAAAACCAAGCCCGGCCCCGGCCTGCGGTGACATCGCTGGCGGTTCTTGGACATCGCTTGCTGGCGGGGTTCCTTGTCTGAGTTGGACTTAGTTGGCGGGGCTACTGGTCCCGGTCGCTGTCCCGCGCCGTTCCGGCGCGGGAGGCGCGCCTCTTTGGGAACGCAGAGATAGCCCAGCTGTGGTGGCGTCGCGCGCCGATTGCTCCACTTTGGACTGCGGCGAACTCGTTGTTGTCCGAGCCCTCTCTCCCCTTTCCGCTGGTTCGCGCTTTGCGCGAACTCCGCGCTACTGAGGACCCGTTAGGATTCCGGTGTTGGATCCGTCGTCTCGCCCCGCCCCAGCATCGCCCTCAGCTTCTCGAAGCTCTCCTCGCTCAGACAGTGCTCCATGTGACACCCCTCTTGCGAGGCGACCTCGGGCGATACGCCTGCGTCCTCTAGCAGCCCCACAAAAAAGCAATGGCGCTCCCACATTTGACGGGCAACCTCAAGACCGCGTTCCGTCAGATGCACATCGCGTTTGCCCATCTCCACGTAGCCGCTGCTCTCCAAGGTCGCCATGGCCTTGGAGACGCTTGCCTTGGTTACGCCCAGGTATTCGGCAACGTCAATCGAGCGAACGACACCTTGGCGCTCCGAGAGCACATAAATAGATTCGAGATAATCTTCTCCGGATTCACGCAGGGCCATGGGCTGCCTTTCGCGATGGCTTCTAGTTAGCCTTTGGATACTTTTGCCTGATTTACTTTACCGCAAAAGTTGCCCATGTCTTACTACATTGTTTAAAAAGTTAACCGTGTTTCACAAAATGCGCGGGGCAAGCAAAGCGACACGACACGCAGCGCGCAAGGAGTGTCCCCAACTGCCGGCAGAAAAGGAGCGTCTCCAAGTGCCGAGCCGCAGTTATAGCAGCCCAAAGTGCTTCGCGGCGTTGTAGATCCCGTCGTCGTCCACGGCGGACGTCACGTAGGTCGCCGCGGCCTTCACCGTGTCCTGCGCGTTGCCCATGGCCACGCTTGTGCCCACGGCGGCGAACATCGACAAATCGTTCTCGCCATCGCCAAAGGCAATTGCCTCGCTCACATCGATGCCTAGGCGCTCCAGCGTCGCCGCCACGCCCAAGTCCTTGCCGCCGTTGGCAGGGATAATGTCGCAGAACAGGTCGCACCAGCGCGTAGTGAGCGAATGCGACACCGCATCGGTCACAATATGCTCGTCGGCCGGATCCACAAAGGCGCAAAACTGGTAGACCGGCGCGTCAAAGGCGTGCTCAAACGGTTCCTCGTGGTAGACGATTCCCGCGTTGTTGCCGGCCGTTACCACGCGCTCGGACAGGCGGTTCACAAAGGAGTTCTCGCCCTGCATGCACAGCGAGTCATAGCGCCCCTGTGCCACCTGGTCCACAATCACCGCACCGTCGTCCGGGTCAATCGGGCAGCTACGGTAGACGCCCTCGGCATCAAAGCAGTGCTGGCCCGAAAGCGTAATGTACGCGTCCCAACCAAGATCGAACAGCCAATCCGGCATCTGACAGGTCGGGCGACCCGTGGCGATCACACATGCAATCCCCTGTTCGCGAAAGCTGTCGAGCACCTGCTGCGCCGACGCCGGAATCCTGTGCGACTTAAAGCTCAGCAGCGTGCCGTCGATATCGAAAAATGCGGCCTTGATCATCCTCGCCTACTCCTCGCCCTCGAGCTTCTCGCTCGCCTCGAGCCATGCCATCTCCAGCTCGTCCATGGCGGCGTGGGCCTCGTCGATCTTTGCCTGCTGTTCGCCGAGCGCCGTGTAGTTGGTGGGATCGACCTGAGCCATGGCGGCCTCGGCCTCCTCCACGCGGGCATGCTGCGTCTCCATCTTGCGCTCGAGCGAGCTCACCTCGCGGCGGAGCTTCTGACGTTCGGCGTTGGAAAGGCCATTGGGCTGACCGCTCGACTTGGGCTTTTCGGCCGCAGCTGCCGCGGCACCGGTGTCGAACGTGCCGGTCTTGGCGCTCGGTGCGCCCACGGGCTCGCCCTCGGCAGTAGCGTTGCACAGGCGCAGGTACTGGTCGACGCCGCCGGGCATATGCGTCAGATGACCATCGAGCAGCGCCCACTGCTGGTCGGTCACGCGCTCCATCAAAAAGCGGTCGTGCGTCACCAGAATCAGCGTGCCGGGCCAGCCGTCGAGCAGGTCCTCGACAATCGCCAGCATGTCGGTATCCAGGTCGTTACCGGGCTCGTCCAGGATAAGCACGTTGGGTTCGTCCAGGATCGTCAGCAGCAGCGACAGGCGACGGCGCTGGCCGCCCGAAAGGTCGCCAATACGGCTCCAGAGCTGCTGCGTCGTAAAGCCCAGACGCTCGCAGAGCTTCTCGGGCGAAGTCTCCTTGCCGTCGATGACGTAGTACTTCTTATAGTTGCTGAGCACCTCGCGGATCGTGTCGCCCATGTAGGGCTCGAGCTCCTCGAGCTGCTGCGACAGCACGCCAAAGCGCACCGTCTGGCCGATCTTTACACGGCCGCGCAGGGGCGCAATCTTGCCCTGAATCACGTCGAGCAGCGTCGACTTGCCGGCACCGTTCTCGCCCAAAAGACCATAGCGGTCGCCCGCTCCGATGAGCCAGGTCACGTCGGAGAGCACCTGCTTGGGCGCGCCGTCGGTATCGGCATAGCCGGCGTCCACGTCGACCACATCGATAACCTGCTTGCCCAGGCGGCTCACCGCCAGGCGCTTGAGCTCCAGCTCGTCACGCACGGGCGGCACGTCGGCGATCAGCTCGCGAGCAGCCTCAACGCGAAACTTGGGCTTGGTGGAACGAGCCTGGGCGCCGCGGCTCAGCCACGCAAGCTCCTTGCGTGCCATGTTGCGACGGCGCTCCTCGGTGACGGCGGCCATGCGGTCGCGCTCTACGCGCTGAAGGATATATGCGGAGTAGCCGCCCTCGAAGGGATCGACCTGGCCGTCGTGGACCTCCCACATGCTGGTGCAGACCTCGTCCAAGAACCAGCGGTCGTGCGTGACCACGAGCATGGCGCCCTGACCGCGCTGCCAGCGGGCCTTTAAGTGGCGCGCAAGCCAGTTGATGGTGCGCATGTCCAGGTGGTTGGTGGGCTCGTCGAGCATAAGCACGTCGTAGTCGCCAATCAACAGGCGCGCGAGGTCCACACGACGGCGCTGGCCGCCCGAAAGCTCGCCCACCGTGCCCTCCCATGGCACATCGCTAATAAGGCCGGCCAGGATCTGACGCGTACGCGGGCTCGAGGCCCACTCGTACTCGGGCGTGTCGCCGACGACGGCATGATGCACGGTGTCGGTATCGACCAGGTTGTCCTTTTGGCCGAGCAATCCAATCGTGGTGTCGCGGCGATGCGTCACGCGGCCGTCGTCGGGCTCCAGCGTGCCGGCGAGCACGCTCAGCAGCGTCGACTTGCCGTCGCCGTTTTTGCCGACGATACCAATACGGTCGCCCTCGCCCACGCCGAGCGTCACGCTATCGAAAATATGCTTGGTGGGAAACTCTAGGCTGACGGAATCGCATCCCAAAAGAATCGCCATATGCCCTGCTCCTTCGTAGAAATTCAACGTTGTCCATGATAGCAGCGAGCCCCACCCCAAAACCTACCAAAAAGGGACAGGTTTATTTTGGCAGGTCGACGGCCGCACACGACACAAAAAGGCGGGCCATCTCCCGAAAGAGATGACCCACCTCTCCAATCAGTCCCGTGGCAACCGTGGCCGCCGCGGGCCTCAAGCATGTCCCGGACTAGGAGAACATGCCGGTGAGGTAATCATTCAACCGCTTATCCTTGGGCCGTTGGAAAATCTCGTCAGTCTCGTCGTACTCGACCATATCGCCCATGTAGAAGAACGCCGTGCGGTTGGACACGCGCGACGCCTGCTCCATGTTGTGCGTCACGATGACGATGGCGCGGTCGGCAACGATCGACGACATGAGGTCCTCGATCGCCAGCGTCGAGATGGGGTCGAGCGCCGAGCAGGGCTCGTCGAACAAGATCACGTCGGGGTTGAGCGCCAGCGTGCGCGCGATGCACAGGCGCTGCTGCTGGCCGCCCGAAAGCGCGTAGGCACTCTTGTCGAGCTTGTCCTTGACCTCGTCCCACAGCGCCGCGCCGCGCAGGCTTTCCTCGACCATGCGGTCGAGCTCGTCACGGTCGGTGATGCCGTGGCGCTTGGGCGCAAACGTGATGTTGTCGCGAATAGACTTGCGGAAGGGGTTGGGCTGCTGGAACACCATGCCAATGGAGCGACGCAGCTCGTAGGTGTTTTCGGTCTTGGTGTTCACGTTGCGCCCGCGATAGTTGATCTCGCCCTCCACGCGGCAGCCGCGAATCTCGCGATTCATGAGGTTGAGGCTACGCAAGAAGGTCGACTTACCGCAGCCCGAAGGCCCAATGAGCGCCGTGATCTCGCCCTTGTGGAAGTCGAGCGACGTGTTGTGCAGCGCATGGTAGTCGCCATAGTACACATTGACGTCCTTGGTGGAGAGCGCGACCTCGTCGCTCACGGCCTTGCCGCTCACGCGAACGCGCTTCTCGCTCTCCCCCACGCTCGACAAAAAGTCCTGGGTCTCGGACGTGACTACCTCGGTTGCGGGCGTTGCATTTATCTCGCTCATTCGGCCGTCATCCTCCTTGCCAGTTGCTTGCCCACGATACGGGCGACTACGTTAAACAGCAGCACGCAAATCATCAGCAGCGCCGCGGTGCCCCAAACGATCTGCTGTGCCTCGGGGCTCCCCTCGCCGTAAATCTTGTAGATGTGCACGGCGAGCGACTCACCGGGGCGGAACACGTTCCAGGCGCAGGTGGGACTCGACAGGTTAAAGCTCAAGAAGTTCAGGCGCACCGGCGAGCTCATGCCCGAGGTAAAGAGCAGCGCCGCGGCCTCGCCAAACACGCGGCCGGCCGAAAGCACGATGCCGGTCACGATGGCAGGCATGGCCTCGGGGATCAGGATGTGCAGCGTGGCCTCCCAGCGGGTAAGGCCCATGGCCAGGCACGCATCGCGCTGGGCCTGCGGCACGTCCTCGAGCGCCTGCTGAATCACGCGCACCAGAATGGGGATGTTGAACATGGTGAGCGCGACGGCGCCGGAGATGATGGAGTACTTCCAGCCCAGCTGCACCGAGAACACCAGAAAGCCGAACATGCCGACGACGATGGACGGCAGCGAGGACAGCATCTCGATGGCGGTGGAGGCGATGTCCCGGATGGGGCCGTCGGGTGCGTACTCAACCAGGAAGACCGCGCCGCCCAGGCTGATGGGCACCGAGATACCTAAGGTGATCAGCAGCAGATAGAACGAGTCGAACAGCTGATAGAGTACTCCGCCCTGGGTTCCGTTGGCGCGCGCGGGCTGCGTGAGAAAGTCCGGCTGGAACAGCGTCGAGATACCCTCGAACAGAATATAGGCCACCATGGAGACGACGATGATCATGACGATGGCGGCGATCGCCGTCAGCACGCCCGTGGCGATGCGGTCCTGCTTTTGGACGCGCCCGAGCCTCGCCTCGTCGATATGGATGCGCGTGCTAGCCACGAGCCTTCGCCCCCTTGCGGCCGATGAGGTGGATGATCAGGATGAAGATGAGGCTCATGCCCATCAGCAGCAGACCGAGCGCCCACAGAACATCGTCCTGGGCCGAACCCTCGGCATAGACCGCCATGGACGTGGTGAGCGTGGTGGTGATGGTCGAGGCCGGCGATAGCAGCGACGTCGGCATGGCCTCGATGCCGCCGATAACCATGCGTACGGCGAGCGTTTCGCCAAAGGCGCGGGTCATGCCAAGGATGACCGCGGTCATGAGCGACGGCATGGCGGACTTGAGCACCACGTGCCAGATGGTCTGCCAGCGGGTGTAGCCCAGCGCGAGCGAGCCCTGACGGTAGCTCTCGGGCACGGCGCGCAGGCCATCGACCGAAAGCGTGGTCATGGTCGGCAGGATCATGACGGCCAGCACGATGGCGCCGGGCAGGATGCCCAGACCCGTGCTCACGTGGAAAACGCTCTTCATAAGGCCGACGACCACGTGAAAGCCAATCAGGCCAAAGACGACCGAGGGAATGCCGGTCAAAAGCTCAATAAGCGGCTGAAAGACCTTGGAACCAAACTTAGGCTGAATCTCGACCGCAAAGATGGCAGAGCCGATGGCGATGGGCAGCGCGATGAGCGTGGAGAGTACCATGACCGCAAACGAGGTGACGATCAGGGGCAGGGCGCCGGTGTAAGGCAGACCGTTTTCGGCTGTGTTAGCCAGGTCCCACTTGGTGCCGGTGAAGAACTCGGCAACCGAAACGCCATCCTTGAGAAAAGCCGAGAGGCCCTTTTGGGCGACCATGAAGATGAGCGCGGCAACGACAAGCGTCACGAGCGCTACGCACGCGCCCGTGACGCCCAGGCCCACGTTCTCAAGGTCGCGCTTTGGCAGCTGTTTTGCCATTGCAAACCTTTCCGGGGCGATTACTTATTTAGCGGAGACCTTGCCGCTGGCGTCCTTGACGACCTTCATAGCGGAGACAGGGATAAAGCCCTGCTCCTCGACGAGCTTGCCCTGGACGTCGTCGGAAAGCATGAATTCCAGGAAGGCCTTGGTGGCGTCGTCGGCGTCCTTTGCGCAGTACATGTGCTCGGTCGCCCAGATCTTGAAGGAGTCGTCGGTGACGTTTGCGCTCTTGGGCTCGACACCCTCGACCTTGACGGCGTTGAACTTGGAGTCGTCGAAGTGCGAGAAGTCGAGGTAGGAGATGGCGTTGTCGGTGCTGGCCATCTGAGTCTGGACATCGCCGGACTTGTCGAGCTCGGCGTCGCCCTTAAAGTCGACGGCCTCGTCGCCAAAGACGGCAGCCTCGAAAGTGGCGCGGGTACCGGAACCGGCCTTGCGGTTGAGGACGACGATTTTGGCATCGTCGCCGCCGACCTCCTTCCAGTTGGTGATCTGGCCGGAGAAGATACCCTTGAGCTGCTCGAGGGACAGGTCGTCGACCTTGACGTTCTTGGAGACGACGGGGCCCATGCCCACGACGGCGACCTCGTGGTCGACGAGGTTCTTGACCTGGTCGACCTCGAGTTTGGTCTCGGCGAAGACGTCGGAGTTACCGATGGTGACGGTGCCGGCGGCGACAGCGGTCAGGCCCTTGCCCGAACCGTTACCCGAGCCGGAGATGGAGACATCCGGGTTGGCATCCATGAACTTCTCGGCGGCGGCCTCGACGAGAGCCTGGAACGAGGAGGCTCCGTCGTAGGTCACCTCGCCGGAGACGGACTCGGCAGCGGCGGCGCTACCCTTGTCGGCGGTGCCGGAGGCACCTGAGCCGCCGCAACCAACGAGGCCGAGACCGACGATGCTGGCGAGACCACCAGCGAGGCCGAGGAACTGACGACGAGAATAAGCCTGATCGAGCATGATCTTCCTTTCATACATGCGACTCGCGGACACCCTGCCCGCTTTGCTGTTTGGAAAGATACGGCCTCGATCGGGCGACGACCGCCTCATCTGCGGTTTCTTACGGGCATTTGATAGACCCTTACCGCTAGCTCTGCCCAGCCTTTACAAACGGATAACAATCCCCACCCAAGCATGGCACGCTTTTTACACCAGAGCGAAGTAGTCATTGGGGACGCTCTTAAACGACTAGTCGTTGGGGACGTTCTTGTTTGACTAGTCATTTAAGAACGTCCCCAATGAC